>CAYWSG010000022.1:0-41786 GCA_964461055.1 uncultured Enterobacteriaceae bacterium | reverse complement strand
CGGCGGCCTTCTTGCCGCCCTTGCGGCTCGCCTTCTTGCCGGCATTCGAGATGGCCGCGGCGCGGCTCTTCGACATGCCTTTGCGCTTGAGCGCCTTGTACTTCGCCTTGTCCTTGATCGACTTGCCCGCCATGGTTTCCTCCTTGTCGTGATTCGCTACGGACGGCGCGAGGCCTCGCTACAGGTCGCGATGCTAAAGAGTGTCATGCGTCGTGCGATCGTGCCCGTAGCGGCAGCCGCTATGGTTCCAACGGGGCACGGTACCAAGGTTCGGCGCGTCAGCCTTTTCTGTACCAGGCCGCGGGTCGCTTCTCGACGAACGAGGCGAGGCCTTCGGCGCCTTCGCTGCTACGCCGCTTGGCCGCATGCTCCACGACCAGGGACTCGAACACGTCGTCGCTCACGCGTCCGAAGGCGAATTGCAGCGCCCTCGCCTTCGTGACGGCGTTCGCCTCGGGCGCGTTCTGCAGCAGCTGGTCCACGATCCGCTCGCCGGCGGCAGCGAGCTCGGCGAGCGGCACCACCTCGTGCACGAGCCCGATGCGGCGGGCCTCCTCGGCGCCGAAGCGCTCGCCCGTCAACGCGTAGCGGCGCACCTGGCGCGCGCCGATGGCGTCGGCGAGCTGCGGCAGGATGATCCCCGCCATGAGCCCCCAGCGCGTCTCGGCGATCGAGAACATCGCGTTGTCGGCCGCGATCACGACATCGCAGGCGGCGATGATGCCGGTGCCGCCGCCGAAGCAGCCGCCCTGCACCAGGGCGACCGTGGGCGCCCGCAGCTCGTTCAGGCGTCGCACGGCCGTGCCGGTGTCGCGCGAGGCCTGCTCGTTCTCGGCCTGCGACTTCGGCGCGATGCTGCGGATCCACTTCAGGTCGGCGCCGGCCTGGAAGTGCTTTCCGTTGCCGCGCAGGACCACGGCCCTCAGGTCCCGGTTAGCCTCGAGCACATCGAGGCCGGCCAGCAGGCCGCGGATCAGCGCCTCGTCGTAGGCGTTGTTCACCTCGGGGCGGTTGAGCGTGACGGTGGCGACGCCGCGGGCGTCGATGTCGCAGAGGACGGGATCGGCCATGATCCCTACTCCTGGTCGAGCTCGAACGCCTTGTGCAGCACGCGCACGGCGAGCTCCATGTACTTCTCGTCCACCACGACGGTGATCTTGATCTCGGAGGTCGAGATCATCTGGATGTTGATGCCTTCCTCGGCGAGCGTGCGGAACATCTGCGCCGCGATGCCGGCGTGCGAGCGCATGCCCATGCCGACGACGGACACCTTGGCGATCCGCTCGTCGCCGCTCACCTCCTTGCAGCCGATGTGCGGCTGGACCTGCTCGCGCAGGATCTTGACCGCCTTCGGGTAGTCGTTGCGGTGCACCGTGAACGTCATGTCGGTCTGCCCGTCGACGCCGACGTTCTGCACGATGACGTCCACGTCGATGTTGGCGTCGGCGATCGGGCCGAGGATCGCGTAGGCGATGCCCGGGCGGTCGGGAACGTCGTGGACGGTGATCTTCGCCTCGTCGCGGCTGAATGCGACGCCGGAAATGACGGCCTTCTCCATCGCCATGTGCGGGTCTTCCTCGAAAGTGATGAGCGTGCCGGAGCGCCCCTCCTCCTCCACCGGGATTTCGGGGTCGGTGAGGCTGGAGAGCACCCGCGTGGGCACGCGGTACTTGCCGGCGAACTCGACGGAGCGGATCTGCAGCACCTTGGAGCCCGCGCCGGCCATCTCGAGCATCTCCTCGAAGGTGACGGTGCGCAGGCGCCGCGCCTCCGGCACGATGCGCGGGTCGGTCGTGTAGACGCCGTCCACGTCGGTGTAGATATGGCACTCGTTCGCCTTCAGCGCCGCGGCGAGCGCCACCGCGGAGGTGTCCGAGCCGCCGCGGCCGAGCGTGGTGATGTTGCCCTTCTCGTCCACGCCCTGGAAGCCGGCCACGACCGCCACGGCGCCGTCCTTCAGCGCGGCGCGGATGGCGCCGTCATCGATGCTCAGGATGCGCGACTTGTTGAACGCCGAATCCGTGAGGACCCGCACCTGCCAGCCGGTGAAGCTGCGCGCCTTCACGCCGAGCTCCATGAGCGCCATGCTGAGGAGCCCGATGGTCACCTGCTCGCCGGTGGCGGCGACCACGTCGAGCTCGCGCGGATCGGGCTGCGGCTGCAGCTCCCGCGCGAGCGCGATGAGTCGGTTGGTCTCGCCGGCCATGGCCGAGGGCACCACCACCACATCGTGGCCGGCCGCCTTCCACTTCGCCACGCGGCGCGCGACATTGCGGATGCGCTCCACCGAGCCGACCGAGGTGCCGCCGAATTTCTGGACGATGAGAGCCATCGGAGTGACTGAAAAGAGGCGGATTCTACCCTCGCGGGCGGCAATCTTGCTTGCCGGGCGGGCATGAAAGCCCTCTGCTACCACGGCAAGCACGACATCCGCTGCGATACGGTCCCCGACCCCATGATCGAGGACGCGCGCGACGCCATCGTGAAGGTGACGAGCTGCGCCATCTGCGGCTCGGACCTGCACCTCTACGACGGCTTCGTTCCCGGCATGCTCGAGGGCGACATCATGGGCCACGAGTTCATGGGCGAGGTCGTCGAAGCCGGTTCTGCCCACAGCTCCATGAACGGACAGGGACTGAAAGTCGGCGACCGGGTGGTGGTGCCGTTCACGATCACCTGCGGCGAGTGCGAGCAGTGCCGGCGCGGCAATTTCTCGGTCTGCGAGCGCTCGAATCGCAAGAAAGCCCTCGCCGACAAGGTGTTCGGCCACGCCACGGCGGGCCTGTACGGCTACACCCACCTGACCGGCGGCTATCCCGGCGGGCAGGCCGAGTACGTGCGCGTGCCGTTCGCCGACTCGGGCCCGGTCCGGATCCCCGACGGGCTCGACGACCGCAAGGTGCTCTTCCTCGGCGACATCCTGCCGACGGGCTGGCAGGCGGCCGTGCAGTGCGAGATCGAGCCGGAGGACACCGTCGCCGTCTGGGGCGCGGGCCCGGTGGGCCAGTTCGCCATCCGCGCCGCAGTGATGCTCGGCGCGCGGCAGATCATCGCCATCGACCGCCTGCCCGACCGGCTCAGCATGGCCGAGGCGGGCGGCGCCGTTGCCGTCAATTTCGAGGCGGAAAGCGTGCTCGAGCGACTTCACGAGCTGACCGGCGGCAAGGGCCCGGAGAAGTGCATCGACGCCGTAGGGCTCGAGGCGCACGCGACGCGCGCGGTCGACTCGATGCTCGACCGCGCGAAGCAGGCGGTCATGCTGGAAACGGACCGGCCGCACGTCCTGCGCGAGATGATCTACGCCTGCCGCCCCGCCGGGACGCTCTCCGTCCCCGGCGTCTACGGCGGCCTCGTCGACAAGATCCCCTTCGGCGCGCTCATGAACAAGGGCCTCACCTTGCGCGCGGCCCAGACGCACGTGAGCCGCTGGACCGACGACCTCCTGCGGCGCGTGCAGGAAAGCGAGATCGACCCCTCGTTCGTCGTCACCCACGAAGGCACGCTTGAGGACGGCCCGGACCTGTATCGGACGTTCCGCGAGAAGCACGACGGCTGCGTAAAGGTCGTCCTCCACCCATGAGGCCCGGTGCATGAAGACGAAAACCGCCCCTTCCGCGGCCGCCGCGCTCGGCTGGTTCAGCATCGGGCTCGGGCTTGCGCAGCTCCTCGCCACGCGGCACGTCGCCCGCGCCACCGGAATGCACGGCCGAGAGCGGCTGCTGCGCGTCTGCGGCGCGCGCGAGCTCGTGACCGGCATCGGCATTCTCGCGGCAAGGAACCCCACGCCCTGGATGTGGGCCCGCGTGGCGGGCGATGCGCTGGACCTCGCCGGCCTGGCGCGCTCGCCGCGCAAAGCACGCGCCGCCGCCGCGATGGCCGCGGTGGCCGGCGTGACGGCGCTTGACGTGCAGACGGCTGGCGCCCTGCGCCGCGCCGAGGCGCACCGTACCGCCTACCGCGACTACAGCAGCCGAAGCGGCTTTCCGAAGCCGCCCGCCGAGATGCGCGGGATTGCGGCGGACGTGGCCCGAAATGGCATGCGCTGGCCGCCTCGCCCGGCACCCGCCCGCGAAAGGCCGCGCGTGCCAGCGAGCGCCACCACCGGAATTCCCGGCTGAGCTCTCTAATTAAGAAGATCTTCTTAAGAAGATCTTCCCGTCGTTCCCGCGAAGGCGGGAACCCATGTTCTTTCTAGCGGCGCAGCCCGAGCAGCCGCTCCGGGTTCTCGACCAGCACCTGCCGTAGCAACCGCTCGTCCCGGACGAAGCGCGCCAGCGCGTCGACGAGCGCCCCGTCCTCGGGCATGCGGGCCGGATCGAAGACGCCGGTGTGAGGCCAGTCGCTTCCCCAGAGCAGGCGCTGCGGCGCCGCCGCGATGAGCTCGGCCACGAACGGAGCAACATCGTCGTAGGGCGGCCCCTCGCGAGTAAGGCGGTCTGCGCCGCTCAGCTTCACCCATACGTTTTCCTGCCGCATGAGCTCGACGAGCGCACGGAACGGCTCCTGTGCGGTGCCAAGCGACGGATCGATGCGCCCGATGTGGTCGATGACGACGGGCGCGCGAATCGTCTCGATCCACGGCCGCAGCGCCGGCAGCGCGCCGCCATCGAAGTGCAGCTCGACGAACCAGCCGAGGCCGTCGATGCAGCGCATGACATGGTCGAAGACCGCAGGATCGAGCGACCCGCCGTGCTGCGGATTGAACGCGAAGCGCACGCCCCGCGCGCCTGCGGCGTGCAGCGCCCGGCAGCGCCCGGGCGTCGCATCGGCGCCGAGCCGCACCACCGCGAGGTATCGCCCGTCGGAGCGCGCCACCGCATCGAGGTCGACGGCGTTGTCGAAGCCATGCGTATTCGCATGCACCACGAGCCCGCGGGCAATGCCGAGCGCGTCGTGGAACGCCATCGCTTTCTCGAGCGGCGCATCCGGCGGCGTGTACTTGCGCTTTGCCGCGTACGGAAACCGCGCCTGCGGGCCGAGGACATGGAAGTGCGTGTCCCACGCGCCCGCCGGAAGCCTCGTCGCCGGCGCGACGAGCGGCTTCGGTCCGAGGCAGTCCGGCGCGGCGTCGGTCAACGCAGCCTCCGGCGAGACGCCTACTGGTCGCCCAGCTTCGCCCGGCGGACGACTTCCCGCCAGCGCGGTACTTCGCGCTGCATGAAGCTAGCGATCTCCTCCGGCGTTCCCGGCGAGGTCTCCATGCTCTGCTTGGCGAAGGTTTCCTTCATGGCCGGATCGCGCAGCGCCTTGCCGAGCGCCTCGTTCAGCTTCGCCACGATCGGCGCCGGCGTTCCGACGGGCGCGACGATCGCCCAGAAGAAGATGGTCGAAACGTTCGGCATGCCGACCTCGGCGAAGGTCGGCACGTCCGGAAGCCCCGGAAGCCGCTCGGGACCCGCCACGGCGAGCGGCACGACGCGGCCCGGGAAGAGGAGCGGCCCGGGCATGCTGTCGAAGAGAAGATCGATCTGGCCGCCGAGCAGCGCCGTCCAGGCCGGCGCGCCGCCCTTGAAAGGCACGTGGACGATGTCCACGCCCGCTTCGTGCTTGAAGATCTCGAGCGCGAGGTGGTGGACGCTTCCCTTGCCCGCCGAGCCTGCGTTCAGCTTGCCCGGGTTCTTCCGGGCCATGTCGATCAGTCCCCGGATGTCCTTCACGCCGAGCGTGGGCCGAACCGAGACGACGAACGGCCCGCGCGTGACCTCGATGAGCGGCACGAAGGATTTCAGCGGGTCGTACGAGACGTCCTTGTAGACGGCGGGCGAGATCGCGAGGGCGCTCGTCGTGCCGAGGAGGATGGTGTAGCCGTCCGGGGCCGCCTTCGCCACCATGCCGCTGCCGATCGTGCCGCCGGCGCCCGACTTGTTCTCGACCACCACGCTCTGGCCGATGTGGCGGCTGAGGCCCGCCGCGATCTGGCGGCTGACCGTATCGACCGACCCGCCGGGCGGGAAGGGCACGATCATGGTGATCGGCCGGTTGGGGTAGTCCTGCGCCGAGGCGGCCGTAGCCGCGAGCAGCGCAAGCAGTCCAGCAATTGCGCGAATCCATTTCATGGTCAGGCTCCTGTGCCAGGTTGAGCGGCTTTCGTTCCCTTCCGAAGCGTCGTGGGCAGGACCACGTCGCGCCCCTGGGGTCCCATGGCGCTGTGCCCGCCGTCCACGCGCAGGCAGCTACCCGTGATGAATCCGGCGTGCTCGGAGCAGAGGAAGAGGACCGCGTCGGTGACTTCCTCCATGCGCCCGAGCCGGCCGAGCATGTGAAGGCGCTTCGCCCAGTAGGCGTACTGGTCTTTCACTTCCTGAGGCGCCGATTCCTGCCACGGCTTCGCCGTCCAGCCGGGCATGACGGCGTTCACCCGGATGCCGTCCGCCGCGAGATCCATCGCCTGGCTGCGCGTGACCTGCTCGATCGCGGCCTTGCTCGCCGGATAGACCCAGCGCGACGGCAATCCCACGTGCGCCGCCTCGCTCGAGAAGTTGACGATCGACGGCCACGACGAGCGGCGCAGGTACGGCAGCGCCTTCTGCATGAGCACGATGTGCCCGAACAGGTTGACGTCGAAGCCGTTCTGCCACGTTGCACGGTCGGCCTCGGCGCCGCCATCGGCGTACGTGCACGCCGCGTTGATCAGGAAATCGATGCCGCCGAAGCGCTCGACCGCGCAAGCCACAAGCCGCTCCAGGTCACTGTCGCTCCGAAGGTCGGTGCGCTGGAAGACGCAGCGCTCACCTAGCTCGCGGGCGAGCTCTTCGCCCTGCGTTCCGTTCACGTCCGCCGCGACGACCTTGCTTCCGGCCTGGACGAACGCGCGCGCGAGCCCGGCGCCGATCCCGTTCGCGCCGCCCGTGACGACGGCCACCCTGTCTTTCAGTCCTTTCATTGATCGCCTTTCGGTTCCAGGTCTACTTGTCGCCGGCGAATCCCGTGCGGGCGACGATCTTCTTCCAGCGCTCGAGCTCGGAGGCCACCCGCTTTCCGAACGCCTCGGGAGTCCCCGGCGAAGGCGCCACGGCCTGCCGGGCGAGCGTCTTGCGGACCTCGGCGTCGTTCAGCGAATGCGCGATCTCGCGATTGAGCAGCAGGACGATGTCGCGGGGGGTGCCGGCGGGCGCCATCACGCCGAACATGAAGTGGATGTCGACTCCCTCGATGCCCTGCTCGATGAACGTCGGCACGTCGGGGAGCACGGCGAGGCGCTGCTCGCCCGTGACGCCGAGCGCGCGTACCGTGCCGGCCTGAAGATGCGCTTGCGGGCCCGGCATGCTGTCGAAGAGCATCTGGATCTCGCCCGCAAGAAACGCCGCGTAGGCCGGCCCGCCGCCCTTGTAGGGAACATGCACGAGCTGCAGCCCCATCTCCCGGCCGAACAGCGCGCCGGCGAAATGGTGCGGACTTCCGGGTCCAACCGAGCCGAAGTTGATCTTGCCCGGCCGTTCGCGCGCATAGTCGATGAACTCCCGCGTCGTCTTGACCGGCAGCTTGCTCGAGACGAGCAGGAGATACGGGCCCCTCGCGATCTCGACCACGGGCGCGAAGGACGTGACGGGGTCGTACGGCACCTTGAGCGTCGCCGGCCTTACGACGAGGTTGGAGGCGACGCCGAAAAGCAGCGTGTAGCCGTCGGGCGCTGCGCGCGCCACCGAAGCAGCGCCGATGGTGCCGCTCGCACCGGGCTTGTTCTCGACGATGACGTTCTGGCCGAGCCGCTTGGTGAGGGCGGCGGCGAGCTGGCGAGCGAGGATGTCCGGACCGCCTCCGGGTGGAAAGCCGTTCACGAGCGTGATGGGACGGACGGGGAAATCCTGCGCTTGCGCAGCGCCGGCGAGGACCAGCAACAGGGCAAGCAAGAGATGTCGCGCGAGCATGGCCGTGCCTCCTTAGCTTGAGCAGACTACGTCGAGTACCGCCTGGCGCTTTTCCTTGCGGACCACGTCCAGCGCGCGGCGCAGTGCCGTGGGCAGCGCGGCCGGCTCGGTGACCCGCTCGCCGTGGCCGCCCACCGTTTCCACCACCTTTTCCAGCCTCAGACGCGGGTCGAAGTACGTGAGCGGCTCGAGCCGTCGGTCCGAGGCGGCAACCCCGTCGGGATACAGGTGCCGGGTGGCCGCGCCGACCTCGTTCCAGCGCTGGTTGTCGAGGATGACCGTGAGGAAAGGGGCCTGCTGCTCGAGGCCGACGTAGTGAGCCGCGACCGGCGTGCCGAACATGTAGGAGCCGTCGCCGACGACGGCCACCACGGTCGACTCGGGATCGGCGAGCTTGGCGCCGAGCGCGGCGCCCAGGCCCCAGCCGAGCCCGCCGGCGCCGCCGACCGAATAGAAGCTCCCTTCCCGGTCGCAGCTCAGGTGGGCGAAGGCGCACTGCGGCGCCTCGCGGACGATGACGGTCCGCTCGTCGCGCGCCTGGTCGATGCAGTGCGTGAGCCACACCGGATCGATGGGCGAGCGCGTTCGCGCGCGCTCGCGCTCGGCCTGCAGCCGCTCGGCCATGGCGGCGCGCGCTGCCCGCACGCGCTCGCGCCGTTCCGGGAGATGGCGGCTCGCGTGCCTCTCCAGCGCCGCTCCGAGCATGCGCAGCGCTTCGGAGGCGATGCTCGTGATCGCCTGGTCGCACTCGAAGCCCCGGATGGGCAGGTCGTGGCACAGCGGATCGGTCCCGATGTGCACGACCTTGGCGCCCGGCTGCGGTCGCGCCCGCCCCGGAATCCACGGGACCTGCGAGTCGATGACGACGACCAGATCGGCGTCCTTCAGCCAGGGATGCGGGTCGTAGCCCGCGTGCATCGGATGGCTTGCGGGCAGGCAAAGGCAGCGCGGCACGTGCTGGACCACCGGAATGGCATGCCGGTCCGCCAGCTCCGCGAGCAGCGCGACCGCCGGGCGGTCGAACCCGAGGCTCGAGGTGATGACAAGGGGCGCCCGCGCGCCTGCGAGCAGCGTCGCAAGCCGCTCGATGTCGGCCGGGCGCGGGGCAGGCGGAGCGGCAGCCGCGGCGCGCGCGGGCCCCTGGAAGGCGGGCTGCGCGAGCGGCGCGGCCAGCACTTCGCGGGGAAGCGTGAGGTACACCGGCCCCTTGGGCTCGCTTTGCGCGACGGCCAGGGCGCGGTCCATGACCGTCTCGATCTGCGCGCCGCCGCGAAGCTCGTAGTCCCACTTGACCGCCTCGCGCACCATGCCCGCCTGGTCGAACATCTCCTGCGTCCAGTGGATATGGATGTTGCGCGCCCCCTCGACATCGGCCTCGAAGACCGGCGTGCGGCCTGCGGCAAGGAGCATCGGCGCGCCGACCCGCGTGGCGTTGAGCAGGCCGCAGAGCGTGTTCGCGGTCCCGACGTTCACGTGGACCATGACCGCCTGCATCCGCCCGCTGACCATCCAGTGGCCGAGCGCCATGCAGACCGCGACGTTCTCGTGGGGAACCGTGACGAGGGCCGGCACGGCGGCGCCGTCGGCCCGCGCCCTCGCCCATCCTTCGATCACGGGCGCGAAGTCGGTTCCGGCGTTGGCGAAGACGTAGTCGATGCCCCTCGCCCCGAGAAGCCGCACGTACGCTTCGCCGACGGTGGCGCCGCTCCGCGCAGGTGGGCTCGAGGTCATCAGACGATGATGGAGAGGCGGCCCTGCGGGCGCAGGGTCACGGTGTCGAGGATCGTGCGCTTTTCCCGGATCCGCAGCCGGCCGTCCGCCTCGACGAGGACGTGCTCGTGACGGCCGAAGTACGAGTCGGTGACGCCCTGGCTCGTGCGGAAGGTGAGGAAGCTGCACTGCGTCCGCAGCGCGTCCGGCAGCCGCTCGAGCACGCGGACGTTGGTGATGAGCCGCCGGGTGCGCGAGCGCGGGTATTCGGAATGCGCCGTCTTCTTCCCCAGGCGCTTGACGCGCTCGGTGAGGTGGTGGCCGTCGTCGGCGACGAGATAGAGCGACTCGCTCACCGGGGCGTAGGGATCGCCCGAGGGATTCGGGACGAGGTAGCGGCCATCGTCGAGGAAGAGCTGGCGCCACTCGACGAGCTTCCACTCGTCGAGGAGCGCCGCCTCGAGCACGAGGAAATCCTCGATCTCGGGCCGGCCGATGTCCGCGAGCGCCATCTAGCGGCCCGCCCGCATCATGCGCTCGCGCCATTCGAGCCAGAACACCCGCTGCGGCAGCTCGTCGGTGACTTCCGGCGCCATGCCGAAGCCCTTCGAGAAGTCGTTCCAGGGGGCCTCGCGCCACGACGCATAGGCGCGCTGGCAGGACTCGAATGCCTCGATGTCGTCGGGCGTGGCGAAGCCGGCAGGACCGAGGAACTCGAGGAAGTTGGTCAGGCGCCGCTCCATCGCCGGCCGGCCGAACTCCTCGGCCGGCGCGATGGCCCACACGCTGATCTCCATGTAGTCCACGGCGGTGGGCTGGAAGGTGCGCAGGGTGACCGACATGATGTCGTTGATGACGAGATTGGGGAACACGAGCAGGTTGCGCGCGCAGTTCGCCATGCGATGGGCGCGCTCGACGCCGTACTTGGCGTCGAGGCGCGCGCGGATCGCCTCGATCTCGACCCGCGCTTCCTCGCCCCAAAGCGGCATCCAGCGGGCGATCGGGCGGCCGTAGCTCGCCTCGCGCTCGACGACGGCATGGCCGTTCCCCAGGTCGACGCTCGCGCCGACCTGCTTCGCCGCGCGCACCATCGTCCCCCCGGAGTTGGTCTTCACGAGATCGAGGTAAGTGGGATGCAGCGTGGTGACGTGCAGGATGTCGGTGCTGTTCTCGGCGAGGAGCTTCCAGTTGGCCCTGGCGCTGTACTCCTGGGGCTCCCCGACCACCTTCATGCCCTGCTCGGCCTGGTCGAAGATGATGTCGATGTACTCGCGGGCCTGCCCCAGGTAGTCGTGCAGGCTCGGCGCCTGCGGATCGAAATTCACGAACCAGAGGCCGCGGTACTGCTCGAAGCGGGGCGCGGCGACGAGGTCGTTGCAGCCGGGGCGGTCGAACCCCGCCGCGTAGGTGTCGCGCTCGGCAATGTGGAGGTTGCGGCCGGTGTTCTCGAACCCCCAGCCGTGGTAGATGCAGCTGAACGTGCGGGCGACGCCCGAGCGCTGCCGCACGACCTGCGCGCCGCGGTGGGGGCAGACGTTCAGCAGGCAGCGCACTTCCCCGTTGCTGTCCCGCACAAATATCAGCGAGCGCCCGGCGATCGTGCGGGTGATGAAGGCGTTCGGCCCGGCGAGCTCGGAGTCATGCCCGACGAAGAGCCAGCAACGGTTGAAGATCGCTTCCATCTCGGCCTGATGCACCGCGGGATCCACGTACATGGAGCGCGCGACGCGGAAGCGACCCTGCGCCTCGTCGATCTGGATCGCGGTTTCGGCGCTCGCTGCGGGCAGTGGGTTCAAGTGTGATCCTCGACGGTGGCGGAAACGGGTTGCCGAAACGTCTGCGAAGAACAATACTTGAAAATTACAACTATCTCAACCGGTGCGGTGGAATGGCGCAAGCCCCTCCGCGCCCTCTCGGACGCCACGCTCATGAAGACGACGATCCCGACCGCCCTCGAGCCCCTCCTCCTCGAGGGCTCCATCCGCGCCATTGCGGCAGCCCTGCGCGCCCGGCACCTTTCCGTGCAGGAGCTGGTGGGCTGGTACCTGGCGCGGATCGAAAAGCTCAATCCGGCGCTCAATGCGGTGCGGGAAGTATCGCCGCGCGCGCTCGAGGACGCCCGGCGCGCGGACGAGGCGCTCGCCGCCGGCCGCGACGCGGGCCCCCTGCACGGCATTCCGCTCCTCCTGAAGGACAACATCTTCACCGGTGACGGCCTGCGAGCGACCGCCGGCGCCCGCGCCCTCGAAGCCTGCGTTCCGGGCCGCGACGCGACGCTCGTGCGGCGCCTGCGCGCGGCAGGCGCCATCGTGCTCGGCAAGACCAACCTCACCGAATTCGCCGACTACGTGTCCGATGTCATGCCCTCCGGGTTCAGCGGCGTGGCCGGCACCGTGCGCAATCCGCACGGGCTCGAGTATGGGCGCGGACAGGGCTCGAGCGTCGGCTCCGCCGCCGCTGTCGCCGCGTCGCTCGCGCCCGCCGCGATCGGCACCGAGACGCAGAACTCCATCCAGACGCCGGCGCTATATTCCTCGGTCGTCGGTTACAAGCCGACCGTGGGCGCGGTGAGCCGCGCCGGCGTCGTGCCGCTCGTGCCGAGCCAGGACTCGCCGGGGCCGCTTGCCCGCTGCGCGGAAGACGCGGCCCTCGTCGCCGCCGCCATGGCCGGGGCGGACGTCCGTGACGCCGCCACGCTGTCCCTCCCGGAAGCCCCCTACCCCGACAGCCGCGAGGCCGGCTCGCTGCGCGGCCTGCGCATCGGCGTGCCGCGCCGGCAGATCGCCGCGCGAGCGGAGTTCGAGCCCCTCATGCCGCTCTTCGAGGCGGCGCTCGAGCGGCTCTCGGCGGCCGGGGCGACGCTCGTCGACCCCTGCGACCTGCCTTCTGCCGAGCAGCTTCAGGAAGCGCGCTCGTCCGTCTTCCGCACCGAGTTCAAGGCGGCGCTCAACGCGCTCCTCGAGGACATGGGCGCGCCCTGCGGCATCGCGTCGCTGGAGGCGCTCATCCGGTGGAACGAGGCGCATCCGGACGCGATTCCCTATGGCCAGAGTCTGCTGCTCGCCGCGCAGGCGACGGCCGGATTGCGCGACCCCGCCTACCGCGCCGACCGCGCCCGCGACCTCGCGCTCAGCCGGGCGGGCGGCATCGATGCGGCGCTGGCGATGCACGATGTCGACCTCCTCGTTGCGCCGATGAGCGCGGCAGCGAAGTGCACGGGAAAGGCCGGCGCGCCCGTCGTCGCGCTGCCCGCCGGAATCGCGGCCGATGGCACGCCGTTCGGCATCACGCTGATTGCCGCGCTCGGCGACGACGCGAGGCTCCTTGCGGCGGCCTGCGCTGCGGAGAGCGCACTCGGCGGGCGCGTTCTTCCGCGCCTCTGACTCAGGCGGGGAGAAGCGTCTTCAGGTCGAACCCGGGGTCCGCGAGCCGCTCGACATCCGGCTCGACCCGGGCCGCGATCAGCTTGCGCGCCAGCATATGGTCGGCCGGGCGGTTGATCGAATGGACGGCGACGAGGCGGCCGGCGCGCAGGTAGTACACGGAAAACTTCCCTTCCTCCTGCGAGCCGCGCACGACCTCTTCGTCCTGCGCGGCGCACAGGCCGGCCATCTGCAGCTTCGCGTCGTACTGGTCGCTCCAGAACCACGGCACGGCGTCGTACGGGAGCTCCTTCCCCGTCAGCGTGGCGGCGGCGATCCTCGCCTGGTCCTGCGCGTTCTGCACCGACTCGAGGCGCACGGGCGCGTCGGCCCAGGGGCTGGGATGGCGCGTGCAATCGCCCGCCGCGACGATGGCCGGGTCGCTCGTGCGCGCGAAGCGGTCTACGACGATCCCGTCGGCGCACTCCAGGCCGGCGTCTCGGGCAAGCTCCTCGTTCGGCTGCACGCCGATGCCCACCAGCACGACATCGGCCTCGAGCACTTCGCCGCTCCCGAGCAGGACGGACTTCACCTTGCCCTGATCGCCCTGGATCGCTTTGACGGTGGCGCCCAGAGCAAGGCGCACGCCGTTTCGCCGGTGCAGGTCGGCGAACCACTGCGCCATGCCGGGGAGCAGCGCCCGCCCCATGAGCCTCGGCTGCGCCTCGACGACCGTGACGCGCTTGCCCAGGCTTGCGCAGGAGGCGGCCGCTTCGAGGCCGATGAAGCCGCCGCCGATCACGACGACCGATTGCGTCGTGGCGAGAGAGCCCTTGAGCGAACGGGCATCGGCGAGCGTCCGAAGCATCACCACGCCGCCCAGGCGCGCGCCCTCCACCGGCAGCTCGCGCGGCCGGGCGCCCGTGGCGAGGGCAAGACGCTCGTAGGGCCAGATGGCCCCCGTTTCTGCGATCGCCAGCTTGCGCGATCGATCAATCGAAGCGACGCGAACGCCGAGCTCGAGCGCGATCGCGTTGTCCCGATAGAAGGCGGGCGAGCGCAGGGCGAGGGTTGTCTCGGCGAGATCCTCGGTGAGGTAGCGCTTGGAGAGCGGCGGGCGCTGATAGGGCGCATCGGCCTCCTCGCTCAGGATCGTGATCGGATCCTGCCAGCCGCCCTGGCGCGCGGACGCCGCAATCTGCGCCGCGGCATAGGAGCCGCCGACGATGACCAGCCCGCCGCTCACGTCTGCCGCTCGGGGATGCGCACCACCAGCCCCTCGAGCGCGGCGCTCACCTGGATCTGGCAGCTCAGCCGGCTTCCGGCGCGGCGCTCGGCGGCGACGCCGGCGAGCATCTCCTCTTCATCGGCGCTCGGCGGCGCGAGACGTCCGGCGAACGCCTCGTCGATGTAGACATGGCAGGTGGCGCACGAGAGGCAGCCGCCGCACTCCGCGTCGATGCCGGTGACGTTGTTGTCCACGGCGCCCCGCATGACGCTCGTGCCCGAGGGCACGTCGAAGCTCAGGCGGCTGCCGTCGGGCCGGACGTAGTTGACGGTCGGCATTGCCGCTTACGCCGCGCTGGCGGCGGGGTTGTCGCGCTCGTACTGTTCCTGGTAGCGCAGGCAGTCCTGCCAGGGCTGGTCGGACGGCATGTACCACGACGCGGTGCGGTGCTGGAAGTCGAGCGAAGGATCGAGCGCCGGAAGCGGCTTGCCTTCGTCCATCTCCTTCAGCTTCCGCAGGATCAGGCGTCGATAGAAGATGACCGCCTTGTCGCTCGTGCCCAGGTGCTCCTGGGTGCGGTCGCAGATCGGACCCATGCTCTCCTGCACCGCGCGGTCCTGAACGGCTGCGCCGTCCACGCCCGAATAGTTCACCGTCGCCATCTTGCGCCGGTCCTGGAGATGCATGTTCTCGAGCGTGTGCGGGGTGCGGTAGTGCGGCGGCTCGGTGCGATGGCCCCAGTTCGCATAGATCGCCGGAACGTTGAGGGGATGGACCGGGTTGTAGTGGATGTAGAAGGTGAAGCAGCTGAAGTTGTCGATCGGGAGCCAGGCCTTGAAGAGGCGCGACTCGTGGGGGCCGGTGGCAATGTAGGTGTAGAACGGCGCCACCCATTCGGTGGTGCGCACGTAGTTCACCTTCGGATCGTCGGTCTTGCGCACCGCGCCGACGCGCATCAGGTAAGGCGTCTCCTCGCAATGAATCTCCGGCGCGCCGTCGGCCATGAGATTGGCGATCGACTTCCAGCCCGCCCCGACCCAGCTCCTGTCCTTCTCGATCGAGAAGTCGCGGTGCAGGTAGTTCGGGTGCGCCGGATCCAGATCGCCTTCCAGCCCCTGCAGGAAGTTGTTGTCCTGGTACATCTTGACGACGAGAAGCTGCGAGGCCGGAAGGTCGAGCCACGGGAAGCTCGGGAAGGGAGGCTGCAGCTCCCTGGGGCCCATGTACGTCCAGAGAAGCCCGCCCGCCTCATGCACCGGGTAGGCCTTGTGGCAGAGGTTCCTGGCGAGCTTGCTCGACTTCGGCTCCGCCGGGGTCTCCAGCACCCTGCCGTCGTGGCCCATCTTCCAGCCGTGATACAGGCAGCGCAGGCCGCCCGGCTCGTTGCGGCCGTACACGAGCGAGGCGCGCCGGTGGGGGCAGAACTCCTCCATCAGGCCCGCTTTCCCGTCCGGATCGCGGAACGCCACCAGCCGCTCACCGAGCAAGCCGACACGGACCGGCGCGCCGCCGGGCTCCGCGATCTCCTCGAGCTTGGCGGCGGGGATCCAATAGCGTCGCAGGAACCGGCCGAGGGGCGCGTCGGCGTCGACGTGGGTCAGGGCAATGTTCTCTTCGCGGGTCAGCATGGCGTCGGATCGGGAAGGACGGCGGTCAGGGCGCGATTTATTTGCAGATCACAAATTCATGTTAAGGGCCTCCCGCCCGGGTGTCAATCGAGCCGGTGGATTCGAGCGATAATTCGACCGCCTCGACAACCCGCCGACGAAACCGATCTTGTCCACTTCCAGTCTCGAGAACCGGCTGGCCTTCCGCTTCGCTACGCTGTCCAGCATGAATCTGCGCTGCATGGCGGGGCTCTACGCGAAGAAGCACGGGCTCTCGGCCGCCCTCTGGCGCATTTTCTCCATCATCGGCCGCTACGAGCCCATCTTCGCAGGGGTCGCCGGGCATCTGTGCACCATGGAGCCCGACAAGGTGACGCGAGCAGTCGACCGCCTCGTCGACATGAACCTCGTCGTGCGCAGCAACGACGACGCCGATCGCCGGCGGGTCATCCTGCGCCTCTCTCCCAGGGGGAGGACCGTCTACGGAGAGATCGAGCAGGCCTTCCGCGAGCTCGACGCAAAGTGGCGCCGCGCGCTCACCCGGGAAGAGGAAAAGACGTTCGACGCGCTCCTCGACAAGCTGGAAGCCGAAGCGAAGGTGCTCTTCGCCGCCGGGCGCATGCGCGCGAGTCCTGCGAGCAGGCAACCGCCCGGCAAAAAGGGCACCCGCGAGGGCACGCGCGCTCGCGGCACGCGCAAGACGCCCGCCAGGCGTACCGAAGCCCGGTGAGCTGAAGGTGCTGCAGTATCGCTATCGCGCGGGCGGACCTCCCACCCGGCAGACGCGACGGCACGGGGATGCCGACCAGGCCTGGACCGACTACGTGCCCGCGATCGACCGGCCGGTGCTGCGCTGGCCGGACAACGCCCGCGTGGCGCTCTGGATCTGTCCGAACATCCTGTCCTACGAGTACATGGCGCCGGCGGACCCATGGCTCGACATGTGGACCCGCATGCCGCAGCCCGACGTGCTCGCCTACGGTCGCCAGGACTACGGCAATCGTGTCGGCTTCTGGCGGATGCTGGAAGTGCTCGACGCCCACAACGTCCGCTGCACCGCCTGCGTGAACGTCGAGGCGCTCGAGCGCCATCCCGAGATCTGCAAGGCGGCGGTGGCGCGCGACTGGCGCTACCTCGGCCACGGCATCAGCAACTCGCGCTTCATCTACGGGCTGTCGGAAGCCGAGGAGCGCGCGTATTACGAAGACATGCGCCGCCGCCTCCATGCGCTCACCGGCGTCACGCTGCAGGGCATGGGCGGCCCCGGGCCGCAGTCGGCGACGGAAAGCACGCCGGACGTGCTGGCGGCCCTCGGGTTCCGCTATCACGCCGACTGGTTCCATGACGACCAGCCGTTCCCGCTGCGGGTGCGCGAGGGCCGGCTGATCTCCCTGCCCTACGCGCTCGAGATCAACGATGCGCCGTTTCTCGGCGCCGCGTTCGACGCGGACGAGTTCGCCGAGGCCGCGAGGCGCCAGTTCGACCGGCTCTGGGTGGAAGGCGCCGATTCGGCTCGCGTGATGTGCCTCTCGCTCCATCCCGCGCTCATCGGCCAGCCTCAGCGCGTGCGCTACCTGGACGAGATGCTCGCCTACATGCTCTCGCGTCCCGGCGTCTGGCAGGCGACCGGAGACGAGATTGCCGATCACTACTACGCCAGCCACTTCGAAGCGGTGCAGCGCTGGCTCGACGCCCGCCGCGCGACGACATGAACCCCGCCGCGCACGACTGGTTCGACTGGAGCCCGATCGGCGCGCGCGCGAGCGGTGCCTGGCCGGGCGGAGCGCGCCTCGCAGTCGCGTTCGTCGTGGCCGTCGAGTACTACGAGATGCAGCCGCCGGCGCAGGCCGCCTGGCCCGCTTCGCTGCCCGGCGGCTTCGGTCGCGGCCCTTACCCGGATTTCCGCACGTGGTCCCACCGCGAGTACGGCAACCGCATCGGCGTGTTCCGCGTCATGGACGCCCTCGATCGCCACGGCATGAGGGCGACCGCGGCGGTGGACGCCTACTGCGCTCGCGAACGCAGCGTAGTGGTCGACGAATGCCGCCGCCGGAACTGGGAGATCGCTGCCCATGGCGAGGCCGTCACGCGCCTGCTTTCCAGCCGCCTGGGCGAGGAAGATGAACGCTCGCAGATCCGCGCTGCGCTCCAAGCCGTGCGGGAAGCGGCCGGCGGCGACGTCGCCGGCTGGCTCGGCCCCGAGCAGGGCGAGTCGGCGCGAACGCCGGCGCTCCTTGCCGAAGCGGGAATCCGGTACGTGCTCGACTGGCCGAACGACGAGCTCCCCTACCCGATGCGCACGCCAGGCGGGCCGCTCGTCTCGCTGCCGATGGCGATCGACCTCGACGACGTCTTCGCCCACTGGCATCGCAAGCTCAGCATGGCGCGCTGGCGCCAGTCGATCGCCGACGCGGCGGAGCGGCTGCTGGCCGACGGCGAAAGCCGGCCTCGCGCGCTCGTCCTCTGCCTGCACCCGTGGCTGGTCGGCCAGCCCTGGCGCATCTCGTACCTCGAGGAGGTGCTGGCCGATCTTCGCCGCCGCGAGGGCGTCTGGTTCGCCACCGCCGGAGAGATTGCCGCCCGGTGCGGTGCGGGCGATCAACGATCCGCCGGCTAGTCGGGCAGCCGCGCGGCAAACTCCCGCTCGAGCTTCCCGGGATCCTTTCGAAACGCCTCGTAGGCCTCGACCGCGTTGCCGGGATAGAGATCGTCCACGCCCTGCTCGAGAGCATTGACGATCGCGCCGGCAAGCTCCGCCGGCGAGAGCTTCGGCGCTGAAATATGGCCGCTCATCGCCGTATCCACCAGCCTCGGGAAGACGCCGAGCACCCGCACGCCAAAGCGGGCGAGCTCGGCCCTCGCGGCCTGCGTAAGCGAGTACGCCGCCGCCTTGCTTGCGCAGTAGGTGGCCATGACGGGCAGGTTCACGTGCGCGAGAAAGCTCAGCAGGTTGACGACGGCGCCGCTACGGCGCGCCTGCATCGCCGGCGCGAACGCGCGGATCATGCCGAGCAAACCGAGGTAGTTGACCTCCATCTCGCTCCGCGCCGCCGCCTCGGCGCCGGGCGCGAAGAGGCGTCCGTTCCCGTTGACGCCGGCGTTGTTCACGAGGATGTCGACGCGTTGCGCAAAGAGCGACGCGGCCGTGGCGACCGACGCGGGGTCCGAGACATCGAGCGCGCAGGGCGTCGTTCCCGCCGGCGCGGTTTTCCCCGGCCGCACCGCCGCGATCACTTCGGCCGCCCCCGCGGCCCGGAACGCTTCCACCAGCGCTTGTCCGATGCCGCCGTTCGCGCCGGTGACAAGCACGACGCTTCCCTTGACGGGCTGGCCTGCCGACGCCATGCCTCAGACCGAGTACACGGGCTTGGTCAGGCCATCCAGCGCTTCGCGCGCCCACTCGTGCGCTTTCACGCCCCGGTCGAGAAGGACCGAGGCGGCGCGCACGCGCTGCGAAGCGGGGTCGAGCGCCGGCGGCTCGACGCCCTGCTCGAGCGCGCGCGCGGCCTTGGCGAGCATGCGCCGCGCCATGGCGATCGGCTTGTCCGTGGCGACGAGGTGCTCCTTGGAGTAGTCCTGGATCGGGCCCATGCTCTCCTGGAGCGAGGCGTCCTGGATGGAGAACCCCTCCACGCCGCTGAAGGACTGGCGCTCTTTCTGCGCGCGCCGGTCGATGAGCCAGTCGTTGTCGGGATTCGCGACCGGCATGAAGGTGCCGGGAATCGCCTTGAAGTGGATGCCCTTGCCTTCCTTCATGGCTGCGAGCTCCTCTTCAGGCAGCGGGCGATCGGGCAGGAAGTTGATGCTCCAGGCCCAGCAGTTCTCGTCGTCGATCGGAATCCACATGTGCCCGCCCAGCGCGTGCGGGCCGAACGGCGGGATGAGCGTGAACCAGGGGAAGATCCACTGCGTGATGCGCCAGTAGTGCGAGTCGTCCTCGCCGTTGCGCCGGCCGAAGATGGTGAGGCCGTGCGGCATCTCCTCGAGGTCGAAGACCGCATTGCGATCGGCCTTGATGTACTTGTTCGCCTTGGCGTGCCTGTGCATCGGGTCCTGCTCGAGCTCGTAGCGATGCACCCAGGACGCGTGCGTGGTGTCGATGCCGCCTTCCATGGCCTGCAGCCAGCCGGTGCGCTGGAAGCGCTTGCTGACGTAGCGATGGCTGGACGGCAGCAGGCACCATTCGAGCTCTGGCGGCGCCGGCTGCTTCTCCGGCGGCCCCATGTAGGCCCAGACGATGTCGCCGCGCTCGATGCACGGGTACGACTTGATCTTCATCTTGCAGGCCAGGTTGGGCACCGAAGGCAGCTCGATGCACTGCCCCGTCACGTCGAACTTCCAGCCGTGGTAGGAGCAGCGGATGCCGCCCTCTTCGTTGCGCCCGAGGAAAAGGGAGGCGCCGCG
Organism: uncultured Enterobacteriaceae bacterium; assembly: GCA_964461055.1. Lineage (GTDB taxonomy): Bacteria > Pseudomonadota > Gammaproteobacteria > Burkholderiales > SG8-39 > SCGC-AG-212-J23. The sequence goes on along the minus strand of CAYWSG010000022.1, from coordinate 21,607 downwards.
GTGGGCGCAGAACTCGTCGACGAGCCCCGGCCGGCCTTCGCTGTCGCGGAAGGCGACGAGGCGCTCGCCGAGAAGCTTCACGCGCACCGGCGGACAGTCGGGCTCGGCGATCTCGGAAGCGAGCAGCGCCGGCACCCAGTACCGGCGCATGAGGTTGCCCATGGGCGTGCCCGGCCCCGTGCGCACGAGCAGCTCTGCGGTTGCATGGTCCATGACGAAGCGTCTCGCTGCAAAATTAGTAAGTATTCTTACGATAAAAGCATCGCAGAAGCGCTGTCAATCCTGCGCGGCCCTTGCCCGGGGAGCGACGCGCCCCGCCAGCCTATACTTGCTCCCGCCATGGCAAAACGCAACCTCGAGGACCTCTATGCCCGCCCCGGCTTCCTCCTGCGGCGCGCGCACCAGATCGCGGTCGGCATCTTCGCCGAGGAATGCGCCTCGCTCGGCCTCACGCCGCCGCAGCACAGCACGCTTATGGTGATCGAGCGCCACCCCGGCATCGACCAGGCGGCGCTCGCGCGCGCCATCGGCTTCGATCGCGCGACGGTCGGGCAGGTGCTGGAAGGCCTCGAGCGCCGCGGCCTGCTGCGGCGCGACGGCTCCGCCGAAGACAAGCGGCGGAAAACGCTCGTGCTCACGCCCGAGGGCCGCGCGGTGCTGCGAAACGCCGCCGGCGCCGCGTGGCGCACCTCCGAGCGGCTGCTCGCGCCGCTTCCGGCGCGCGAGCGCCGGCGCTTCGTCGAGCTCCTCGCCAAGCTGACGGGCGCGCTGAACGAGTCCTCGCGCTCGCCCGTGAGCAAGCCGCCCGGGCGCTAGCCGTCGACGAAGAAGGCCGTCTCGCCGGCGCCGCGCAGCACGATGTCGAACTCGTAGGCGCCGGGGCCCGTCTCGCGCGCGATGAGCGAGGCGCGGGCATCGAGGTCCTCGATGCCGTTCAGGATGGGATCGATGTCGTTCAGCGCCTCGCCCGGGAAGTACATCTGCGTGATCAGGCGCTGCATGACGCCGGCGGCGAAGATCGAATAGTGGATGTGCGGCGGGCGCATCCAGTTGTCGTAGCCCGGGTTCGGGTAGGCGCCGGGCTTGATCGAGTGGAAGCGGTAGCGTCCCTCGCCGTCGGTGAGCATGCGGCCCCAGCCCTTGAAATTGGGATCGACCGGGGCGGGCGTCACGTCGTCGGGATGCTCGTACTTGCCCCAGCGGTTCGCCTGCCACACCTCGATCAGCGCCTTGCGCACGGGCTTTCCCGCCTCGTCGGTGACCCGGCCGCTCACCACGATGGGCGTTCCTTCGGCACGGGGTCCGCCGGCGGCCTTGCAGGCGAGGTCGTCCTCGTTCGAGGCGACCAGGCCGAGCGCGAAGAAAGGCCCGATGGTCTGCGACGGCGTGACCACGCGCACCGGCTTCTCCGGCGTACGCGCCTCGTGCACGCGATAGCCCTTGATGCGCTCGAGCTTCTTGCGGTCGAGGAAGACGGAAGGATGCGGAAACGGTTTTTCGGCGGACTTCATGGTTGTCTCGGTGTGCCTGCGTTCTCTTCAGCTCGCTTCAGGTGGCCCCAGTTCGCCTCAGTTTGCCTTGGCGCCCGTCTGCCGGATCACCTTGGCCCAGCGCGGCGTCTCCCAGCGGATGTACTCGGCGAACTTCTCGGGCGTGCTGGCGACGATCTCGAAGTGGATGTCGGTGAGGCGCTTCTGCACCTCCGGCGTCTGGAGGATGGCGACGATTTCGCGGTGATAGGTGTCGATGACGTTGCGCGGCGTGCCGGCCGGCGCGAGGAAGCCGATCCAGGCGACGGCCTCGAAGTCCTCGTAGCCCGATTCGATGAGGGTCGGATACTGCGGCGCCCCGGAGAAGCGCTTGCGGCCGGTCGTGGCGAGCACCTTGAGCTTGCCGCTCTTGAGGTGCGGCACCACGTTGCCGGGCACGAGCATCGCCGCCTGGACGACGCCGGCAAGGAGGTCGGTCACCGTAGGCGCCGATCCCTTGTAGGGCACGTGCACCAGATCCACGCCGGCGGCCGACTTGAACATCTCCATGGTGAGGTGCGAGGCGCTGCCGATCGAGACCGAGCCGTAGCTCAGCTTGCCCTTGTTCCTGCGCGCGTAGTCGACGAACTCCGCCACGGTGTTGGCCGGCACCTCGGGATTGACCGTGAAGAACTGGGGCGTCGTCACCGCGAGGGTGATGGGGGTCAGGTCCTTCTGCGGGTCGTAGGTGATCTTGTCGCCGAAAAGCGTGGGGTTCACCGTGATCGGCGCGGTGAAGGCGACGAGGATGGTGTGGCCGTCGGGCTCGCTCTTCGCGACGAAGTCGGTGCCGATGTTGCCGCCGGCGCCCGGCTTCTGCTCCACCACGACCGGCTGTCCCCATTTCTCCTGCAGCCGCGGCGCGGTCAGCCGCGCGAGGATGTCGACCGTGCCGCCCTGGATGGGCACGACGAAGCGCACGGGCTTCGTCGGCTTCCAGTCCTGCGCCACCGCGGGAAACGAAACCGCCGATACCGCCAATACTGCCGCCGCCGCGGCGGCGCGCAATCGAATGCCCATGGACGCCTCCTCAAGAGAAATCGTAAGTAAACTTACCTTATTTCAGATTTGCGAGGCAACCGTGAGGGCGAACGTCCTCGTGGGGTAAGCGCCGCGTGGCGGGCCGCCGGGCTTGCGCCTGCGCCGCGGCGCCTAGCTTTGCCGCACCGCACGCCGGGCGCCGGCGGCGCCGACCCGGAAGCGGGCGCGCTGCATGAACCAGACGAAGGCGGCAAGCGCCAGCGCGGGGATGTAGACCCAGTGCTCCGAGGGCCGGTCGGTCGGCACCTTGACGGCGGCGACCTCGAAGCCCTGCTCGAAGCCGGACTTGCGCGCCCGGCTGCCGAAGCGCACCGCGGCAACCTGCACCTGCGGCCCCAGGGCGGTGACGGTGAGCCCCGCCTCGGCGAGGCGCTTGCGCCCCGCGGCGACGGCGTTGCCCTCCACCTTCGGACCGAGCTGCACCGCCACGGTCTTCCTGACGTCCTCGCCCTCGATGGTCATGCCGGCGATGACGAGCACGAGACGGTCGTTCTCGGGCAGCTCGCCCGCGACCCTGAACACCTCGCCCGCCGGCACCTCGGTGTACGGCGCGGCGATGCGGTCCATGAAGAAGTCGGGCCGGAAGAGCGCGAAGGTCGCCGCGAGGAGCAGCACGATCTCCCACCACTTGCAGCGCGTGTAGAACCAGCCGAGCGTCGCGGCGGCGAAAAGGAGCGAGGCGATGGTGGCGGAAAAGGCGACCAGGGCGACGTCCCACCAGCTCGGCACGTCGATGAGCAGGAGCATCGGGTTGAAGACGAACACGAACGGCAGCACCACCGTGCGCATGGCATAGAGCGCGCCCTGGACGCCGGTCTTGATCGGGTCTTCCCTCGAGATGGCCGCCGCGGCGAAGGTCGCGAGGCCCACGGGCGGCGTGATGTCGCCCATGATCCCGTAGTAGAAGACGAAGAGGTGCACGGCGATGAGCGGAATCACGAGCCCCGACTGTGCGCCCAGCTCGACGATCACCGGCGCCATCAGCGTCGCCACCAGGATGTAGTTCGCCGTGGTCGGCACGCCCAGGCCGAGCACCAGGCACACGAAGGCGGTGAAGAGCAGCATCAGCACCACGTTGCCCATGGACACGACCTCGACGAAGTCCGTCATGCGAAAGCCGAGGCCCGTGAGCGTGATGCCGCCGACGATGATGCCCGCCGTGCCGGTCGCGATGGCGATGCCGATCATGTTGCGCGCGCCGTCGTTCAGGCCATGCATCACGTCGGCCAGGCCCTGGAGCGCTTCGACCTTCATGGCGTGGAGCTTCCGCCGGAAAAACGCCGTCAGCGGCCGCTGGGTCGCCATCAGCACGAGCAGCGTGAAGGTCGCCCAGAACGCGGAGAGCGCCGGCGAGAGCTCCTCGATCATCAGGCACCAGATCAGGATGCCGATCGGGATCAGGAAGTGCAGGCCCGCCTTCACCGTCGGCCAGGTCTCGGGGAGCACCGGATTTTCCACATCGATGTCTTCCGGCAGGTCCGGGCACTTGGCGGCCACGTACACGGTGTAGACATAGAACGCCGCGAGGAGCAGGCCGAGGATCCACGGCGCGGCCGGACCGAACAGGTTCTTCGCCGCCTGGGCGATGAAGTAGATGAGGCTGCACACGACGATGGTTCCGGAGATCCCGAGGCCCCAGGCGATCGCCTTCTGGGCGGGCGTGCGGGTCCGCGCCTTCGCCATCGGCTCCATGCCGAGCTTCAGCGCCTCCAGGTGCACGATGTAGAAGAGCGCGACATACGAGATCGCCGCCGGCAGGAAGGCGTGCTTCACGATGTCCGTGTACGGGATGCCCACGTACTCGACCATCAGGAACGCCGCCGCGCCCATGACGGGCGGCATGATCTGGCCGTTCACCGACGAGGCGGTCTCGATCGCGCCGGCCTTGATGCCGCCGTAGCCGGCCCTCTTCATCAGCGGAATGGTGAAGATCCCCCCGGTCACGACGTTCGACACCGAGGAGCCGGAGATGAGGCCGTTCAGGCCCGAGGACACGACGGCCACCTTGGCCGGCCCGCCGCGCATGTGCCCGAGGAGCGCGAAGGACACCTGCATCATGTAGTTGCCGGCCCCGGCGCGGTCGAGCAGCGTGCCGAAGAGCACGAAGATGAAGATGTAGCCGACCGACACGCCGAGCGCGACGCCGAAGACCCCCTCCGTGGTGAGCCACTGGTGGGAGAGCATGCGCTCGAACGAGGCGCCCTTGTGCGCGAGCACGTCCGGCAGGTAGCGCCCGAGCATGATGTAGGCGAGAAAGAGGACCGCCAGGATCGCCATCGGCAGGCCCACCGCGCGGCGGGTGGCCTCGAGCAGGAGCAGCAGTCCGATCGAGCCGACGACGATGTCCTGCAGGATCGGCCGCCCGGGCCGGGTCGCAAGCTCGTTGTAGAAGAGAAGGAAGTATGCGCCGGCGAAGGCGCCGGCGAGCGCGAGGATCCAGTCGAAGAACGGGATGCGGTGGCGCTGCTTCTTGACGAGCGGGAAGCAGAGGAAGGCGAGCAGCATGCCCGCACCGAGGTGGAGCGACCGCGCCTCGGTGTCGTTCAGCAGGCCCGTGCCGAGCTCGAAGGGCAGCGGCGAGGCGTACCAGAGCTGCCACAGCGACCAGGCCACGGACACGGCGAAGATCGCCTTGCCGGCCAGGCCGCCCGCCGCGCGGCCGCCGATGTCCGCATCCGCCACCAGCTCCTGGAGCTCTGCGCTCGGCTTTCCCTTCGCCTTCTCAGCCATCGTCCCTCCTCCAAGGGAAAAAAGGGGTCAGAGCAATGGACCGGTCACGCCTTCCTGCCTCGCGTTTCCGGAAAATTGCTCTGACCCCTTTTTCGGGGTTGCGCGGGGGCCTACTTCACCCAGCCCTTCTCCTTGTAGTACTTCACCGCGCCCTCGTGCAGCGGCGCGCTGAGGCCGTCCTTCACCATGTTCTCCGGCTTCAGGTTGGCGAGCGCGGGATGCAGCTTCTTGAACTCGTCGAAGTTGTCGAACACCGCCTTGGTGACGGCGTAGATCATTTCGGCGGGCACCTTGGAGGAGCTCACCATCGTGGCGAGCACGCCGTACGTCTGCGTCGCCTGCGGGTTGTTCGGATACAGGCCGGCGGGGATGGTGGCCTTCGCGTAATACGGCTTTTCCTTGACGAGCTTGTCGACGGCCGGGCCGGTGACGGAGACGAGCTGCGCGCCGCATACGGTGGTCGGGTCCTGGATGTTGGCCGCCGGGTGGCCGACGAGGTAGATGAAGCCGTCGATCTTGCCGTCGCAGAGCGCGGGGCCGTGCTCGTCGGCCTTGAGCTCGGAGGCGAGCGAGAAGTCGGAAAGCTTCCAGCCCATCGCGCCGATCAGCTCCTCGAGCGAGGCGCGCGTGCCGGAGCCCGGGTTGCCCACGTTGAAGCGCTTGCCCTTGAAGTCGGCGAAGGTCTTGACGTTCGCTTCCTTGCGCGCGACCACGGTGACGGGCTCGGGGTGCAGCGCGAACACCGCGCGCAGCTCCTTGAACGGGCCGTCCTTCTGGAACTGGCCCTGCCCCTTCACGGCGTTGTAGTGCACGTCGGACTGCGCGACGCCCATGTCGAGCTCGCCCGCCCGGATCGTGTTGATGTTGAAGACCGACCCGCCGGTCGACTCGACCGAGCAGCGGATTCCGTGCTTCGAGCGGTCCTTGTTGACGAGGCGGCAGATCGCCCCGCCGGCGGCGTAGTACACGCCGGTGACGCCACCGGTTCCGATGGTGATGAACTTCTGCTGGGCCTGGGCCGCTGGAAGTGCGCCGAGCAGTCCGGCGCCCGCGATGGCTGCGGCGACGAGCGAGAGCTTCATGTGACTTCCTCCTGGGTGAGAGTAACCATGATGGCGGCGTGTAGTTTATCCACAAGTTCGTCGAGCTGCCTTTCCTCCAGGATGAACGGGGGGGCGAGCAACACGTGGTCGCCCTGCGCCCCGTCGACCGTCCCGCCCATGGGATAGCAGAGGAGCCCGGCCTCGAGGGCGGCCCGCTTCACGCGCGCGTGCACCCTCCGCTTGGGATCGAACGGCCGCCGGGTCGTGCGATCCTCGACGAGCTCGAGGCCCCAGAAGAGTCCGCGCCCGCGGATGTCGCCGACGTTCGGGTGGCTCCCGAAAGCGTTCCTCAGCTTTGCCTCGAGGGACTGCCCCAAAGGCGACACCCGGGCGAGGACGCCGTCCTCGTGGAAGCGCTTCTGCACCGCAAGGGCACCGGCGCACGCCGCCGCGTGCCCTATGTACGTATGGCCGTGCTGGAAGAAGCCGCTGCCGCCGATGATCGCCTCGGACACCTTGCGCGAGACCATGACCGCTCCGATCGGCTGGTAGCCGGCGCCGAGGCCCTTGGCGATCGCGACGAGGTCCGGCACGATGCCTTCCTGCTCGAAGGCCCACAGCGTCCCGCAGCGCCCCATGCCGCACATGACCTCGTCCAGGATGAGCAGGATGCCGTGGCGGTCGCAGACCTCGCGCACGCGGCGGAAGTAGTTGCGCACCGGCGGCACCGCGCCGAGCGTTGCGCCGACGACCGTCTCGGCAACGAACGCGATGACGTTCTGCGGTCCTGCCTTCTGGATCTCCGCTTCGAGCTCCTTCGCCAGCCTTTCCCCATACTGGTCTTCTGATTCCGTATCGCCTTTTCCCCGGTACGCGTAGCAAGGCGACACGTGCGCCACGTCGACCAGCAGCGGCTGGAACTGCCGGCGGCGCCACACGTTTCCGCCTACGGCGAGCGCGCCGAGCGTGTTGCCATGGTAGGACTGGCGTCGCGCGATCAGCTTCGAGCGCTGCGGCTCGCCCTTCTCGACGAAGTACTGGCGTGCGAGCTTGAGCGCGGCCTCCATGGCCTCCGACCCGCCGGAGACGAAGTACACCCGGTCGAAGGACTCCGGCGCGCGGCGCACGAGCTCGTCGGCGAGCGCCTCCATCGGCTCGTTGGTGAAGAAGGAGGTGTGCGCGAAAGGCAGCCGCTCGAGCTGGCGCCGGATCGCGCCGATCACCGCCTCGTCCGAATGCCCCAGGCAGGAAACCGCCGCCCCGCCCGAAGCGTCCAGGTAGCGCTTGCCGTCCCGGTCGATGAGATAAGGCCCCTCCCCTCGCACGGCGACGGGATACGCCTGGCGCGGATCGCGATGGAACACATGGCTCATGGCGCGATTACACCATACACTTTCCGGCCGGACGCGCGGTTCCGATTGCGCCCGAGGAGGCATCGATGACGACCACTCACTGCCGGCGATGAGCACGGATCTCTGCCTGTTGAGCGCGACCGAGCTCGTGGAGGGCTACCGGACGAGGACCCTGTCGCCCGTGGAGGTCGCGCAGGCGGTCCTGGCTCGCATGGAGCGCCTGAATCCGACGCTGAACGCGTTCGTGCTCGTGAGCGAGCGGCTGCTCGAGGAAGCACGCGAATCGGAGGCGCGCTGGCACAAGGGGGCCCCCCGCGGGCTGCTGGACGGCGTGCCCGTCTCCATCAAGGACCTTCTCCTCGCGAAGGACTGGCCGACCCTGCGCGGCTCGAAGACCATCGACCCGGCGGGTCCCTGGAACGACGACGCGCCGGTCGTCGCGCGGCTGCGCGAGCATGGCGCGCTTTTCCTCGGCAAGACCAGCACCCCCGAGTTCGGCTGGAAGGGCGTCACCGACAGCCCGCTGAACGGCATCACGCGCAACCCCTGGAACACCGCCATGACACCGGGCGGCTCTTCCGGCGGCGCGGCGGCGGCGCTCGCCGCCGGCATGGGGCCGCTCGCGCTCGGCACCGACGGCGGCGGATCGATCCGCATCCCGTGCGGCTTCACGGGCCTCTTCGGCCTGAAGCCCTCGTTCGGGCGCGTGCCCGCCTGGCCGCTATCGCCCTTCGGCACCGTCGCGCACGTCGGGCCGATGACGCGCAGCGTCGCCGACGCCGCGCTCCTGCTCAACGTCATCGCGCTGCCCGACGCTCGCGACTGGCATGCGCTGCCGCACGACCCGCGCGACTGGCGCATGAACCTCGATCACGGCGTGCAGGGGCTGCGCATCGCCTTCTCGCCCGCCCTCGGCTATGTCCCCAACGTGGACCCCGAGGTGAGGACCCTCGTCGCTTCCGCGGCGAAGGTCTTCGAGGAGCTCGGCGCGCGGGTGGAGGAAAAGGACCCCGGATTCGAGAACCCGGAGCCCATCTTCCGCACCCACTGGTTCAGCGGCGCCGCGTTCGTCGTGCGCGCCATCCCGGCCGAAAAGCGAACGCGGATGGATCCGGGACTCCTCGAGGTCGCCGCGCAGGGCGACAAGATCTCCGCCGCGGAAATCCTCGAGGGGCAGCTCAGGCGCGGCGCGCTCGGCCAGCACATGAACCTGTTTCATCGCGACTACGACCTCCTGCTCACGCCCACGCTGCCGGTCGCGGCATTCGAGGTGGGACAGGAGTATCCGGGCGCCGCGCAAGGCGGGCGCTGGACCGACTGGACGCCCTTCACGTATCCCTTCAACCTGACGCAGCAGCCCGCCGCCAGCATTCCCTGCGGGCGCACCAAGGCGGGGCTTCCCGTGGGCCTTCAGATCGTCGGGCCGAAATACGGCGACGCCCTCGTCCTTCGCGCCGCGCGCGCGTTCGAAACCGTGCGTCCCATCGAGCCCGCGCCTGTTTGACGGCGCCCGTGTGCGGCAGCTACTCCGGTCTTTCCGGATGGCGGAACCCGAAATGGGCGGCGCGGGTCGAACGCCGCATGAAATGTCCCGTCTGCAAGGAGCCCAATCTCACGATGTCCGAGCGTCAGGGGATCGAGATCGACTACTGCCCCGTATGCCGAGGGGTGTGGCTCGACCGCGGCGAGCTCGACAAGCTGATCGAGCGCTCCCTGCCGGCAGCCGAGCCGGCTGCAATCCCCGGCGCGTATCGCGAGCGCCGACCGCGCTACGACGACGATGGCTACCGCCGCAAGAAGAAGCGTGGCTTCCTCGGCGAAATTTTCGACTTCGACTGATCGCGGCGCGCACGCCGCGCTTCAGAACCGCGCCCCCTCCGCCAGCCACACGAGCTCGAGCGCCCAGGTCGAGAGGACCTTGTCCTCGTCGAGGAGCGTGCCCCTCGCGGCGTAGCGGGTGCCCTCCACCTGCTGGATGCATTCGAAGCCCCGGTAGCGCGCCGTGGGGCTCTCGTAGAAGGAAAGGATGGCGTCGCCGGCGAGCACGAAGCGTCCCCGCAGGGTGCCGATCGCCGGGTTGATCGACGTCCAGTGCGTGGAGCGCGCGCCGGGCGCGAAGGGCTCGATGTCGTAGCGATTGTGCGTGACGCGGGCCGGGTCGCCGCGCAGCCGCAGGACCGCCTCGAAGCGCCAGCGGCCGGGCTCGTGGCGGATGGTCGTCTCCCCCGTGGCGGCGAAGCGGCTGCCGCCAGCGTCGACGTATTCGCCGTCGGCCCGCCAGATGCCCTCGGCGAAGAGGAAGCTGTGGACCATCGAACCCCCTTCCTCCCGGATCATGCAGCAGCGACGCGCCGTCAGGCAAACCCCGGTGTAATGCCGGCGTGCGACGACCACACCCGGCGGTCCGCAGGGCGGGCCGCATCTTCTTCACGGGGCTGCTCACGGTCCTGCCGCTCGCCGTGACGGTGTACTTCGTCGTGTGGCTCTTCGGCGTGCTGGAGCGCTTCTTCGGGCTGCAGACGAAGGCCGTGGTGCCGAACGAGTGGTACTACGCCTGGTACCGCCCCGGCATGGGGCTCGCCATCGCGGTGGTGCTCGTCTTCGCCGTGGGTGCGCTCATGCACGCGTACGTGGTGCGCACGCTCTTCAAGCGCTTCGAGCTCGTGCTGCTCGAGATCCCGCTCGTGCGCTCGGTGTACGCAGCGATGCGCGACCTTCTCGGCCTCTTCGCGCAGCACAAGGACCCGGCGCTGCAGGTCGTGATGGTGACGGTGCCCGGCACGCAGTGGCGCCTGCTCGGCTTCGTCACGCGCAGCGACTGCGGCGATGCGCCGAAGGGCATCGCCGGCGACCAGGTCGCCGTCTACTTCCCCATGAGCTACCAGGTGGGCGGCTACACCGTGTTCATGCCGAAGGAAGCGCTCGAGCCGGTGGACATGACGCGCGAGGACGCCATGAAGTTCATCCTGACCGCAGGGCTCAAGACGACGGCGCCGGGCGCGACTACGGCAGGCTCCGCTGAATCTCTGCCGCCAGCGCCTTAGACGATCCGGGCTCGCCGACCGAGCAGGCGCCCACGATGCGACCGTCGCGGCGAACCACGCGGCGCGCCAGGGTGCCGTCGAAGGACGCCTCGACCTGGGCGCTCGCCCCGGCCTCGAGGCTGCCGAAGCTCAGCACATCGATGCCGTCGCACTTCAGCTTGACCGGCACGAGCTGCGGCTCGTAGCGGCGCGCCTCGCCGAGCGCGTTCGCGGCGGCGATTTCGCCCTGCGCGGCGCCGACCGGCCACAGGCCGGACGCGCACCCTGCAAGCTCCGCCGCGTCGCCGGCGGCGAAGATGCGCGCATCCGAGGTTCGCATCCCGGCATCCACCACGATGCCGCCGCGCACGTCGAGGCCCGCCTCGCGGGCGAGCTCGACGTTGGGCTGGATGCCCATCGAGGCGACGCAGAGGTCCGCCGCAAACGAGAGTCCGCTCGTCCCCGCAGTCGCGTTCCCATCTGCAATTGCGCTCGCTCGTGCAGTGACGACCACCCGCCGGCCGTGCAGGCGCAGGCCGTCGATGGCCACGCCGGTGCGGGTCTCGATCCCCCGCGCGGCCAGGAACTCGGCGAGCAGCCGCGCGCCCTCGGCGTCGAGCTGGCGATTCATGAGGTGCGGACCGCGATGCAGCAGCACCACGCGCAGCCCGAGGCGCGCGAGCGCATCGGCCGCCTCGATGCCGAGCACGCCGCCGCCCAGCACGAGCGCCTCGCGCGCGAGCCGCTCCTGCACCCAGCGGCGCACCGCCGCGGCATCGTCGGCCCGGCGCAGCACGAAGCAGCCGTTGTGCGGAGCGAAGCCGGGCGCCGGGACGGCGGCCTCCGCGCCCGTGGCGAGGATCAGCCGGTCGTAGTCGAGCGTCTCGCCCGTGGCGAGCACGAGCCGCCCCGGCTCGCGTTCGATGCGCGCCGCGAGGGTGTTGCGCCAGACGGTCACGCGATTGCGCTCGTACCACTCGTCGGGCAGGAGCTGCAGGCCGTCCATGGCGGTGCGGCCGTACACCACGCGTCCGATGCTCATGCGGTTGTAGTAGTGATGGCTTTCGGCTGCCACGACGTCGATGGCGCACGAAGGGGAAAGGCGGCGCAGCGCGTCGGCGGCCGCCATGCCGGCGACGCCGTTGCCGACGATGACCACGTGTCGCACGCCGGCCTTCGCCGCCGCGTCCGGGCCCGCGTGCACGGCGGGCGGAGCGGCAGGCGCCTTGTCCGGATGCAGGTCGATGGTGACCGGTCCCTTGACCTTGCACATGCAGGCGAGCCGCGCGCGCCCCTCGAGGCCGAGCCGGCGCAGCGTCGCCGCTTCCTCCGGGCCGGCCGGCACGAGGTTCTCGGCCCCGCCCGCGATGCCGACCGGATCGGCGCCGCAAAGGCCCATCCGGCAGCCGAAGTCGATCCTGATGTCGGCCGCCTCGAGCCCTTCGAGCAGCGTCTGCTCGGGCGCGAGGACGAAGACGCGGCCGCTCGAGCGCTCGGTGACCTCCGGCGCGCCCGAGGCCGCCGCGCGCTCGCCGAGCCGCGCCTTTTCCGGCACGCGGAGCTGCTGGGCGGAGGAGACGGTGCGCGTGTAGGCGCCTTCGGCGGAAAGCGCCCGCGCGAGCACGCCGCCGCCGACCACGAGCGCCAGCGCCTGCACGGCATGACCGGTCCATTCGGGCACGGTGAAGCCCGAGAGCGTGGCGGCATGGCGCACGATGCCGGGGCCCGCGAAGAAGTAGAACTCGACCAGCGCGGCGAGGCCGAACCCCGTCGCCACCTTGTACACGCTCACCTTCATGAAGTTGACGATGAGCTGGAAAAGGCCGGCCGAGATGAGCACGAGCAGGCCGAAGACCACGTAGTAGAGCGCCGGCGGATTCCAGCTCGTCCCGGCGAGCGTGTAGTAGGCGAGGATCAGTCCCGGCAGCATGGCAACGAAGAAGCGGCGCTGGCCGGCGTGGCGCTCGTCGCGGTCATAGAGGTCGCTGAAGATCGCCGCGCGGGGGTTGAAGTCGTAGCAGTTCTTCTGGCAGCCCACGCATGTAGGACAGTAGCCGTTCGGCACGATCGCGATGGGCGCCTGGCCATGCACCTTCTGGATCGGCGCGAGCGGGCAGAAGGTGCCGCACCAGCCGCTACGTCCCTTGAAGAGCAGCCCGCCGACGAGCGCCAGGACAAGCGCCGCGGCGACCATCGCGGCGACCAGGTCGCCGCGATGGTCAAGAAGCGGCGCGCGCAGGCCGACGAGGACGATGAACGCGGCCGTGGAGACGGCGTAGCACCAGACGCGAAGCGGCGCGGGCAGCGTCCAGCCGAGCGACACGCCGAGCGCGCGCGGAAGCTGGTTCAGGAAAGCCATCGGGCAGACGTTGCGCCAGATGCCGGGCGCGAGGGCGAAGAGAAGCGGCAGGCTCGGCACGATGACGCGCCAGAAGAGCGGGAGTCCCTCGTGCGGCCGCACGAGCAGAAGCCATGCGACGCCGCCGGCCACGCCGAGCGCCATCACGCGAAGGAGCACCCATGCCGCCTGCGGCACGCGCTGCGGCGTCTGCGTGTAGTTGCGGAAGACGGCCTCGGTCGCGCTCATCGATCGGTCCCCTGCAGCATGCCGCGCAGCCGCCGGCTGAGGACGCGGCCGAGGTCGAGCAGGATGAGCCGGGCGATGTTCGGCTCCCACACCGCCATGGCGTCGAACTGCTCGCGCCGCAGCGAGAGCGTGACGGCATCGGTGAGCGCGCGCACGGTGGCCGTGCGCGGCTGGCGATCGAAGAAGCCGATCTCGCCGAACACCGAGCCCTCCTGGATCTCGGCGAGGCGGCGGCCCCCGGCGCGCGAGGCGTCCACCACCTCGACGCGCCCTTTCGCGAGCATGTAGAGCGTCGGGTCGTCCTCGCCCGCGCGCACCACCGTCGCGCCCGCGGCGAATCGCTCGCGGCGCATGTAGCCGAGAAGCTTGTCCCAGTCCTCGCCGCGCAGCTCGCCGAAGACGACGAAGTCGTCCGCCCTCGAGCTCGCCGGCTCGCCCGGATAATCGAAAAACACGGTTCCCCCTCCCCGGATCGCCGTGACGGCGCATCATACAGCGAGCATGGGAGAATCATCGAATGGCCTCTTCGAGCGCCCCGCGGGCGCGCCGCGTCGACGGCGTGAACGGCCTTTCCCTGCACGTCCTGGAAGCGGGCGAGCCCACCGCGCCCTGCGTCGTCCTGCTGCACGGATTTCCCGAGCTCGCCTATAGCTGGCGAAAGATCCTCGCGCCGCTTGCCGACGCCGGCTTCTACGTGCTCGCGCCGGACCAGCGCGGCTACGGCGAGACCACCGGATGGGATCCCCGCTACGACGGCGATCTCGGATCCTTCACGCTCGCCCATCTCGCGAACGATGTGCTGAGCCTCTTGAGGAAGCTGAACGTCGGGCAGGCGCATCTCGCGGGTCACGACTTCGGCTCGCCCGTGGCCGGCGCCTGCGCGCTCCTTGCGCCGGAGAAGGTGCGCTCGGTTGCATTCATGAGCGGCCCGTTCGGCGGCGCGCAGCCGGCGGTCTCGCGCGCAAGCGCCGGCCTCCACGCCCAGCTCGCGGCCCTCGATCCCCCACGCAAGCACTACCAGTGGTATTACTCGACGCGCGAAGCCGACCGCGACATGCGCCAGTGCCCGCAGGGCATTCACGCGTTTCTCCGCGCCTACTACCACATGAAAAGCGCCGACTGGCCCGGCAACAAGCCCTTCGCGCTCGAAGGCTGGAACGCCGAGGCGCTCGCCCGGCTTCCGCGCTACTACGTCATGGATCTCGACAAGACCATGCCGCAAACGGTCGCGCCGCAGGATCCGCAATCCGCGCCCGCATGGCTGACGGATGAAGAATTGAAGGTCTACAGCGACGCATTCGAGCGCACCGGCTTCCAGGGCGCCCTCAACTGGTATCGCTGCTCGACGGGCGGCCAGAGCGTCGCGTCCATGCAGGGCGCCGCCGGTCGCCGGGTCGTGGCGCCCGCGTGCTACATCGCCGGCCGCGCCGACTGGGGCATCCACCAGAAGCCCGGCGAGCTCGAGCGCATGCGAGACAAGGCCTGCGCCGACTTCCGCGGCATCCATCTCGTCGAAGGCGCCGGTCACTGGGTGCAGCAGGAGCAGCCGGCCGCCGTCGCCAGACTGCTCATCGATTTCTTCCGCAGCGCCTAGCAGCGCCCGACGGCTCCTGCGACCAAAGTATCGCCGGCGTCGCGGGAATTCGTTCAGCCTGGTAGGTCGCTCGTATCAGCGAGCATTTCAGCGGTAACCGGCGGCCCCGGGTTCCGAAATCGGTCGGTCATGCGCGGGCGGGATAGTGGCGTCGTTGCAAATCGCCAACCCCGACTGAAAGGAACCGAACCATGAAACGCTTCATCCCCGCCATTGCCGTTCTCGCCTTCGCCGCTTCCGCGCAGGCCGTCCAGCCCGAGCCCTCGTTCAAGGACTACGTGGACCTCACCGCCGAAGACCTCGCGCCGCGTCCCGGCGCCGTCTCCTCGGCCGAGATCCTCAAGCACTTCCCGAAAGGCTCGTTCGCTGACGGCATGGCCGCGGCCGCGCCGAAGAACACGGTCGTCGCGCGGGAAGTCCCGGCCGCGAATGCGCGTCCCGCCGCGGAGATCCTCGCCGAATTCCCGCAACCGTCCTTCGACGACAACGCCCGCCCGGGCTGGGACACGCGGTCCTCGCAGGTGGCCGGCAGCATCGAGAACCGCGCCTACTGAGCCGGAGACGGCAAGCGAGAGGAACGCGGTGCTCAAGGTTACTTTTTCCACCACTCTGAGCGCCGCGCTCCGCGTCGCGTGCTTCGCGGCGAGCCTCTTCGCCACCGGCTGCGCCACGGTCGAGCTCCCGCACGCTCCGCAGGAGTTTCACTTCGTCGAGCCGGTGACGCTCTGCTGGATGCAGGGCGACGGCACCGAAGCCTGCATCATCTAGGCCTGCACCTTCTGCGCCTTCTGGCCCGCGGTGAGCTCGGGAAGGAGCACGCCGCGCCACAGCGCGTCCTCGAAGCTCGCCCGGAAGAAGCCGAAATGCCCGATGCCGCGGGCGCCGACGTCCGCGGGCTGCAGCCGCTTCATCGTCCGCGGCGCGTTCAAGTAGAAGCCGTGGATCGACTCGGTGTTGCGCGCCGACATGAACTCGTCGTCCGCGAACGAGAGGGAGACGATCGGCGCATGTACCGCGGCATACGCCTTCCGCACCTCGCTTCCTTCAGCGCCCACCACGTACTCCGGGTCCAGGCACCAGCGACGCCACTGGCGCATGACAGGGGCAGGCAGGTCGCCCACGATGCCGATGCGCCGCCCCGGGAAGTAGCCGAAGAGCGCGAGCGTCAGGGGCGCGATGACATGCCACAGCAGCCAGGCCTTTTTCCGGAGGGGCGCGGCGTTCTCCTTCCAGTAGCCGCTGCCCGTCGCCACAGTGATGGCTTTTGCCACGCGCGCATGGTTCGGCACCAGCGGCAGTATCTGCCCGCCGAGGCTATGGCCGATCCAGTAAAGCGGCGCACCCGGTACGCGCGCCGAGAGCGCCTCGAGCATGGCGGCGCAGTCGAGGCGCGCCCAGTCGAAGATGTCGGCCTGGAAGCCGCGCAGGCGCCGGGGCCGCGAGGCGCCGATGCCGCGATAGTCGAACGTGGCGGCGAGGAAGCCTTCGCGGGCAAGCGGCGATCGGCTGGCCGTCGGCGGCGACGACCCGCTCCACGCTAGTAGACGGTCTCCACCGGCACGCCGAAGAGGTAGCCGGCGCCGCGCTCGGTCTGGATGTAGCGCGGGTGCGCCGGGTCGGGCTCGATCTTGCGGCGAAGCCGCATGATCTGCACGTCGACCGAGCGGCTGTAGACCTCGTCGTTGTGCAGCCGCGAGAGATCGATCAGCTGGTCGCGGGAGAGGATGCGGCTCGGCGAGCCGAGCAGCACGACGAGCAGGCTGAACTCGCCGTTGCTGAGCGGCACCACGCGCCCGTCGCGCGAGGTGAGCCGGCGCGTATTGAGGTTGAGCTCCCAGCCGTCGAAGCGGTAGGCGCGCACGCCTTCGGGCCGGCCCTGGCGCACCTCGGCGCGCCGGCGCCTCAGGACCGTGCGGATGCGCGCGAGCAGCTCCCGCGGGCTGAAGGGCTTGGTAAGGTAGTCGTCGGCGCCGAGCTCGAGGCCCATCACGCGATCGGCCTCGTCGGCGCGGCCGGTGAGCATGATGATCGGAATGGCGGAGTCGTCGCGAAGGCGCCGCGCGAGCGCCATGCCGTCCTCGCCCTTCAGCCGCAGATCGAGCACGACCAGGTCGACGACGTCCTGGGCGATACGCTCGTGCATGGCGCGGCCGTCGGCCACGGCGGTGACGCGGAACTCGTTGCGTCCGAGGTAATCGGAGACGAGCTCGCGGATCGTGGGGTCGTCGTCGACTACCAGCACGTGCGGCAGCGCGACGGCCGAGGGGGGCTCCAAAGGCTTGTTCATCGTCGCGACAAGGCTCATGGCGACCGGAAGTCTAGGCATAGCCTTCCGGCGCAGTTACACCTGTAATACTGTCCCTCAGGGGCTGTAAATTACACGCAATCCCCCGGGGGTGGAATGCTGAAGTGACGACAGACCCGAACCGCGCCGCGTCCGACATCCTCGTCATCGACGACGATGCCATCATGCGCGACCTGATGGCCGACTGGCTGGAGGCAGCGGGCTACCGCGTGCGCAAGGCAACGAGCTGCCGGGCATGGCTGGAGCAGTTCCTCGGCCGCCCGCCGCCCGCGCTCATCGTCACGGACATGTTCATGCCGGGGCCCTGCGGGGCCGAGGCCATCGCGTCGCTGAAGCGCAAGCACCCGGGCGTGGGGCTGATCGCCGTCTCCGGGCACTTCAAGTCGGGCGAAGGCATCTCCGCCGAGGCAGCCCTCGCGGCGGGCGCCGACCGCGCGCTCGCCAAGCCGATCAAGCGCGCGGAGCTGCTGCGCGCCGTGGCGGAGCTCGTCGGCGCGCCGGCGGGCTAGCATGCCGGCCTTGCCCGGGCGTCTGCGCGGCGCGCTCACGCAGGTCTCGCTCACGCACGCGCTCGTCGGCCTCGCCGCCGTGCTGGTGGGCATCAACGTCGCCGCCGCGATCTGGGACGTGCGGACCGAGCGCCAGCAGACCGAGCAGATGGCGCAGCGCGAGTTCACCAACCTCAACCGCCTCCTCGCCGAGCAGACCGCCGCCTCGCTCGACGCCGCGGACCTCATCCTTCGCGAGGCGGCCCGCGCCGGCGATGCCGAGGAAGTCGCCCGGCGCATGGCGCGCCTGCAGGGCGAGCTCGCACACGTGCCGCAAATCGCGGCGCTCCTGGTCGCCGGGCCCGACGGGCGCGTGCTCGCCCACACCGCCGACGTGACGCTCGGCCCCGATGTCTCGGAGGAGCCGTTCTTTGCGCTGCACCGCGAGCGGCCGACCTCGTCGACGATCGTCGGCGAGCCCTTCTTCGGCGGCCAGCCGTGGACGGCGAGCTGGCGCTTCTTCATGTCGCGCCGCCTGGAAGGCGCCGGACAGGGGTTCGGCGGCGTCGTGGCCGCCGTGGTCGAGATCCGCAGCTTCGAGCGGCTCTATCACACCATCGACCTCGGCGCCGGCGGCTTCATCACCCTCCTCACCGCGCGCGGCTCGCTCATCACCCGCGTCCCGGGGCTGCCCGACATCCGCGGGCGGCACATGCCCAGCGAGACGCTCACGCTCCTCGAGGTGATCAAGCGCGAGGGGCGCTTCGAGGGCTGGGTCGGCAGCCCGATCCTCGGCCAGCCCGTCCTCGCCGCGGCCTCGGAGGTGCGGACGTTTCCGCTCCTCGTGGTGAACGGCGCGACCGAGGAAGCGGTGTTCGCGCCCTGGCGCGAGCAGGCCTGGGTCATCGGCTGGCGCACGCTCCTCACTTCCGCCGCGATGCTCCTGCTGATCGGCCTCGCCGCCTGGGGGCTCGCGCGCCGCGAGGCCCTCCTCGCCCGCAGCGAGAAGCGCTTTCGCGCCATGTTCGAGCAGAGCGCCGACGGGGTCATGCTCACGCGCCCCGGGCACGGCGGCATCGTGTGGGCGAGCCCGTCCGTGGAGCGCATGACCGGCCACCCCCCGCAGTCGCTCATCGGCCGCGAGGCCGCCGAGCTCGTGCATCCGGAGCATCGGGAGGCCGCGTCGCGCTGGCGCGAGGAGCTGATGCGCACCCCGGGCAAGGTCGCCACCGTCGAGCTTCTGGTGCAGAAGAAGGACGGCTCATGGATGTGGATGGAGAACACGGTCAGCAACCTGCTCCACGACCCGGCCGTGGGCGCCCTCGTGCTCAACCTTCGCGACATCACGGAGCGCAAGCTCGCCGAGGCCGAGCGCGCGCGTCTCGCCCAGCGCCTGCGCCAGGCCGAGAAGATGGAGGCGGTCGGCCGGCTCGCCGGCGGCATCGCCCACGACTTCAACAACATCCTCGGCGGCATCCTCGGCTACGCCGAGATGCTGGTCGAGAGCACGGCCGAGGACTCCCGCGAGCGGCGCTATGCGCAGAACGTGCTCACCGCCGCCACGCGCGCGGCCGACCTCGTGGAGCAGATCCTCGACTACAGCCGCAGCCAGCGCGGCAAGCGCCAGCCGGTGGAGATCGACCGCGTGGTCGCCGAGACGGTCGAGCTCGTGCGCGGGCGGCTTCCCGAGGGCATCCGGCTGCACGCCGCGCTGCCGCGCGAGCCGCTCTACGTGATGGGCGACCCGACGCAGCTTCACCAGATCGTCATGAACCTGTGCACCAACGCGCTGCATGCGATGGAGGATGCCGGGCAGCTCGACGTCGCCCTCGACGCGCTCGACGTGCCGGCCGAGCGCTCGCTCTCGCACTCGACGCTCCAGCCGGGCCACTACGTGCGGCTCTCCGTCAGCGACTCCGGCATCGGCATGGAGGCGGCCACGCTTGCGCGCGTCTTCGAGCCGTTCTTCACCACCAAGGAAGTCGGCAAGGGCACGGGCCTCGGCCTCTCGCTCGTCTACGGCATCGTCACCGACTCGGCGGGCGCCATCGATGTCGCCAGCACGCCCGGGCGCGGCAGCCGGTTCGACATCTACCTGCCTCGCGTGGACGCGCCGGCCATCGCCGAGGACGAGCGCGCCGGGCCGCTCGCGCGCGGCAACGGCGAGCGCGTGCTCGTGGTCGACGACGAGGAGGCGCTGCTCGCCCTCGCCGCCGAGGTGCTGCGGCGCGTGGGCTACGAGCCAGTCACGTTCGCTTCGGGCGAGGCCGCCCTCGAGGCGTTCCGCGCCGCGCCGCAGGACTTCGACGCTGCGCTCACCGACGAAGTCATGGCGGGCCTTACCGGCACCGAGCTCGCGCAGGCCATGCGCAAGCTCCGCGCCGACCTCCCGGTCGTCCTCGTGAGCGGCTACATCGGTCCGGTCATGACCGAGCGCGCCTACGCCGCGGGCGTCACGGAGATCCTCAAGAAGCCTGTCCAGGCGCGCGAGCTCGCCGCCGCCCTCTCGCGCGCGCTCGAGCCGGCCTGAGACGCGCGAGGCGCTGAACCGCCGCCGAACCCCTCGGCGAAGGGAGGTGAACACCCCAGGTGCGATGGGGTGTTCGCCCGTTTCGTCCGTAACCGCCGAGCGGGAGAGTTGCAACAGGGGCGCTACCCGGGGCCGCGATACTGGCCCCCGCCTCCCGGCATCGCGCGCGGGCTCCGCCCTCCCTTTCCCCCCGAAGGAACCCGCCCGTCCCCAAGGGTCCGCGTGCCGGGAGGCCTTTTTATTTTCAGCCGCGCTTCCCGGGGCGCCGGGGCATGAATCTCGCTTCGCGCGAAGGCGTCAACCGGGAAGGAGCAATCCATGCTGAGAATCGCCATCGTCGCGGGCAGCACGCGCCCCGGACGCAAGTCGGAGGCCGTGGCTCGCTGGGTGCTCGACATCGCACGCCGCAAAGGCGGCAAGGACGTCGAGTACGAGCTCGTCGACATCCAGTCCTTCAACCTGCCGCTCCTCGACGAGCCGGTGCCGCCCTCCATGGGGCAGTACGGCAAGCCGCACACGAAGGCCTGGGCGGCGAAGATCGACTCGTTCGACGGCTTCGTGTTCGTGACGCCCGAGTACAACCACGGCCCCTCCGCGGCCCTGAAGAACGCCCTCGACTTTCTCTACAAGGAGTGGAACAACAAGGCTGCCGGCTTCGTCGGCTACGGAAGCGCCGGCGGCGCGCGCGCCGTCGAGCAGCTCCGCCTCAACCTGAGCGAGCTGCAGGTGGCGCACGTGCGCGCGCAGGTCATGCTCTCGCTCTTCACCGACTTCGAGAGCTTCTCGGCCTTCAAGCCGGCGGCGCACCAGGAGCAGGCGGTCGGCGCGATGCTCGACCAGCTCATTCCCTGGGCGCACGCCATGAAGATGCTGCGTAACGGCGAGCTCGCGCAGCGAAAGGCCGCCTAGAATGCGCGCATGGCCTACACCCTCCAGGCGCTGATCGCCGACCGCGAGACGCTGAGCGGCGCGGGGCTCGACGTCGACCCGCGAACTTTCGTCCCGCTGCCTCAGGCAAAGGCCATGCTGCCGCTCACCTCGGCGCTGCTGGAGCAATTCGGCATCCCGTTCCTCCCGCTCACCGAGGAAGGCGCCTTTGCCGTGCCCGAAGAGCTCGACGAGCTGGGCGCTGTTGCCTCGGCCCGCGGCCCCGTCGCCTACGTCGAGGCCGAGGTGTTCGGCGAGAGCGTCACGCAGGGCGTGGTCGTCTGGAGCGAGGGAAACATCGTCCTCGGCCCCGTCGTGTCCGAAGACGCCATCAACGCCGCCCTCAAGGCGCTCGGCGTCGCGCGCACCAAGACCGACGACGAGTTCCACGTCCTCGAGCTTGGCCGGCACACCGCCACCGACGACTGGGTCCCGGACACCGCTTAGCTCGAATCGCC
>CAYWSG010000021.1:33684-42728 GCA_964461055.1 uncultured Enterobacteriaceae bacterium | reverse complement strand
TCGCGGGGGCGACGCATCCGCTTTCACCAAGTGAACCGGCGCCTTCGCGTGGGCGGCTTTTTCAGACTTCTCTGGCAGCGAGGGTGCGAACGAGCGCGAGATCGGCGGGCTTGTCCACGTCGATCGCCGCTCTTCCCTCCGACAAGGTCACCATGGCGAGCCGCGCGCCGGCGAGCGCGCCGAGTCGCGCGAGCGCGTCCTCGAGCCTGAGACGGCCGAGCCGGTAGCGCAGCGCCCAGCCGATCCCGAGTCGCAGCATCATGCGCGCGGGGTTCTTCCGCTGTGCCTCGATCTCGCGCCACAGCGCCACGACGCCGCGGGCGGGCGCTCGCCGGAAGAGGAACAGGTTGCAGCCCGAGAACTCGCCGTCGGCAAAGCGCAGGTAGGTGCGCTGCGTGCCGGGCGCGGCGGCGAGCACCGCTTCCTTGCGGGCGAGCGCGACCGCGGCGTCGGCTTCCGCGGGGCAGCCGGCAAGGAATTCGCGCACCCAGTCGGCGCGCAGCAGCGCATGGTCGGCGGTGGTGGCGAGGAGCGGCGTGCCCTCCCGCTCGAGCGCCGCGGCGACGCTCGCGCTCGGGCTCGCGCCCGCCGGCATGAAGGCCACGGGCTTGCCGCACTGCGGTGCGTGCAGCCCGGGAAGCGAGCCGACCACCTCGGGCCGCTCGATGGCGATGACGATGCGCGAGATTTCCGGCGCCGCAGCGAGCGCGCCGACGACGCGCTCGATCATCGTGCGTCCATCCACTTCGATCAGCGCCTTGTGGCTCACTCCGGCATGCGCGGCGAGCGGGTCGCCGCCCGGGCGGCTGCCCGCCAGGACGAGCGCCGGGAGCGGGCCGCTCAAGCGATGACCTTCTCGTACAGACGATAGGTCTTGTACGGCGCGGCGCCGAGCGACTCGATCACGCGGCGCATCGGCCAGTTGTCCTCGAGAATCCACGAGAGCTCGACCTTCTGCATGCCGCGCCGGCGCGCCCCCTCGCGCAGCCGGTCGATGATGAGAAAGGCGATGAGGCCGCCCATCACGCCGCCGTTGTGGCTGCGGCGGATGCCCATGAGCGGCACGCGGCCCGTGCGGGTGCGCTTCAGCCGCAGGAGGAGCTTGAGCCAGTTGAAGGGCATGAGCCGTCCGTCGAAGTCGGCGATCGCTTCGTTCAGGTTGGGCAGCAGGACGCCGAAGCCGATCGGCTTGCGGTCGAGCTCGGCGATGGCGACGAGCTCGGGGTGCACGAGCGGCTTCATGCTCTTCGCCATGTGGCGGATCTCGGCTTCGGTGAAGGGGATGAAGCCCCAGTTGCCCGACCAGGCGTCGTTGAAGATTGCCGTGATGCGGTCGAACTCTTCCAGGTACTGGCGCGCGTCGAGATTGCGCACGGTGAGCCGCGCCGGCCGCCGCTCGTCGATCAGGCGCAGCGCCGAGCGCGGCAGCCCCTGCTCGACGTCGTAGAGGTACGCGAGCGTGTCCTTCGCCTTGGCGTAGCCGCAGGCTTCGATGCGCGGCCCCGCGTAGCGCGGGTCGTGCGCCATGAGGAGCATGGGCGGCGTGTCGAAGCCGTCGACGAGGAGCCCGCTCTCCTCGTTGATGGAGAGGTTGAAGGGGCCGACGACCCGCGTGCACCCGCGCGCGCGCAGCCACCCTTCGGCGGCTTCGAAGAGCGCCGCGAACACCTGCGCGTCGTCCTCGGCGGCGATCAGGCCGAAGTGCCCTTCCGCGTCCCTCGCCAGGCGATCGACTTGCGCGCTGATGCGCCCGACGTCACGCCCGCCGCGCGTGGCGAGGAAGAACTGCGCCTCGGCATGCTGGAAGTACGGGTTCTTGCGCGGCGACAGGGACTCCTTGCGCTCGAGGAGAAGCGGTGGGATGAAGCTCGGGTCGTTGCCGTAAAGCCGCGCCGGAAGCCGGATGAAGCGATCCAGCTCGGCCGGCGTGCGCACGGCGAGGACTTCGACCGCGCTCATGGCGCTCTCATTGGGCCTCATTGCACCTTCGGCCGCGCCGGCCGCGGCGCGAGGAAGCCGAGCCAGGCGGTGCGGATCGCGTGCCAGGCGAAGGTGAGCCCCTGCCACGCCGTGACGACGAGAAGCCCGGCGCCGCCTGCGCCGAAGACGAGCGCGATCGCCATGATCGTCATCGTGATGTTGCGCCGGGCAATGACGGCGCGGGCCACCGTGTCGAGGCGGCTTGCCGCGTGCAGCGCGAAGCCGATGCGGCGCTTCGCCACCCCGAGCACCACGCGGTCGGCGACGTAGAACACGACGAGCCAGACCGCGGCCATGTAGAGCGGATCGGCGGCCGAGCGCGCGCCCAGGCCCCAGGCCCAGGCGAAGTACCAGAAGGGCGGGTGCACCTGGTCGAGGCCGTGGTCGAGGATGTTGCCGATCTTCGAGTCGGTGAGCGTGAGCCGCGCGACCTTCCCGTCGACGCTGTCGAGCACGCTCATGGCGTAGGCGCAGACGAAGCCGGCCAGCCAGCGGCCGTCCGCCCAGAGCGGCACGGCGGCGAACGCGAGCACGACCGAGACGATCGTGAGCGCATTCGGCGGGATGCCGAACGCGGTGCAAAAGCGCACGAGCGGCCAGACGAGCGGCGGGTACACCCAGCGCGTCAGGAGGTCGGTCGAGCCCTTGTAGTTGTCCCAGAAGAGGCGCCGCTCGAGCGCGCGGCGCGTGGGCGCGTCGTCGACCACGTACTGCCACCAGGGAATCGACCGGCGCAGCTTGTCGATGTAGGCGGGAAAGGCGCTCTCCTCGAGCGGCGCGAGGCGCCCGGCGGCGAGGAGCGCTTCGGCCACCTCGCCGAGCGTGCGCGCCGCGGGCGGGATCGCTTCGGCGAGCGCGGGCTCGAGGGCGAGCGCGGTGGCGCGCCTGGCGCCTTCGCCGCGCGAGGCGACGCACGGCCGGGAAGAGGCGAGGAAGCGGATGAGCCGCGGATCGGTGAGGTGCGCCGCATCGAGGGCGACGACCGGGCCGGAAGCCCCGGCGAGCGCGCGGCGCAGCCGCTCGCCGAGCGGCGCGGCATCGGCGTCGACGCGCGCGCCGGGCCATTCGTGCCGGCCGGCGTCCGGGCCGGACAGGGTGACCGTGTCCTCGCGCGCGAGGCGCCCGACGCTGCGCCGCAGCCGCTCGAGCGGCGGCACGCCGAAGAGGGCTTCGGCGCGCGCGAGGTTGCCCGTTTCGATCCAGAGATTCATCTGCGCTCGCTGATTCTTAGTTGCAGGAGGCCGATCGCGGCGAAGAGCGCGGGCGCCGCGAGCGCCGCGAGCGCCGCAGGCACGCGGTCGCTCGTCCCGAGGGCCGCCATGATGCCGTCGCACAGCAGGAACGCAAGGCCGAGGCCGAGCGCGATCAGGAGGCTGCGGCCGCCGTCGTCGCGCCGCGGCAGCCCGCGCGCCGTCGGCAGGGCGAGCAGCAGCATGATGAAGGCCGCGAGCGGCGCCACGAAGGAGCGCCAGAGCGCCGTCTCGTAGTAGCTGAGCGGCTCGGTGCCTACGCGTTCGCCGACGATGACATCGGCCAGCATGATACTCGACAGGTTCGGCCGCGCGACATCCACGCGCCGCACGTCTTCGGGCCGCAGGTTCGTCCGCCACAGCCGCTCGCCGCCGGCGGCACGCTGCACGCGTGCGCCGGCCGCGGCGATCGCCTCCACGCCGTCCACGGCGAGCGCCTCGACGCCGTCCAGCCGCCATGCTTCGCCCGTCCATTGCGCCGTGCGGGCGCTGATGCGCTCGGTGAGCAGGTCGTCCTCGCCGCGCACGTAGATGCGGACCGCCGTCAGGCGGCGGCCGTCGGGCGCGGCGGCGAGGAACGAGACCGGGCCGCTGCTCGTGCGCACCCAGCTGCGCTCGGGCGTCTCGTCGGCCGGCGCGCTCGCGTCCCACCACGACTTGAGGGTCGCCTCTGACACCGGCACGATCGCCTGCGCGAGCACGACCTGCGCGAGCGCGACGGCGAAGGGCACCGGCAGGAGCCACGCGATCATGCGCCGCGGGCTCACGCCCGAGGCGCGGATCGGAATCATCTCGTGGCTGCGCGCGAGCTCGCTGAAGGCCCACATCGCGCCGAGCAGCGCCGCGAGCGGCAGCGCGAGCAGCACTTCGCTCGGCAGGCGCAGGGCGGCGTAGTAGGCGAGCCCCGTCGCGCCGAGCCCGCGGTCGAGGACATCGGTGGTGACGTCGAGGAGCTCGAGCACCTGCATGAGCGCGGTGAAGAAGAAGACGAGGGCGAGCGTGCGGGCGGCCACGCGCCGGCGGAGATATCCCGCAAGGACGCCGCTCACGGCCGGGTCCGCAGCAAGGGCCGGCGCAGGCGCCCGAGCGCCTCGCCGAGGCTCGCCGTCGCGCGGCTGATCGGATTGTCGCCGGGCCACGCGAGGCTCGAGCGGAAGAGCCAGAAGGCGGCGGCGGCGAAGAGCGCGAGCGGCGTCCAGACGGCGACGAGCGCGTCGGCGCGGCCGCTCTCCGCGAGGCTCTCGCCGAACTGCAAAGCGTGGTTCAGCGCAAGGAGCGCGAGCGCGGCGAACACTGCGCCGGCCGCCCGCCGGCCCCGCTTGGCGGCGATGCCGAGCGGAACGGCGAGAAGCGGAAGCAGCGGCAGCGCCGCCGAGCGCGCGAGCCGTCCGTGGAACTCGCCGGCGAGCCGTTGGCGGGGCAGCGTGGCGTGGCCCGAGCGCAGGCTCTGCCACAGCTCGCCCAGCGTGAGCTCCCGCACGGAGCTGCCGCGCGGACGGAAGGCCGGCGGCCCGGGCGTGAAGTCGGCATTGACGACGCTCGTCACGAACCGCATGAGCGAGACCACGCCCTCGTTGTCCTCGCGCACGGTGAGGCCGTCGTCGAGCTCGAGGACGAGGCGGCCCTCGGCCGTCGGCACGAGGCGCCCCTGCGGCGCCGTGGTGATCTCCTCGGCCACCTCGGTGCGCCGCTGCACGAACACGCCGCGCAGGCGCCGTCCGTCGGCGCCCACCTCGTCGGCGCTGAGGACGAAGCCGCGGCCCGCGGAGACGAAGCGGTTCTCCTCCACGCGCGCATCCCAGCGCGTATGGACGGCGTCGTGGACGGCTGCGCGGTAGGCGTAGCGGCTGAGCGGCTGCAGATGGCCGAAGAGGTAGACGCTCACCGCGCCGAGCGCCGCCGCCACGGCGAAATAGGGCATCGCCAGGCGCACGATGGAGCGGCCGGCGCCGAGGATGACGTCGAGCTCGCTGTCGTCGCTCAGCCGCGCGAGCGCGAGGAACATGGCGACGGTGAACGCGGCCGGCAGCGCCAGGCCGAGGTAGTGCGGCACGAGGTGAGCGGCCATCCCGAGCACCGCCGTGAGCGGCGCGCCGCTCGCGGCCGCGAGGTCGAGAAGCCTGAGCAGGCGGTCGAGGAGCTGCGCGATGAGCACCGTGCCGAGCACGAAGCCGAGCGGCGCGGCGAGCAGCCGCAGCATGTAGAAGTCCAGGCGGTCCGGAGCCTTCCGGCCGAAGGCGGGCATGGGCGGCTCGGGCGGCTCAGCCCGGCTCAGGCGCCGGCATGCGCCCACGCCTCGCGCAGCGCCTGCACGAGCGCATCGCGCAGGCCCTCGTCGAGGGCGATGGCCGCATCGAGCGCGGGCGGGCCAGGCCAGCCGGCATCCGGAAACGCGGTGCCGTGGAAGTCACGGCTGCCCTCGTAGCGCGGAATGACGTGGAAATGCACGTCCGGGTCCACCATCATCAGCATGAGGTAGTTGATGCGATCGTAGCGGGTGAGGCCGCGCAGCACCGGCTCGAGCTTCGCCACGATGCGCTGAAGCTCGGCGAAGGCTTGCGGGCTCACCTCGCCGAAGGCCTTCACCGGCTCGCGGCAGACGAGCACGAGCGATCCGAGCGTCGGCTGCTTGGGCCTGAGGAGCAGGCTCCACCGATCGGTCTGCGCAATGCGGGTGGCGGGATCGCCGAACTTTCGCTCCGTCGCGTTCGTCATGGGTTCTCCTTCAGGCCGCTGCCGCAGGCAGGCAGAGATGGAAGCGGCTCGCCTCGACGAAGCGCCGCTCCGCGGGCGACCATTGCCGCACCGAGACCTCGGCTGCGGCTTCGCCCGGCGTGAATCGCACGCGATGCCAGCGCGCGGCCTCGTCGCGCCGGTTGGGAAGCGCGGACGAGGAAGGCACGCACACGCACGGGATCATGCCGCGCGCGGCCGGCGGGCCGGGGAGCGCATCGAGGCGCGCGCTGTGCGCGTGTCCGTGGAGCACGAGCTCGGCCCCCGCGCGCGCGAGCACCGCGCGCAGCGCCGCTCGATCGGCGAGCGCGCGGCGCCAGTTCACCGCGCCTTCGGCGACCGGATGGTGGAGCAGCACGACGCGGATGCGGCCGGCGCGGCCCTCTTCGGCGAGCACGCGCTCGAGTCGCTCGAGCTGCGCCGCGCCGAGGCGCCCGCGCGCGAGGAGCGGCGCGGTGGGAAGCGCCGAGTTGAGCCCGATCAGCGCGAGGCCCTCGCGCCGGTGCACGAACGGCCAGCCCTGCTCGGCGCGCGTCCACGCCGCCCAGCGCCCGAGCCCCTCGCCGTGGGCGAGGGGGACGAGCGCGTCGTGGTTGCCGGGCACGACGCTGATGCGCCCGGCGGGCGCGAGCGCCTCGAGCCACGCGGCCGCCTGCGCGAACTCCTCGGGCAGCGAGAAGTTGGTGACGTCGCCCGTCACGACGATGTGATCGATGCCCGGCGCGCGGAGCTCGCCGGCGAGGGCCTCGAGGATCTCGGCGCGATGCACGTTGCGGCGCCGGCGCCACGACCACGCGCTCAGCTGGCGCTTGGAGAGCCGCTGCGCCGGCGTGAGCGCCGGCTCGAACGGCAGGTGCAGGTCGGAGACGTGCGCGATGGATACGGTGCTCATCGAGGCGGATGCGGTGTTCGCGAGGTTTGTCGGATAATGCAGGACCTCTGGCTCCGCACCCGGATCATTTTGCCACACGCATCGCAACCGACGCGCGCCTCCGCATGAGCGGCGTCTCGGGACACATCGTCGGCGCCTCGCCGCTTGCGGTCTGGGGGCTGCCGTCCGAGGCGCGGCTGCGGCGCCAGCTGGCGCGCGCGGGCGTCGCGCCGGGGGCCGCCGCGCGTCCGGGGGAGCGTGCCGTGCTGCTGCGCGCCGACTGGATCTACGACCAGGCGATCGTCCGCGGCCTCGCGAGCGCGCGTGAAGACTGCGCGCTCGTCGCCGACACGGGCGAGGCCGTTGCGCTCAACGTGGCGGCCGAGCGGCTCGAGGAAGCGCGCGCGGCGCTCTCCGAAGGCCGCGCGCCATCGTTTGCGCGCGCGGTCGGACTCGTAGAGATCGCCAGCAGCTACGACGACAAGCTGCGAAAGCGCGAGCTCCCCTATCTCATGCCGCTGACGGGCGCCACGTTGCCGGCGGCCGAGCGTCGCATCTTCGGCGGCGCCTACAAGGGCGTGACCGACGCGATCACGCTCTACCTGTGGCCTGCGCCGGCGCGCGCGGCAACGCGCTTTTGCGCGCAACGCGGCATCACGCCGAACCAGGTCACGTTCGCGAGCCTGCTCCTCGTGCTGGCAGCGTTCTGGCTTTTCTGGCGCGGAAGCTACTGGCCGGGGCTCCTCGCCGCGTGGGCGATGACCTTCCTCGACACGGTCGACGGCAAGCTCGCGCGCGTGACGCTCCAGTCCTCGCGCTTCGGCGACATCTTCGATCACGGCATCGATCTTCTCCATCCGCCTTTCTGGTGGTGGGCGTGGATCGTCGGCCTTCCGGCCGCCGGGTTCTCCATCGCCGAGCCCTCGCTCGTCCTCGCGGCAATCGTCGCGGGCTACGTGCTGCAGCGCCTCGAGGAGGGCGTGTTCATCGCCTGGTTCGGCATGGACATGCACACCTGGCGGCCCTTCGACAGCCGCTTCCGGCTCGTCACCGCGCGGCGCAACCCGAACCTCGTGCTTCTCACCGTGTTCCTGGCGGCCGGCCGGCCCGACCTCGGCATCCTCGCCGTCGCCGCCTGGACGGTCGTCTCGCTCCTCGTGCACACGGTGCGCGTGGCGCAAGCCGCCCTCGAGCGCCGGCGGGGTCCTTTGCGCTCGTGGCTCGCGTCCTGAGCCGGGAAGTGGAGCCCGCACCGGATCGGGGCTCCAAGGGCGCGCTGGGTGCGCTGATCGAGGGCGAGCTCGGCCGCCCCGTGCCGCCGGCGGTCGCCGCGCTTGCCCGGCAGCTCGCCGAGCGCGCGGGCAACGGCGCGGCTGCCGTCCTCTTCTACGGCTCGGTCCTGCGCGACGGCGCGCTCGACGGTGCACTCGAGGGCGTGCTCGACTACTACGTCCTCGTCGATCGACTGGCCGACTGGCGCGGCTCGCCGCTCGCCGCGGCGGCCGGCCGGCTTCTGCCGCCCAATGTCGGCTACCTCGAGACCACGGTGGAGGGCCGGGTGCTGCGCGCCAAGTACGCCGTCATGACGCTCGGCCAGTTTCGCCGCGCCATGTCCGAGCGCTCGCTCGATACCACGGTGTGGACGCGCTTCTCGCAGCCCGCGCTCTGCGCTCATGCGCGAAGCGAAGCCGCCCGCAGCCGTGTCGCCGGGGCGCTTGGCCAGGCGGTCATCACGGCGGCGCGCTGGGCCGCGGTGCTCGGGCCCGAGCGCGGCGAGGCGCTTGCCTACTGGCGCGCGCTCTTCTCGCGCACCTACGAGCTCGAGCTGCGCATCGAATCGGGCGCGCGCATCGACGCGCTGATCGAGCGTGCGCCGGAGCGCTACGCCGAAGTGCTGCCCCTCGCCTGGCGCGAAGGCGGCATCGGCTTCGACCTCGAGCCCGAGGGCATGCTCGTCCCGCGCCTCGCGGCCGGGGCGCGCGCTGCGGCGCTGCGGCGCTGGTCGCGTCGGCAGCGGCTCGGCCGGCCGTTCAACCTGATGCGGCTGGCCAAGGCGGCCTTCACCTTCGATGGCGCGATGGACTACGTGGTGTGGAAGGTCGAGCGCCATTCGGGCGTTCGGCTCGAGGTGGCGCCATGGGAGCGGCGCTTCCCGTTGCTCGCCGCGCCGCGGCTCTACTACCGGCTGCGCCGGCGCGGGCTGATTCGAT
>CAYWSG010000021.1:0-33584 GCA_964461055.1 uncultured Enterobacteriaceae bacterium | reverse complement strand
TAGAACGGAAGCCAGCCGGCGCGGCGATACCACGCTACGGCATCGGCGAAGCCGGCCTCCAGGTCGAACTCGGCCCGCCAGCCGGGCGGCCGTGCCTGCTCCGCGGGCGCGACCGACCAGTCGAGGTGGGAGAGCTCGCGCAGCTTCTGCGAGTTGAGCATCGTGGCGGAGCCGGCGAGCCGGCCGGCATCGCCGGCGAGTGCAATGGCCCGCAGCAGCGCCCGTGGCGCCTGCACGAAGCGCGGCGACGGGTTGCCCACGGCGAGCGCTGCCGCCTGGAGGATCTCCCGCCAGCCGTAGCCGGCCGGCCGCTCGTCGGCGACGGCGAGAGTGTCGTGGCGCGGCCCGGCCGCGGCGACCGCGGCGACGAGCCGCGCGAGGTCGCCCACGTGCACGAGCGCGGCGCGCGCGGCGGCGGGGCCGGGGAGCGGCACCACGCGCTGGCGCGCGATCTGGAAGAAGCGCAAGGTCTCCGGATCGCCCGGCCCGTAGACCGCGGCGGGACGCAGCACGGTGCATTGCCCGTCGAGCGTCGCGCGCACGGCCTCCTCGCCCGCGCGCTTGCTCGCCGCATAGTCGGAGAGTCCCGGCTCGCGCGCGGCAAGGCTCGAGACGTGGACGAAATGCGCCTGCGGGGCGAGCCTGCGGGTGGCGAGCGCGAGCGCCTCGGCCGCATCGCGATTCGCCTCGAAGAACGCGCGCCGCGAAGGCGCCTTGATGAGCCCCGCCAGGTGGACGACGGCCGTGGCGCCCTCCACCAGGCGCTCGAGCGCCGCGGCGTCGGCGAGCGACCCGGGGACGATCTCCGGCGCGAATCCATCCCATGCCGGCGGGGCCGGGGCGCGGCGGGCCAGCAGGCGCACGCGCCAGCCCGAGCGCGCGAGCGCAGCCGCGACGTGGCGGCCGATGAAGCCAGTCGCGCCGGTGAGGGCGGCAAGGGGCGGATTCGCTTCTATTTTGTCTTCTCCTCGAGAGCCGGGCTCGATGCTGCGGCGCATATACTATCGCCCTACCAATGAGCGCCGTCCCCGCAATGGCTTCATCCCGGGCCGCGCCGCTGCAGACCGCCGAGGCGCTGTCGGTCGAGTGCGTCAGCTTCGATGTCGAGCCGGGCGTAACGCCCTCCGGCAAGCCGCCCGTGCGCATCTTCCTCGGCACCGAGGAGGCGCAGCAGCGCGCCGAGCGGGTGTTCCTCCATTCGGTGCGCAAGCACCGCGATCCCGCGCGCGCCTATCGCGTGTACCTGATGCGTGACCTGCCGGGCTTCGACCGGCGGGAATGGCGCACCGGCTTCACGCAGTATCGCTTCGCCATCCCCGAGCTTGCCGGCGGCGAGGGACGCGCGATCTACAACGACGTCGACCAGATCTACCTCGCCGATCCCGCCGGCCTCTTCGACGTGGCACTCGACGGCTGCGGCTATCGCGCCGTCGCCGCGAACGACACTTCCGTGATGGTCATGGACTGCGCGCGGATGCTGCCCTGGTGGAACCTCGAGGCGGCGCGCCGCCATGGCAAGCGCGAGCTCGTGCACGCGCCGGCTGCCGAGCCGGGCCTCTGGGGCGAGCTCGATTCCGGCTGGAACGCGCGCGACTTCGAGTATCGCGCGGACGCGGCGCGCTGCCTGCACTACACGACGCTCCACCTTCAGCCGTGGCGCCCGACGCCGGAGCAGTACTCCTACCACCCCCATCCGCTCGGCGAGCTGTGGCATGCGCTCGAGCGCGAGGCGGATGCCGAGGGGTTTCAGACGTTCACTCGCGAGCGGCCGAGCGGCGCGTATCAACGGCTGGTGGCGCAGGGGCGGGCGCCGCAGGTGCCCGCGGCCCGCGAGGACGTCGTCGTCGTCGACCAGCAGCTCGAGCGGCTGCCTGCGCAGGACGTGCCCTGGTTCCTGGACGCGCTGTTCGATGCCGCGCGCCGCGAGGTCCGGCTTCGGCTCGACCTGCGCGAAGCCGACGCGCCCGAAGACCGGCCGGCGCCGCCGCGGCTCGCGATGGCGGATGACTGGTGGCGGGAGCGCCTCGCCGTGGCGGCCGCGCGACACCCGGCGGTAGCCTGGAGCTTCGAGATCATCGCGCGCGGGGGCGCGCAGCGTCGCTATCGCTACCAGCCACGCGACGGCGCGCCGCGCGTCTGGGTGCTGCTCGGCACCCACGAGGGCGACAACCGGCAGCTCCTCGCGCTCGCCGAGGCGCTCGGCTGGCCCCATGAGACACGGCAGCTCGTGTTCAAGGGTCCGCGGCCGATGGTTCCCACCTGGCTCCTCGGCGCCTCGCTCCTGCGGGTGAACACGCGCCGCTCGGCCCCGCTCGGGCCGCCGTGGCCGGACCTCGTCCTCGCCTGCGGCCGTCGCAGCGCGCCCGTTGCGCGCTGGATCCGCGAGCGCTCGGGGGGCGAGACGCGCCTCGTGCACCTCGGCCGGCCGCGCGCACCGCTCTCCGCTTTCGACCTCGTCGTCACGACGCCCCAGTACGGCCTGCCGGCCCGCCCGAACGTGTTGCACAACGTGCTGCCGCTCAACCGGCCGCAGCCGCGCCGGGCCGAGCGCGCCGCGGCGGCGTGGCTGCCGCGCCTGCAGGCGCTGCCGCGCCCATGGATCGCGCTCCTCGTGGGCGGAAACAGCTCTTCCTGCGTGCTCGACGACGCGACCGCGCGGCGCATGCGCGAGCAGATTCTCGCGCTCGCGCGCGAGCGGCGCGGCTCGCTCCTCATCGCCACCAGCCCGCGCACGCCCGCGTCCGCGGCGGCGATCCTCCTCCAGGAGATGGACGTGCCGAACGTCGGCTACCGCTGGCAGCGCAACGACCCGGAGAATCCCTATCCCGTCTTCCTTGCGCACGCCGACGAGCTCGTCGTGACGGGCGACAGCGCATCGATGCTCGCCGAAGCGTGCGCGAGCGGCCGTCCGGTGCACTACGTCCCGCTGCCGCGCCCTTCCGGGCGCTGGCGACCCGCCACGCTGGTGCTGCGCCTCCTCGAGCGCCGCCGCGCCCGGATGGGAGAGCGCGGCACGCCGCGCCAGCAGGACCGGCTCGGCCGGTGGCTCGACCGCATGATCGCCGCCGGCGTGCTCCGCTTTCCGCGGGACATCGGCGCGCTTCACGAGGCGCTGCGCTGGAGCGGCCTCGCGCAGCCGCTCGGCGAGCCGTCGCCGGCCGCCCCGAGCGTCCCGCGGGAGCTCGAGCGCACCGTGGACGCCGTGCGCAGCATGCTGCTCCGCGGCCGGGAAGTGACCGCGTGAGCGAGCAGCCGAGGCTTTCCCTGCTTCTGCCCTCGCTCGCGGCAGGCGGCGTCGGGCGAGTGATGCTGCATCTTGCCGAAGCGTTCGACCTGGCCGGCTATGCCGTCGACCTCGTGCTCTGCGAAAAGGAGGGGCCTTACCTCGAGGCATTGCCCTCCGGGGTGAGCGTCGTCACCCTCGCGCGCCAGAGCGGCTTCGCGGCCCGATGGCGGATCGCGCAGCTCGACCCGCTCGGCGTTGCGGCGGCGGCGCGTCCGGCGCTGCTTGCCCGGTATGCCGCGCCGGTGCAGCCGTACGTCGACGGGCTTGCGGAGTATCTGAAGCGCGTGCGGCCGGCGGCGCTGCTCGCGGCGAAGACGCACACCAACCTGCTCGCCGTCTGGGCTCGCCGCGCGAGCAAGACGAGCACGCGCGTAGTCCTTGCCGAGCACACGCAGCTCTCGCAGTCAATCCAGGAGAGCCGCAAGTGGCGCTGGCGCCACATCGCGCCGCTCGTCGGGCGCGCCTACCCGTGGGCCGATGCCATCGCGGCCGTGTCCGATGGCGTCGCCGACGATCTCGCCCGAACGGCGAAGCTGCCGCGCGAGTCGATCACGACGGTGTACAACCCCGTCGTCACGCCATCCCTGCGGGTCAAGGCGAGGGGGCCGGCGCCGCATCCCTGGCTCGCGCAGCCCGACGGCACGCCGGTTCTCGTGGCGGCCGGGCGGCTCGTGCAGCAGAAGGATTTTCCGCTTCTGCTTCACGCCTTCGCGCGGCTTCGCGCGCGCCGGCGCGCGCGGCTTCTCATCTTCGGCGAAGGCCGCGAGCGGCCGGCGCTCGAAGCGCTCGCGCAGGCGCTCGGCATCGCGGCCGACGTCGCGCTGCCGGGCCTTGTCGCCAATCCCTACGCCGCCTTCTCGCGCGCGTCGCTCTTCGTCCTCTCGTCGGCCTGGGAAGGCCTGCCGACGGTGCTCATCGAGGCGCTCGCGTGCGGCTGCCCGGTGGTGAGCACCGACTGCCCCAGCGGGCCCTCGGAGATCCTGGCGGGCGGGCGCTACGGCGCGCTCGTGCAGCCGGGCGACGCGGGCGCCCTCGCGGGGGCGATGGAGCAGGCGCTCGATGCGCCGCTGCCTCGCGCGCTGCTCCAGCGTCGAGGCGAGGAGTTCGACCTGACCAGGAGCGCGGTGCGTTACCTGGAGCTGATGCTGCCGGAGCAGGCAGGCCGCGACGCCCTTGCGCGGAGGCCCGAGGAGCGGGTTGCCGCCTACGCCGAGCCCTGAAGGCGGAAGGGCGTGAAGCGGGCTGCGTCCAGGTAGTCGCTTTTCCCGGTCAGCAGCTTCATCTTCGTCCAGCGCGCGAGGAAGCAGAGCTCGACGAACGGCAGCTGCGCGCTGAGCCCGGGCACCTTCGGCTCGATCGCCGCAAGGAGGCGTTTGCGCTGCTCCAGGGTCAGCCAGTGCACGGCGGCCTTCGCGACGCCGGTCCCGAGCGGCGCCTCCTGCGCCAGGCTCTCGACGTCGATCGCGCAGATCGGGCCGCCATCGGCAGGGCGCACGAAGTTCTTCACGACAGGATCGACGTAGTCGAAGCCGAGCCAGAGACGCTCCGGGACAAGCCGCTCCGTCGCGGCCGTGAGCTCGCGCCAGGCGGCCTCGTCGAGGACGCCGACCTGGCGAAGAAAGCGCAGGTCCTGCTGCGCGCGCTGCAGCGAGAGCGTCTCGCTCGCCGCCACGGCTTTCGGCGCGCGGGTGTACAAGTCGCTGTAGAGGGCGATGATCTCGTCGAGCGCGCCCGGCATGTCGGCGCGCACTAGGCGCTCGCCCGGCACGAACACGACCCAGACTTCGTTCTCGAAGCGCGCGACGAGCTGCGGGAACCGCGGGCTCGGGCCGAAGGCCTCGAGCGAGCGCTCGATGCGGATGGCCGAGGAAGTGTCGGGAAGCACCACCCGCTTGCAGCGCACGCCGTTCACCGTGGCGAAGCGAAGCCGCTGGGACTTGCGCAGCCATGCGCCGCCGAGCCAGCGGCGAAGCCGCTTGCGGATCGCCTTCACGCCGCCGGCGGCGCCGGATCGAGCCGGAGCGCGGGCGCCGGCAGGAGCGCCCGCCAGCCGCCGAACGGCGCCGCCATCCGCTGGAGCGGCGAACGGAAGAGCCGCGCGAGCGCCTTCGCGCCAAGCTCGCGGTGGGCGCTCACGCAGGCGCCGGCCCAATACCGCGCGACGGCCCTCGCCAGGGAGGCCTCTCGGTAGCGGCCGGCGCGGCGGTTCGCCGCGACGAGCCCCGCCAGCCAGTCTTCGGCCCAGGCGAGATACCCGGCGGCATCCGAGCCGCCGGCCCCGCTGCGGGCGCCGTCGCGCGCGAGCTCGAAGTGCCGCTCGAGGTCCGCGTCGCTCGGCCGCAGACCGAGCGACGCGAGCTGCGCCCGGTGGATGGCGATCTTGCGCTCGCGGCCGAGGTCCCGCGTCTGGACGGTATAGCGCCCGGCGTGCTGGCGCCCGCAGACGAGGACCGCCGGCTGGTTCGCCATGCGGTGGCGCTCGGCGAGCCGGACGAAGAGCTCGTAGTCGGACGAGCGCGGGAACTCCTCGCGGTAGCGGAACTCGCGCAGCACCGCGGTGCGCGCCATGACCGAGCGGTTCGCCATGGCGCAGCGGAAAAGAAGCACCGCATCGACGTCCGCGCTCGAGAGCGGCTGGCGGCGCACGCCCGGCAGCAGGACGCCGGCGCCGTCCATGGCGCTGTCCCAGCTGCCGACCTGCACGTGGTCGGGATGGGCGTCGAGGAAAGCGACTTGTGCCGCGAGGCGCCCGGGGTAGGCGTAGTCGTCGCTGTCGAGGAGCGCAATGTACTCGCCGCGCGCGAGCTCGAGGCCCCGGTTGCGAGTGCGCGGGATGCCGAGATTCTGTCCGTTGACCTCGACCCGAACGCGCGGGTCGCGTGCGGCATAGCGCTGCAGAAGCTCGAGGCTGCCGTCGGTGGAGCCGTCGTCGACGAGCAGCAGCTCGAAGTCGCCGAACGTCTGCGCGAGGATGCTGTTCACCGCCACGCACAGATAGCGCGCGCGGTTGTAGACCGGGATGAAGACGGTGACCTTTGGCGTGCCGCGGTGCTTCTTCATGGCTTGGTGATCGGGCGGCCGGCGGGTCAGGAGGCTGCCGGCGCCGACGGGTCGAGCGCGAGAGGTGGCGGCAAAGCAGGGAAGAGCGCCTGCCAGCTCGCGTACGGCGCGGCCATCCGGAGGAGCGGCGAGCGAAGCATTCGCGTCATCGCCCGCGCACCGAGCTCGCCGCGGGCGCGCCGGCAGGCGCCGATCCATCGCCGCACGGCCGCGCGGCGCAGCGCGCCCGCGTGGTAGCGCCTTGCCCGGCCGTTCGCCTCGAGGAGACCCAGGAGCCACGCCTCCGCCCAGTCGAGGTAGCGGCCGTCGGAAGCGGAGGGTCCGCCGCGCGAAAGAGCGTGATGGTTCTCGAGGTCGGCCTGCGTCGGGCGCAGCCCCAGCGCCTCGAGCTGCGTCCGGTTGATGGCCATCTTGCGCTCCCGCCCGAGGTCGGGCGTGAGGCCGGTGTACCGGCCCTCGTGCTGCCGGCCGCAGACGAGGATCTCCCGCAGGTTCGCCATGCGGTGCCGCTCCGCGAGGCGAACATGCATGTCGTAGTCCTGGCAGCGCGGAAACGCCTCCCGGTACCGGAATTCGCGAAGGACCGCCGTGCGGGCCATGATCGACCGATTGGAGAGGCAGCAGCGGAAGAGGAGCTCGGCGTCGACCTCCTCGGCGGCGAGCGGCTGGCGGCGCACGCGGCGGCGCAGGTGGCCCTCGCCGTCCATGAAGCTTCCCCAGCTGCCGACCTGGACGTGATCGGGATGAGCATCGAGGAAGCGCACTTGCGCGGCGAGGCGCCCCGGATAGGCGTAGTCGTCGCTGTCGAGAAGCGCGATGTACTCGCCGCGCGCGAGCTCGAGCCCGCGGTTTCGCGTGCGGGGGATGCCGAGGTTCGCGCCGTTCGGCACGACGCGAACGCGGGCGTCGCGCTCCGCGTAGCGCTCGAGGAGCGCGAGGCTGCCGTCGGTGGAGCCGTCGTCCACGACCAGAAGCTCGAAGTCGGTGAAGGTCTGCGCGAGGATGCTGTTGATGGCCACGCACAGGTAGCGCTCGCGGTTGTACACCGGGATGAAGACGGTGACCTTGGGCTGCGGGGGCATGGGGCCGGTGCCGCCGGGAAACCGCGCTAGGCGGCGAGCAGGCGACGCAGCCGCTGGGCGAGCGTCGCGCGCTCGATGACGACGATGAACACCTTGCGCAGCCGCCCCTGCGGCGCGCGGATCTCGCGCACGCCGTGCCAGGAGTTGCCGTTGCGCACGAAGAGGAGGCTGCGGTTGCCGATCGCCTCGGCGGACTCGGCGGCGTCGAAGTCCTCGAAGGCCGGCGCCGACTTGGGGCTGAAGCGCCCCCGGTCATCGAGGATGATGGTCTCGCCGCCCCAGGCGGGATCCCAGTCCTCGGCCGTATTGAAATAGAAGATGTGCGAGCCGAGCTTGCGCGTGGCGTCGCAATGCGGGGAGACGGAGCTTCCCGCGGGCGTGTAGTGCCAGTGGAAGCGCAGCTCGAAGCCGTCGGATCCCATCATGCGCGCGAGCCAGGCGCGGTAGGCGGGCCCCTGCAGCTCGTCGATGAAGCCGCGCCAGGACGGAGGGAGCGGCAGGCCCGGCTCGTACTCGAGCGCGTAGCGGTCGTGGCTCTGCTGGCCGTGCTTGCGCGCCTTGCCGAACACCGGCTGGAAGAGCGAGAGCGGCGGCAGCTCGGCGCGCAGCCGCTCGAAAGCCGCCCCGCGCAGCAATCCTTCGGGGTTGCACCAGGGGTAGGGTCGCCGGCTGCGGAACGCCGCCGGGTCCAGGCGATTCAGGGCGCTTTGGTCGAGGAACTGCAGCTCGAGGATGGGCTTGTCACGGAACTGGGACGGCAAGGCTCTGCTCCGGCTCGTTGTCGCCTCGCATTGTCGCATGGCGGAAACCCGAGCTTGTGCCAGCGGCGGTGATGCCAGCTCCACAGCTCGGGATGGGCCAGGATTTGCCGCTCCGAAACGCGCGCGAGGCGCTCCACTTCGGTTTCCAGCGGGGGACGGGTCCCCGTGGCGGGCGCGAGCGGCGGCTCGATGCGAAAGCGCCACGGCCCATCGGCGCCGAGAGCGGCGATTGGCAGCACCGGCGCGCGGGCGTGGCGCGCGAGCTGCGCCGGCCCGGCGGCCATCGCCATGTCCTTGCCGAGGAAGCGCACGACGACGCCGTCGGTCGGCCGCTTCACGCCCTGGTCGATCGTCACCAGCACGACCCGGCCCTTGCGCACGGCAGCCAACATGCGGCCGTAGGCGCGGATGCCCTCGTTGGCGAGGATGCCGTCGACCCCGTAGAGCGAGAAGCCGCGTCCGAAAAAGCCGGCCGTCATCATGCGCGCCTGGCGGTAGACGACGCTGACGGGAAGCCCCGCCGCGGCGAGGCGCAGGGCGAGGAGCACGGCGTTGCCCATGTGCGCGCCGAGGAGGATGGCGCCGCGGCCGCCGGCGAGCGCGCCGTGCAGGTGCTCGAGGCCCTCGACCTCGCACGCGGGGGCGAGCGCGCGCTCGTCCTGCCGGCGATCGAGGAGGCACAGGATCTCGAGCACGGCTCGCCCGTTGACGTGATGCGCGCGGCGAAGGCGCGCCGCCACCCACGGGTCGCCGGGCTCCCGGCCGAGCGCAAGCGCCATGTCGTGCAGGCACCGCCGCCGCCGGCGCCAGGCTAGGCGGTACTCGAGCTCGCCCGCGAGCCGGCCGAGCGCCGCGGCGCGGGCGAAGCCGCCCGCTCGCGCCAGCAGGCGAAGCGAATGGAAAAGGAGCCGCCGTCCGCGGCGGCGCAGCCACCGCGCCGGATCAGCCATGGAGACTTGCGCGCTCGGTGGTTCCCGCCGCCGCCCCGACCTCGCGGATCTCGCCGTCGGCCATGCGGTAGAGGCGATCGGCGGCCTGCATGAGGATCTCCTGGTGCGCGACGGCGAGCATGGTGAGCCTGCCTTTCAGGTGCTGCAGGGTCTCGATCACGACCGCCTGCGCCTCCGGGTCGAGGTTGCTCGTCGCCTCGTCGAGGATGAGCAGGCGCGGCTTGTGGATGAGCGCCCGCGCGATGGCGAGGCGTTGCCGCTGGCCGCCGGAGAGGCGCGAGCCGCCTTCGCCGATCGAAGTCTGCAGCCCCTCCGGCATCGCCTCGACGAAGGCGAGCGCGTCGGCCGCGCGCAGCGCCTCGCGGATGTCCTCTTCGGGCACCGGCTCGCCGAGGGTGACGTTGTAGGCGACCGACTCGTTCACCATCACCGATTCCTGCGGGACGTAGCCGATCTGGCGCCGCCAGTCGCGCAGGTCCATGTCGGCGAGGGGCACGCCGTCGACGAGGATGCGCCCGCTTTCGGGCTGGTGCAGGCCCACGACGAGGTCGAGCACCGTCGTCTTGCCCGCGCCCGACGGGCCGATGATGACGGTGAGCTCGCGCGCCGGAATGACGAGCGACTGCTCGCGCAGGATGGGGCGGCCGCCGTAGCCGAAGCTCACGCGCTCGAAGCGCAGCTCCCGCTCGAGCGCCACGCGGCGCGTCCCGCCCGGCGGCTCGCGCTGCGCGCGGGCGGCATCGATCGCCCGGTGAATCGACCAATAGCCGCTTTCGCGCATCGCCACCTGCTGGAACGCGCGCTGGGCCTTGGAGACATAGTTCACGACGCGCGCGAGGAGGAAGAGCATGACGAGCAGGCTCGGCATCGGCATCTCGAGCACGACCAGGCCGAGGAAGAAGCCGACGCACACCATGATCGCCACGAGCGGCTCCTGCAGCGCCGAGAGCGCCTCTTTGGCGATCACCTGGCGGCGCAGCGCCTTGCGCAGCGCCCGCGTCTGGTCCGAAAGCAGCGCCTCGACGTGCCCCTCGCGCGCCATCGCCTTGAGGGGCTTCGCCGCGGCGAGGCGGCTGCCCATCGCGCCGAGGAGCGACTTCAGGAGCTCGGTCTGCTGGCGGCTCGCGCGGCGCGACTTGCGGATGAGCCGGCCGAGCGCGACGACGAGAAAGGCGCCCGCGGCGAGCGCGGCGAGGCCGGCCGGCAGCGAGATCGACAGCGCGATGGCGAGATAGATGATCGCGTTCAGGAGAAGCGCGGCCGTCTCGGCGCTGTGCTGGAAGGCGTCGGCCGCGCGCTGCGCCTCGGAGGCGACCGAGGTCGACAGCCGTCCGACGGACTGCTGCACGTAGTAGCGCCAGTTCGCATTCACGATGGCGCGGATGAGGGCAAGGCGCAGGTCCGAGGCGATGCGGGCCACCGTGTAGCCGACCTGCCGGTTGGCAGCCAGCGTGAGCGCTGCCTTGCCGGCGATGAGGAGCGTCGCGAGGACGAGCAGGTTCACCGCCGTGGGCTCGAGGCCGAGAAACTCCGTCACGCCGAGCGCCACCCGCTGCGGCAGGCTCGGCTCGCCTTCCTCCGTGCCGGCGACGAGGGTCAGCATGGAGAGCAGCATCGAGAGCCCGAGGCCGTCGAGAAGCCCCGCGAGGAAGACGGCCCCGAGGGCCGT
Source organism: uncultured Enterobacteriaceae bacterium (assembly GCA_964461055.1). Lineage (GTDB taxonomy): Bacteria > Pseudomonadota > Gammaproteobacteria > Burkholderiales > SG8-39 > SCGC-AG-212-J23. Next base: position 22,776 of record CAYWSG010000021.1, on the reverse strand, counting down.
GGCGCTGCGGCCGGGATAGGCGCGCACCAGCCCGGCGATCATCCGAAGCGTCGGGTCCCCCAGCGGACGGTCCTGGTCCTTCATGGGGGGCAGAGGAACGTGAGCCGGGGACCGGGCCCGATGCGCACCGGCCGCGCCGGATCGGCTTCGAACTTCTCCCCGTCGAGCGCGTAGCCCGAAAGCCCGAGCACCTCGAGCCCGGAGCACCGGCCGCTCAGGAAGCCGCGCTCGGGGCTCATGCGCGGCGTGAACCGTCCCATGGCCAGCGTCGGCAGCCGCAGCCAGAAGCCGGCGCCCCGCGCGCCCACGGCCGTGAACCGCACTTCGCCTTCGCCCCGGTCGGCGTAGGGATCGAGCAGCCCATGCCGGTTCTGGAGCGTCGTGGCGATGAGAAGCCGCGAGGGCAGCGACGGCGTCGCGTAGCCCCGGGCGCTCACGCGAAGCTCGTCGCGCGGAATGGGCTCGCCGCCGAGGATCGCGCCCAGCGCGAGGTGCAGGAGGCTGAGCGGCGTGGCGACGTGGCCGCTTCGCAGCTCGCTCGTCGTGCCGGCGCGATGCGCGTGACAGGCGCGAATGACGTAGTCGATGAGGCCCGCGGCGACGAAGAAGCCGTGCCGGGGCGGCGCGGGCGACTGCTCGACGCGCAGCGTCGCGCGCGTCTGCGCCTCGAACGGCCGGCCCTCGCGCCAGCGCTCGAGCGCCGCCGCGAGCTTCTGCAGCACGGCGCCGCGGCCGCCGAGCTCCCAGGCCGTCAGATTGGTGCGGCCGCCGCCCAGCACGAGGAGCCTCGGAAGCGCGACACCGGCCGGGCGGGCGGCCAGGTGATCGACGATCGCCTGCACCGTCCCGTCGCCCGCAAGCACGGCGAGGTCCTGGGGGTGCCCCGGGTTCTTCAGCATCTGCTCCAGAGCCTCGTGCAGCTCCGCGGGGTCGCCCGCGGCGACGACCTGCGCCCCGTGCGAGCGGCCGAGCGCCATGGCCTGCTCGGCGAGGCCCCCCCGCGAGGCGCGGAAGCTCCTCGGGTTGACGATGAGGCAGGGCGGCCGGCTCGAGCACTCGCCGGCGCCCGCCTTTGCGGCCGGCGCGGCCCGCTCCCCGGAGATCACCGCGCTCAAAGGGGGCGGGGCTTGCGCAGCCACGCCTGCATCGCCGAGCGCTCGGCCGGCGTGGCGGCGGCGGAGCGCCAGAGCTCCGCCACGGCGGCAAAGAAGCTCGTGCGCGCGGTGCCGTGGTAGGGCGCCTCGCGCGGCAGCCGCTCGGTCAGGCGCCGATGCGCCTCGCCGAGGTTGTGGTAGGGGAGCGATGGGAAGAGGTGGTGCAGCGCGTGGTAGCGCAGGCCGACGGGAAAGAGCAGCGCCGTCAGCCACGTCTGCCCGGTGATGTTGATGGAGTCGCTCATCTGCTCGACGTGGCTCACCTGCCCGCCGCGGTTCGCGTAGCCGTGCGCGGCGAGATTGCGGATCCAGTTGAGCGAGAGCGCACCGGCGAGGAGCAGGTAGCCCTTGAGGAGATGCACCGGCGCGATGAGGCCGGTCAGCAGGAGCGTCGCGAGGGCGGCGAGCCAGGCGGCCGAGAGCGCCTCCACGATGAAAAGATGCGCCTCGTCGCGGCGCGGGAAGCGCCGGGCGTAATGCGGGTTGGAAACCGCGGCGGAAGCGCGCGTAAGGACCCATTCGCGCAGCCCGCGATGGAGCCAGGAAACCGGGCCGAGAACGCCGAGCCGCACCGCCATGAAGAGCGGCAGGAGCGGCGCCTGCGCGAGGTACTTCAGCGTCTCGCGCAGAGGCGAAGCCGCGAGCGGCAGGTATTCGCCGTCGCGCGGCGTGCCGAAATGGCGGATGTTGTGGTGGTCGACGTGGTTTCGATAGAGGATCCACGGCATGAGCAGCGGAATGCCGACCAGGAGGTTCCAGACGCGGCCGAACCAGGGCATCTCGTCGCGCGGCATGTGCACGAGCTCGTGGATGAAGGTGCCTGCGCGGAAAAAGAGCACGATGGCCGCCGCGTAGGCAGCAAGCTGCGTGGCGCTCCAGCCGGGTGCGACGAGGAATACCGCGGCGCAGGCCCACGCCCCCATTGCGCTCAGGAGGAGATCGGTCCAGTAAAGCGCCGGGGAGCGCCGGAAAAGATCGGCTACGAGCCCGCGGGCCTCGGCGAGCCAGGCGGGTGCGTCTCTTGCGGGTCCCTGTCCGGCTTCGGGCGCGCTCGGGAACCGAGCGGCCGGGCTCTGGCGGAGGGCATGCGGCATATCGCCCTGCAGCATACCGGCACGCCCCCTCGCGAACAAGGCGAAAAACGCGCAATATGACGGCCTTACGCCGTGCGGCGCTGCGGTACAATCCCGCGGTCGCACGCCATACAGAAGATCGCGAACCATGGAACGAGCGGTAGCGCGGGGGGAGCCGTTGCGCGAAATCGAAAACAATAAACAGCCCACTGCGACGGCAAGCGGAATTCCGTTGCGTCGTGGCAATTTTCGAACCCTGACGGAGGCGCTCGACTACGCCGCGCAGGGTAGCACCGGCTTCAACTTCTACGACGGCAAGGGCGAGCTTGCCGCGGCGCTTCCCTATCGCGAGCTACGCGAGAGGGCGGTGGCGCTCGCCCGCAGGCTCCAGAGCCTTGGCCGCGGCAGCCGCGTAGCGCTCGTCGCGCACACGCATCCGGACTTCGCCGTGATGTTCTTCGCGTGCCAGTACGCGGCGCTCGTGCCCGTGCCGCTCGCCGCCGCGATCCATCTCGGCGGCCGCAGCGCGTACATCCGGCATCTTCGCGAGCTGGTGAGCGACTGCGGCGCCGTGGCGGCCTTTGCGCCCGCCGACTTCGTCGGCCTGCTGCGCGAGGCCGCGGGCGACCTGCCGCTCAAGTGCGTGGGCGCGCTGGAGGATTTCCACGCGCTCGAGGCGCACGACGAGCTGCCCGCCCCGCCGCGCGGCGAGGAGCTCGCCTACCTGCAGTACACCTCGGGCAGCACCCGCTTCCCGCGCGGGACCATGATCACGCAGTCGGCGGTCATGAGCAATCTCGAGGGCATTTTCACGCACGGCTTCGAGATCCAGGCCGACGACCGCTTCTGCTCTTGGCTGCCGTACTACCACGACATGGGCCTCGTCGGCATCGTGCTCGGCTGCGTCTCGACCCAGCGCTCGGTCGACTACCTCGCCACACGCGACTTCGCCATGCGACCGCGCCTGTGGCTGAAGCTCATTTCGCAGAACCGGGCGACCATCTCCTTCAGCCCGCCCTTCGGCTATGCGCTTGCCGCCCGGCGCGTGCGGATCAAGGACGCGGAGGCGCTCGATCTCTCCAGCTGGCGCGTGGCCGGCGTGGGCGCCGAGATGATCCATCCCGAGTGGCTGCGCACGTTCGCCGAGTCGCTCGCGCCCGCGCGCTTCGACGCGCGCGCGTTCCTTCCCTGCTACGGCATGGCCGAGTGCTCGCTCGCGGTGAGCTTCGCGCCCGTGAGCGGCGGCTTCGCCGTCGACCGGGTCGACGCCGAGCGCCTGGCGACGAGCGGCGAGGCGGTCGCGGCGGCCGACGCCGGCAAGACGGCGGGGTTCGTGAACTGCGGCGAGCCGCTGCCGGGCTACGAGGTCGAGATCCGCGACGAGTCGGGCCGGCCGCTGCCGGACCGGCGCTGCGGCCGGATCTACCTGCGCGGCCCGAGCGTGATGTCGGGCTACTTCGGCAACGCCAAAGCGACGCGCGAGGTGCTCTCCGCCGACGGCTGGCTCTTCACGGGCGATCTGGGCTACCGCGTCGACGGCTCGCTCTACATCACCGGCCGCGCCAAGGACCTTCTCATCATCAACGGCCGCAACATCTGGCCGCAGGACATCGAGCACCTCGCCGAGCAGCAGCCGGAGCTTCGCGCGACCGACACCTCGGCGTTCTCCATCCCCGGCGCCGACGGCGGCGAGGTGGCCGTCCTCGTGGTGCAATGCCGGGAGACCGACGCCGCGGCGCTCGGCTCGCTCGCCGAGCGCCTGCGGCGGGCCATCTACGCCGAGTTCGGCATCGAGTGCCTCATCGACCTCGTGCCGCCGCACACGCTGCCGCGCACGTCTTCGGGCAAGCTCTCGCGCAGCTCCGCGCGCAAGCAGTTCCTCGAGCGTCACCGCGCCGAGCGCGTGACCGACCTGCCGTGGGCGCGCGAGGCGGGCTACGCGGCCGAGCATGCCGTGCGCTCGTCCATGCGCTTCTCCACGCATCGCGAAGACGCCAGGGACGCCGGACTGAACGCTCAATGAAGGACCGGGCGAGCGTCGAGAGGGTCGTCCGCGAAGCGCTGCAGGCGGTCCGGCCCGAAGGCGGGCCACTCGAGGCCGACGCGGAGCTCGGGCTCGATTCCACCCAGGCCATGGAGCTCATCATGGAGATCGAGGAGCGCCTCGACATCTCGATCCCGGTCGAGACGTTCGCCGACGCGCGCACCTTCGGCGAGCTCTGCAGCGGCATCGAGCGACTCGGCGCGTGAGCCTGCTGGAAAAGTTCCAGGCGCTGCGCCGCCTTCAGGAGAGCCTCGCCGGCAAGGCGGGCGTTCCCCCGGTCGCCACGCCCATGGACGAGATCCACTCGGCGACCGAGGCGACGGTGCAGGGCCGGCGCCTCCTTCTCGCCGGCAGCAACAACTATCTCGGCCTCACCTTCGATCCCGCGTGCCGCGCCGCCGCGATCCGCGAGATCGAGGCGTACGGCACCGGCAGCACCGGCTCGCGCATGGCGAGCGGCAACTACGCCGGCCACCGGAACCTCGAGCGCGCGCTCGCCGAGGCGTTCGGCTGGAGCGCGGGCATCGTCTTCTCGACGGGCTACCAGGCGAACCTCGGCACGCTGTCGGCGCTCGCCGGCGCGGACGACTTCCTGCTCGTGGACAGCGACAGCCACGCGAGCATCCACGACGGCTGCCGCCTGAGTGCGGCCACCACCATCCGCTTCCGCCACAACGATCCCGAGAACCTCGACCGGCGCCTCGAGCGCCTGGGCGCGGAGAACGCGCGGCGCGCGCTCGTGGTGGTGGAAGGGCTCTACAGCACGCTCGGCGACCGCGCCCCGCTCGCGGAGATCGCCGAGGTCAAGAACCGGCACGGCGCCTGGCTCATCGTCGACGAGGCGCACTCGTTCGGCCTCTACGGGGCGCGCGGGCTCGGCATGTGCGAGGAGCTCGGCATCCTCGACGCCGTGGACTTCGTGGTCGGGACGTTCTCCAAGAGCCTCGGCGGCGTGGGCGGCTTCTGCGTGAGCCGGCACGCCGAGCTCGACCTTCTGCGCATGGCGAGCCGTCCCTACATCTTCACCGCTTCGCCGGCGCCCGCGGTCATCGGCGCGACGCGCGAGGCGCTGCGGCGCGTCCTCGCGGGGACCGACCTGCGCGAGCGCCTCTGGCGGCATGTGCGCCGCCTGCACGCGGAGGCCGCACGCTTCGGCTACCGGCTCGGCGCCGAGGTTCCGAGCCCGATCGCGGCGCTGGTCTTCGACGAGCGCGACGCCGCGATCGCCCACTGGCAGGGCCTGCTCGACGCCGGCATCTACACCAACCTCATGGTGCCGCCCGCGACGCCGGGCGGGCTGAGCATCGTGCGCATCAGCCTCTCCGCAGCGCATAGCGACGAGGACGTCACGCGCATCATCGATTGCCTGCAGGGCCTGGCCCGCCGGTTCCCCGCCCGCGCGGCCGCCTGAATCCGTTACGGATGTAACGCCCGCGGAAACCGGGCGCGCGGGGCTGCAAAGATAGAATCGGCGTCCACCTTTTTCAGCGCTCGCGCAGGTTTTTTCGATGAGGCTTATTCCGCTGCTTCTCGCCGCCGCGATGCTGTGCGCGTGCGGCGCGGGCGGGGAGGAGGGCACGGCGAACAGCGCGCCCGGCGGCCCCGGGGGCATGCCTGCGCCCGAGGTCACGACGGTCACCGTCCAGCCGCGCTCCCTGCCGGTCACTTTCGAGCACGTGGGCCAGACGCTCGGCTCGCGCGAGGTGGAGGTGCGCGCCCGCGTGACGGGCATCCTCCTGCGCCGCAACTTCACCGAGGGCGAGCCCGTGCGCAAGGGGCAGTCCCTCTACACGATCGATCCGGCGCCTTTCCAGGCGGCCTACGCCCGCGCGCAAGCCGACGTCGCCGCCGCCAAGGCGCGCCATGACCAGGCGCGGCGCGATGCCGCGCGGCTGAAGCCGCTCCTCGGCGAGCACGCCGTCAGCCAGAAGGAGCACGACGACGCGGTGTCGGCCGAGGCCATCAGCGCCGCCGACCTCAAGGCGGCGGAAGCCCGTCTCGTCGAGGCACGCCTCGCCCTTGCCTACACCCGGGTCGAGGCGCCGGCCTCCGGCATCACGGGCCGGTCGCTGCGCTCCGAGGGCTCGCTCGTCTCCGGTCCCGAGGTGCTCCTCACGACGGTGACGCAGATCGACCCGATCTGGGTGAGCTTCGGCATTCCGGACAACGAGCAGGCGCGGCTGCAGAAGGAGGCGCGGGCCGGACGCCTCGTCATGCCGAAGGGCAACGATTTCGAGGTCGAGCTGCGGCTCGCCGACGGCAGCCTCTATCCGCAGCGGGGCCGCGTGAACTTCTCCGCCGTGCGGATCGATCCCGCGACCGGCACTCGCGAGTTCCGCGCCGAGCTGCCGAACGCCGACGGCGCGCTGCGGCCGGGGCAGTTCGTCCGGGTGCTCCTGCACGGCGCGACGCGCCCGAACGCCGTCCTCGTGCCGCAGCGCGCGGTGCTGGAGGGACCGCAGGGCAAGTTCGTCTACGTCGTCAACGCCCAGAGCATGGCCGAGCCGCGCCCGGTGGAGCTCGGCCCGTGGGCGGGCGACGACTGGATCGTCACCTCGGGCCTGAACGCCGGCGACCGCGTCATCGTCGACGGCGTGATGAAGATCCGGCCCGGAGCGCCGGTTCGCGTCGGCGCGCCCGGGAAGCCCGACGAGAAGGCGCCGAAGAAGCCCCAGGTGGCCAGCCGGTAGCGCGAGGGATCCCCCATGTTCTCGCGCTTCTTCATCGACCGGCCGATCTTCGCCGCGGTCCTGTCCATCTTCATCGTCATCGCAGGCCTCGCGGCCATGCGCGTGCTGCCGATCGCGCAGTATCCGGAAATCGCGCCGCCGGTCGTCACCGTGCGCGCGGTCTACCCGGGCGCGGCCGCCGAGGTCCTCGAGCAGACGGTGGCGGCGCCGCTCGAGAACCAGATCAACGGCGTCGAGGACATGCTCTACATGAGCTCGACCTCGACCTCCGACGGCATCGTCCAGATCCAGGTCACCTTCGACATCGGCACCGACGTCGACCAGGCCGCGCTCAACGTCAACAACCGGGTGAAGCAGGCCGAGCCGCGCCTTCCGCTCGAGGTGCGCCGCCAGGGCGTGACGGTGGAGAAGGGCTCGTCCTCCTTCCTGCAGGTGGCCGCCTTCTACTCCGAGAACGGGCGCTTCGACGACATCTACGTGTCGAACTACGTCACGCTGAACGTGCTCGACCTCCTCAAGCGGGTGCCGGGCACCACGGGCGTGGTGAACTGGGGCGCGAAGGACTACGCCATGCGCATCTGGGTGCTTCCCGACCGCATGACGCAGCACCGCGTCGCCGCCTCCGACATCGTGCGCGCGCTGAACGAGCAGAACGCGCAGTTCGCCGCCGGCAAGGTCGGCCAGTCCCCCGCGCCCGAGGGCCAGGAGCTCGTCTATACCGTGACGACCCAAGGCCGGTTCTCCGAGCCGCGCCAGTTCGAGGAGATCCTGCTTCGCACCAATGCCGACGGCTCGGCGCTGCGGCTGAAGGACGTCGCCCGCGTGGAGCTCGCCGCGCGCGACTACGAGTTCATGGGGCGCATCAACGGCGAGCCGGCCACCCTGGTGGGCATTTTCCTGGAGCCCGGTGCCAACGCGCTCGAGGTGGCCGAGGAAGTCCGGCAGACGCTCGCGCGCGCGGCCGAGCGCTTCCCCGAGGGGCTCGAGTACTCCATCCCCTACGACACGACGCGCTTCGTCGAGGTGTCGATCCGCGAGGTGGTGAAGACGCTCCTCGAGGCGATGGTGCTCGTCTTCCTCGTGGTGTATCTCTTCCTGCAGAGCTGGCGCGCCACGCTGATTCCGTTCGCCGCCGTGCCGGTGTCGCTCATCGGCACCTTCGCGGGGCTGCTCCTGCTCGGCTACTCCATCAACACGCTCACGCTCTTCGGCATGGTGCTCGCGATCGGCATCGTGGTGGACGACGCCATCGTCGTGCTCGAGAACGTCGAGCGCATCATGCACGAAGAGGGGCTCGCGCCGCGCGACGCGGCCATCAAGGCGATGCGCGAGGTGACGAGCCCCATCATCGCCATCGTGCTCGTCCTGTGCGCGGTGTTCGTGCCGATCGCGTTCATCGGCGGCCTGGCGGGCGAGCTCTACCGCCAGTTCGCGGTGACCATCTCGATCGCCGTGGTGATCTCGGGCATCGTCGCCCTGACGCTGACGCCCGCGGTCTGCGCGATCGTGCTCAAGCCTAACGGGCAGCGCCGGCGCAAGGGCTTCTTCGCCCTGTTCAATCGCGGCTTTGCGCGTGTCACCGATCATTACGAGAACGGCGTCGCCTGGATGATCCGGCGCGGCGGCATCGGCGTGGTGCTCTTCCTCGGCATGGTGGCGCTCGCCGCGGGCCTCTGGCGCATCACGCCGGGGAGCCTGGTGCCCGACGAGGACCAGGGGTTCTACATCGCCGCCGTGCTGCTTCCGGACGGGGCGACCCTCGAGCGCACCGATCGCGTCGTGCAGGAGGTGGTGAAGGCGATCCGCTCCAATCCGGTGAACGAGAACGTGGTCTCCTTTACCGGCTTCGACCTGCTGGGCAACGGCTTTCGCAACAACGCCGCCACCATTTTCGTCACGCAGAAGCACTGGGACGACCGCGAGCAAGCCACGCCGGAGCTCGTGCTCGAGTTCTTCCAGAAGACCGCCCACATCAAGGAGGGGATGGCCTTCGCCATCGAGCCGCCGGCCATCTTCGGGCTGGGCACCGCAGGCGGCTTCGAGCTTTACCTGCAGCAGCGCGGCGAGGGCGGCCACCAGCGCATGGCGCAGGTGATGGGGCAGTTCATGGCGGCCGCCGGCGAGGACCCGCAGATCGGCATGCTGCAGTCGCCGTGGCGTCCGAGCGTGCCCCAGCTCCGCGTCGACGTCGATCGCGAGAAGGCGAAGGCGCTCGGCGTCAGCCTCGAGGAGCTCTACGGGACGCTCGCCGCCACCATGGGAAGCTACTACGTCAACGACTTCAACAAGTTCGGCCGCACCTGGCAGGTGCTCCTGTCCGCCGATCCCGCCTACCGTAGCCGGCCCGACGACATCGGCAACGTGTACGTGCGAAGCGCCGCCGGCGAGATGGTGCCGCTCGCCGCGCTCGCGCGGGTGAGCTACAGCTCGGGACCGGACGCCCTCGATCGCTTCAACAACCTGCCGGCGGTCAAGATCTTCGGGCAGGGCGCGCCCGGGATATCGACCGGCCAGGCCCTCGAGGCGATCGAGCGGGTGGCGGCGAGCGCGCTGCCGCCCGACTTCAGCTTCGACTGGGCGGGCGCCTCGTTCCAGGAGAAGCGCTCGGCCGGCACCTCGGGCATCGCGCTCGCCCTGGCGGTGGTGATGGTGTTCCTCATCCTCGCGGCGCAGTACGAGAAGTGGTCGCTGCCGCTCTCCGTGCTGCTCGCGCTGCCCTTCGGCACGTTCGGCGCGCTCGCCGCCGTGTGGCTGCGCGGGCTCACGAACGACGTCTACTTCCAGATCGGCCTCGTCACGCTGCTCGGCCTCGCCGCCAAGAACGCCATCCTGATCGTCGAGTACGCGGTGCTCAAGCACGAGGAGGGGCTCTCCGCCTCGGCGGCCGCCGTGGAAGCGGCGCGGCTTCGCTTCCGCCCGATCCTCATGACCTCGCTCGCCTTCATCCTCGGCGTGCTGCCGCTTGCCATCTCCACCGGCGCGGGCGCCGGCGCCCGGCATTCGGTGGGCACCGGGGTCATGGGCGGCATGCTGGCGGCGACGTTCCTCGCCATCTTCTTCGTGCCGATGTTCTTCAAGCTGATGACCGACCGGCACCTGACGGAGAAGCGCTCGACGCAGGACATCAAGAAGGAGGCGGAGCTCGCGCGCACGAGCGTGCATCGCAGCGTGCCGGCGCCGCGCCACGCGCCGCATCGCGACGAGAATGGCTAGTTCAAGCATGAAGAGCTCAGTCCGGGGTCTTCTGGTTCTTTTCCTTCTCGTGGCGGGCTGCACGACTACGCCTCCCTACGAGCGCCCGGAGATCGAGCTGCCCGAGGCATGGAAGGAGAGCGCGCCCCGCTATGCCGCGGACGGCCGCTGGTGGCGCCTCTTCGACGAGCCGGAGCTCGATGCGCTGGTCGAGGAAGCGCGCGCGAACAATGCCGACCTCGTCATCGCCGCCGCGCGCGTGGACGAGGCGCGCGCGCTCCTTGGCGAGGCGCAGTCGTTCTTCTCGCCCACCCTGGACGCGGGCGCGAGCGCCGCGCGCCAGCGGATCTCGCGGCGGGCCGCCGGCATTCCGCCCGGCGCGCCGCGCGAGTTCAGCTCGTATCGGGCGACGCTCGACCTCTCCTACGAGATCGACCTCTTCGGCCGCCTGCGCGCCGGGGAGCGCGCTGCGCGCGCGGAGCTGGAGGCGAGCGAGGCGGCGCGCGAGGCGGTGCGGCTCGCGCTCACTGCGGCGGTCGCGCAATCGTACTTTTCGCTGCGGGCGCTCGACGAGCAGATCGAGCTCTTCAGCAGGACCGTGAAGCTGCGCGAGGAATCGATCGCGTTGCAGCGGCGGCGCTTCCAGGCGGGCCTGCTCTCCGAGTTCGAGTTCCGCCAGCTCGAGGCGGAGGCCGCAGCGGCGCGCGCGCAGCTGCCGCCGCTCCAGCGCGCGCGGGAGCAGGAAGAGGCGGTGCTCTCCGTGCTGCTCGGGCGCTCGCCGCGCGAGGTGCTCGAGAAGCGCATCGCCTTCGCGGGCGGCCAGGATCCGGTGCTCGAGGCGCCCGTGCTCCCCGCCGGCATTCCGTCGGAGCTGCTCCTGCGGCGCCCGGACCTCGTGGAGGCGGAGCGGCAGCTCGCGGCGGCGAACGCCCGCGTGGCCGTCGCGCGAGCCGAGATGTTCCCGTCCATCGGCCTCACGGCCGCCCTGGGCAGCGAGAGCATGGCGCTTTCGAGCCTCTTCGGCGCGGGCGCCGGCCTGTGGAGCGTAGGCGTCGGGCTCGCCCAGCCCATCTTTGCCGGCGGCCGACTCGAGGCGCGCGAGGCGGCGGCGCAGGCGCGCGAGCGCGCGCTGCTCGCGCAATATCAGAAGACCATCCAGACAGCCTTCAGCGAGGTCCGCGCTGCCCTCGCCGCGCAGGCGCGCTCGCGCGAGAGCTTCGAGGCCGAGACGGCGCGCGAGGTCGCGCTCACCGAGACGCTGCGCCTTGCGCGGCTTCGCTACGAGAACGGCATCGCGAGCCAGCTCGACGTCCTCGATGCCGAGCGCGGCCTCCTCGCCGCCCGCAGCGCGCGCATCGACGCCCTGCGCGCCTACCGCTCGGCCATCGCCGACCTCTACCGCGCCCTCGGCGGCTAAGCGAAAAAGGGGTCAGAGCAGTTTTCCGAGCGTTTGAGGACGCGGATCGATAATTTCGGGAAAATTGCTCTGACCCCAATTCCTCGGAGAGACGATGAGCGAAGACCGATCCCGCTATGACGCACTCATGGAGGTGGTGCGCAACCGCATGACGGTGCGCGCGTTCGATGCGAGCTGCACCGTGCCGCGCGAGCACTACGAGCTCATCCTCGAGGCGGCGCGGCACGCGCCTTCGGGCGCCAACGCGCAGCCCTGGCATTTCATCGTCGTGACCGACCCGTCGCTCAAGGAGCGCATCGCCGAGTATTTCCGCGAGGAGCAGGTCGTCCGCGCGAAGCTCAAGATGAAGTTCCCGACCCCCGACTACCGTGGCCTCGCCACCGCGCCGGGGATGATCGTGGTGGCGAGCGACTTCCGCTGGGTGAGCGCCTTCCCGGTGCTGAACGACGGCTCCGAGCTCGACCGCATGTACAAGGAGAACGCCGAGCGCATCCTGCTGCAGAGCGTGGCCGCGGCCACCATGTCGGCCCACCTCGCGGCGGCGGCCCTCGGCTACAACGTCTGGTGGGTGACGGCCATCGGCCAGCAGAAGGCGCAGGAGGCGATGAAGCCGCTTCTCGGCATCCCGCCCGAGCTTTCCGTGCTCGACATCATGTGCTTCGGCCCGCCCGCCAAGACGCCCTACAAGCGCTGGAAGAAGCGCCTCGACGAGATCGCGAGCTGGAACCGCTTCGACCCGGCGCAGCTCAAGACGCAGGCCGAGATCGACGAGTGGATCGCGACGACGCGGAAGAAGGTGATGTACCGCGACGAGAGCAACGTGGACTGAAGCGGGGGCGGATGCCGGACGACGCGCCCGCCAGGCTTGCCGTCGCGAGGTTCCTGAGCCTCCTTTTCGCCGCGCTCGCCATGGCGCCCGCGCTCGCGCACCTGCTCGAGCTGCCGAACAAGATCGGGCTCCCGCGCGAGGACTACCTGACCGTGCAGCAGATCTATAGCGGCTGGGCGCTCCTCGGCGTCGTCGTGATCGGCGCGCTTCTTACCACGCTCTACTACGTGATCGTCGTGCGCGGCCGCCGGCGGGCGTTCGCCTTTGCGCTGCTCGGTCTTCTCTGCCTGGCGGGCACGCAGCTCGTCTTCTGGACCTTCACCTTCCCGACCAATCAGGCGACCGAGAACTGGACCGTCCTTCCGGAGAACTGGGCGGCGTTGAGGGCCCAGTGGGAGTATTCGCACGCTGCCTCTGCCATCCTCAACATGGCAGCCTTCGTCTTGCTTCTCCTCTCGGTCCTGGTCAAGGAGAAAAGCTAAGGCGCCCTCTCCGGCGCTTGGCTCGCGCACTCCAGGCGGACCGTAGCGTCACTACAGGACTACTACACGTGTAATCGCCGGCTTCGGTGGTGCAATCTTCGCGCAACGCCGCGCCCTGAGCATGCGCTCATCGGAAAAAAGGGGACTTCGGATGCGCATGCATGGCTTTGCCGTATTGGGATTGAGCGTTGTACTCGCCGCGATGCTGCTGCAAGGCTGCAGCGAGCCGCAGGCGAGCGTGGCGCCGCCGCCGCCGCCGACCGTGAGCGTCGCGCCGGTGACGGAGCGGGAGGTCGTCTACACCGACGAGTTTCCCGGCCGGATCGAGGCGGTCGAGCGGGTCGAGGTGCGCGCCCGCGTGAGCGGGTACATCGAGTCCGTGCATTTCGCGCCGGGCGCCAACGTGCGCAAGGGCGATCTGCTGTTCGTCATTGATCCGCGTCCGTACGCGGCAGAGCTCGCCCGCGCTCAGGCGGCGCTCGCCAACATGCGCGCGCAGCTCGGCCTTGCGCGCACGGAGCTGCGGCGAAGCGAGCTCCTGCTCGCCGAGCAGGCGACCTCGCGCCGCGAGCACGACGACGCGGCGGCGAAGGTGCGAAGCCTCGAGGCGCAGGTCAAGGCCGCCGAGGCGCTTGCCGACATCGCGAGGCTGAACCTCGCCTACACCCGCATTACCTCGCCGATCGACGGGCGGGTCGGCAAGGCCGAGATCACCGTCGGCAACCTGATCCCCGGCGAAGGGCCGAACTCGCCCGTGCTGACGACCGTCGTGTCGACCGATGCGGTCTACGCAGCCTTCGAGGTCGATGAGGCCGCGTTCCTCAAGTACACGGCCGCGGCGCGTTCCGGGGTGAAGGTGTCGGTCGGACTCGCCGACGAGGAAGGCTTCCCGCATGCCGGGCGGCTGGAGTTCGTCGACAACCAGATCGACCCGCAGACCGGCACGGCGCGCATGCGCGCCGTGCTGAAGAACGGCGAGAGCCGCTTCGCCCCCGGGCTCTTCGCCCGGGTGCGCGTGGGCGACAGCGGCGCCAGCCGCAAGGCGGTGCTCGTCTCCGACCGCGCGGTCGGCACGGACCAGAGCAAGCGCTACGTGCTCGTCGTGAACGGCGAGAACACGGCCGAGTACCGCGAGGTGCGCCTGGGCCGCCTGGTCGATGGCCTGCGCGTGGTCGAGGAAGGCCTGCAGCCCGGCGAGATGATCGTGGTGAACGGCCTGCAGCGCGTGCGGCCGGGCGTGCCGGTCACGCCCCAGGCAGTGGCGATGGCGGCGCGATGAACTTCTCACGGTTCTTCATCGACCGCCCGGTGTTCGCGGGCGTGCTGTCGGTACTGGTGCTCCTGGCCGGCGCCATCGCCATTGCCAAGCTGCCGGTCTCCGAGTACCCGGACGTGGTGCCACCTTCGGTAGTCGTGCGTGCCACCTATCCCGGCGCCAACCCGAAGGTCATCGCCGAGACGGTGGCCGCGCCGCTCGAGGAGCAGATCAACGGCGTCGACAACCTGCTCTACGTCTCCTCGCAGGCGAACAGCGACGGGGTGCTCACCCTGACGGCCACCTTCCAGATCGGGACCGATCCGGAGCTGGCCGAGACCCAGGTCCAGAACCGGGTGCAGCGCGCGCTGCCGCGCCTTCCCGACGAAGTGCGGCAGATCGGCGTCGTCACGCAGAAGAGCTCGCCCGACCTCACGATGGTGGTCCACCTCGTCTCGCCCGACGAGCGCTACGACGAGCTCTACCTGCGCAACTACGCCATGCTCAACGTCAAGGACCTGCTGCAGCGGATCCCTGGCGCCGGCCAGGTGCTGGTCTGGGGCGCGGGCGACTACGCGATGCGCGTGTGGCTCGACCCCGAGAAGCTTGCCGCGCGCAACCTTACCGCGACCGACGTGGTGCGCGCGATCCGGGAGCAGAACAGGCAGGTGGCCGCCGGGGTGGTCGGCGCGCCGCCCGACGCGCAGAGCGCGTTCCAGCTCTCGGTCAAGGCCCGCGGCCGCCTCGCCACCGAGGAGGAGTTCGGCGAGATCATCGTCGCCACCTCGCCGGACGGGGGGCTGCTGCGCCTCAAGGACGTGGCGCGAATAGAGCTCGGCGCAGGCGAATACGCGCTGCGCAGCCTGCTCAACAACAAGCCGGCGGTGGCCATCGGCGTCTTCCAGGCACCCGAGTCCAACGCGATCGCGCTTTCCAACGCCGTGCGCGCGGCCATGGAGGGGGCGAAGAAGGATTTCCCGGACGGCGTCGACTACCAGATCATCTACGACCCGACGCGCTTCGTGCAGCAGTCGATCGACGCGGTCATCATGACGCTCCTCGAGGCGGTGGCGCTGGTGGTCCTGGTGGTGATCGTGTTCCTGAAGACGTGGCGCGCGTCCATCATCCCGCTCGCCGCGGTGCCGGTGTCGATCGTTGGCACGTTCGCCTTCCTGCTCGCCTTCGGCTTCTCGATCAACACGCTGACGCTCTTCGGGCTGGTGCTCGCGATCGGCATCGTCGTCGACGACGCCATCGTGGTCGTGGAGAACGTGGAGCGCAACCTCGAGCTCGGCCTCGATGCGAAGGAGGCCACCTACCGCGCCATGCGGGAGGTGAGCGGCCCCATCATCGCCATCGCGCTCACGCTGTGCGCGGTGTTCGTGCCGATCGCTTTCGTCAGCGGGCTGAACGGCCAGTTCTACCGCCAGTTCGCCCTGACCATCGCCATTTCGACGGTGATCTCGGCGTTCAACTCGCTGACGCTCTCGCCGGCGCTGGCCGCGCTGCTCCTCAGGCCCCACGACGCGCCGAAGGACCGGCTGACGCGGATCATGGACCGCTACCTCGGCTGGTTCTTCACGCGCTTCGACCGCTTCTTCAGGCGCTCCTCGGACCGCTACCAGACCGCGGTGGCGAAGGTGCTCAACCGCAAGGCGCTCGCCTTCGTCGTCTACCTCGTGCTGATCGGCGTCACCTACGGGGCCTTCCAGGCGGTGCCGCGCGGCTTCGTCCCCGGCCAGGACAAGCAGTACCTGGTCGGCTTTGCCCAGCTGCCCGACGGCGCCTCGCTCGAGCGCACCGAGGCGGTGATCCGCCGCATGTCGGAGATCGGCATGCAGACGCCGGGCATCAGGAACTCGGTGGCGTTCCCGGGCCTGTCGATCAACGGCTTCACGAACGCGCCCAACGCCGGGATCGTCTTCTTCACGCTCGACGAGTTCGAGAACCGCAAGTCGCCCGCGCTCTCCGGCGGTGCGATCGCGGCGGAGGTGAACAAGCGCCTGGCGGGCATCCAGGAGGCGTTCATCGCGGTCTTTCCGCCGCCGCCGGTCAACGGGCTCGGCACGATCGGCGGCTTCAAGCTGCAGATCGAGGACCGCGCCAACCTGGGCGACCAGGCGCTCTATGAGGCGGCGATGGCCATGCAGGCGAAGGCCTGGCAGGCCCCGGAGCTCGCCGGCGTGTTCTCCAGCTTCCAGATCAACGTGCCGCAGCTCTACGCGGACGTCGACCGCGCGCGCGCCAAGCGCCTGGGCGTGCCGCTCACCGACGTGTTCGAGACCATGCAGATCAACCTGGGCTCGGTCTACGTCAACGACTTCAACCGCTTCGGCAAGACCTATCGCGTGATCGTGCAGGCCGACGCCCCCTACCGCTCGAGCGCCGAGGACATCGCGGCGCTGAAGACGCGCAACGCCGAGGGCGAGCTCGTGCCGCTCGGCGCCGTGCTTAAGGTCGCCGACAGCTTCGGGCCCGACCGGGCGATGCGCTACAACAGCTTCCCGTCGGCGGACCTGAACGGCGCGGCCGCGCCCGGCTACAGCTCGGGGCAGGCGCAGGCCGCCATCGAGCGCATCGCCGCCGAGACGCTGCCGCGAGGCATCCGCTTCGAGTGGACCGAGCTCACCTACCAGGAGCTCCTCGCCGGCAACACGGCCTACCTCGTCCTGCCGCTGTGCGTGCTGCTCGTCTTCCTCGTGCTCGCCGCGCAGTACGAGAGCCTGCGCCTGCCGCTCGCCATCATCCTCATCGTCCCGCTGTGCCTGCTCTTCGCCATCGGCGGCGTGTGGCTCTCGGGCGGGGACAACAACGTCTTCACGCAGGTCGCGCTCTTCGTGCTGATGGGCCTTGCCTGCAAGAACGCGATCCTGATCGTCGAGTTCGCCCGCGAGCTGGAGCTCAAGGGGCAGGGGCACGACCCCGTGCGCGCGGCGCTGGAGGCCTGCCGCATGCGGCTTCGTCCCATCCTCATGACCTCCATCGCCTTCATCATGGGCGTGGTGCCGCTCGTGCTCTCTTCCGGCGCGGGCGCCGAGATGCGCCAGGCGATGGGCGTGGCGGTCTTCGCCGGCATGATCGGCGTGACGCTCTTCGGTCTTTTCCTCACTCCGGTCTTCTACGTCATGCTGCAGAGAAGGCGTGAAGCCAAGCTCGCATTCCAACCATGAAGAATTCTCTTCTGATCACGCTCGTGGTTCTGGCCGGGTGCTCTTTCGCGCCCCGGCTCGAGCAGCCGGCCGTCGAGACGGCGCCGCAGTTCAAGGAGCTCACGCCCGAGGAGCGCGGGCGGTGGAAGACCGCGCAGCCCGCCGAGGCGCAGCCGCGCGGCGAGTGGTGGCGCGTGTTCGGCGACGCGAAGCTGACGGCGCTCGAGGAGCAGGCCATCGCGGCCAACCAGAGCCTCAGGATGGCCGCCGCCCGCGTGGCGCAGGCGAGGGCGCTCGTCGGCGTGGTCAATGCCGAGCGCTCGCCGCGCGTCGACGCCGGCTTCGGCCCGAGCCGCATCAAGCCTTCGGGCCAGCCGCCGGCCACGGTGTGGCGCGGCCTCATCGGCGTGAGCTATGAGGTCGATCTTTTCGGCCGCGTCTCCGACGGTGTGGCTGCCGCGCGCAGCGACTACGAGGGCCTGCAGGCTGCGTTCCAGTCGGTCTTGCTGGCGCTGCAGGCCGACGTCGCCCAGACGTACTTCGCCATCCGCCAGGCCGACGACGAGCTCGCGCTCCTGCGCAACACGCTCGCCCTGCGTGAAGACAGCGTGCGGTTGCTGGCCCGGCGCTACGAGCTCGGAGAGATCAACGAGCTGGACGTCAACCGGGCGCGCACCGAGCTGGCGACGACGCGCAGCGAAGCCATCGCGCTGGAGCGCCGGCGCGCGCAGCTCGAGCACGCGCTCGCGGTGCTCCTCGGCCAGGCGCCTGCCACCTTCGGCCTGGAGGCCGCTCCGCTGGCAGGGGCAATGCCCAACATTCCGGCAGGCCTGCCCTCGACGCTGCTCGAGCGCCGGCCGGACATCGCCTCGGCAAGCCGCGCCATGGCGGCAGCGAACGCCCGGATCGGCGTCGCGAAGGCGGCGTTCTTCCCCGTCGTCAGCCTGACCGCGCAGGCGGGGTACGAGTCCGGCGAGCTCTCGGATCTCTTCCGCTGGTCGAGCCGCACCTGGGCGCTCGGTCCGCTCTTCGGCACGATTCTCACCGTCCCCATCCTCGACGGCGGGCGCAACCAGGCCAACCTCGAGCGCTCGTACGCCGTGCTCGAGGAATCGGTGGCCGGGTACCGGCAGCAGGTGCTGGTGGCGTTCGCCGAAGTCGAGGACAGCCTGGTCGACGTGCGCACCCTCGACGAGCAGGGCCAGGCGACGCGCGAGGCCGTCCAGTCGGCCGGCCGCGCCCTCGCGATCGCGCAGGCGCGCTACCGCGCCGGGGCGACCGGCTACCTCGATGTCATCGACGCACAGCGCAGCCTGCTCACCGTGCAGCGGCTGGAGACGCAGATCCGCGGCGCCCGCGCCAGCTCGACGGTCGCGCTCATCCGCGCCCTGGGCGGCGGCTGGGACGGCGCTAGCTGAAGACGTAGGAATCCATGGCAAGCGCGCCGAGCTCGATGCCGTCGAAGATCCGCTCGAAGCCGGCACCCTCGTCCCTCGCGCCGAGGGCGACGAAGAGCGGCAGGAAGTGCTCGTCGGTCGGATGGGCGCGCACGCCGTGCGGCGAGGCGGTGCGGTAGTCCGCTAGCGCATCGACGTCGCCCGCTTCGATCCTTCCCAAGACCCAGCGCTGGAACTCGCTCGCATACGCAAGCGGAGCCGCCGTCGGGCTGCGCACCCGGTCGCGCAGGTTGTGGGTGAGGTGTCCCGAGCCGATGACGAGAACGCCGTCGTCCCGCAACGGGCGAAGCGCGCGTCCGAGCGCGAGGTGGTGCCGCGGGCCGAGCTCGGTCTGCACCGAGAGCTGCACGACCGGGATGTCGGCCTGCGGATAGGCGTAGAGGAGCGGCGCCCAGGCGCCGTGGTCGAGGCCGCGGCAGCCGTCGATCGCGGCGGTGAAGCCGCCTTCCCGGAGAAGCGCCTGCGTGCGCTGGGCAAGCTCCGGCGACCCCGGCGCGGGATAGCGCAGCCGGTAGAGCGGCTCGGGAAAGTTGAAGAAGTCGTGGATCGTCTCCGGCCGCGCGCTGCCCGTCAGCATGGGCACGTTGGTCTCCCAGTGCGCCGAGCTGATGAGGATCGCCCGCGGCCGCGGAAGCCGGCGCCCCAGCGCGCTCCAGGCCGCGCCGGCCGCGCCCGGCTCGAGCGCGTGCATCGGCGAGCCGTGCGAGATGAAGAGGCTGGGGAGCCGTGCCATGGGCGCAACCTATTTGATGAGGCCTTCCGCCTTCAGGGCCTCCTGCACCGCAGGCCGCGCCCTTACGCGCTCCAGGTACGCGCGGATGTTGGGCCACTTCGAGAGGTCCATCTGCATGGGCTGCGTCCAGGACAGCACGACGAAAAGGTATGCGTCAGCCACGGTGAAGCGCTCGCCCATGACGTACTGGCGTCCCTCGAGCTGGCGCTCGATCCAGTCGAAGCGCGTGGCGAGGTTCTCCTTGCTGATGCGCTTGTACTCGTCGGGCGTGTTCGGCTTGAAAAGCGGCGAGAAGCCCTTGTGGATCTCCGCGGTGATGAAGTTCAGCCACTCCTGCAGCCGATAGCGCTCGAACGTCCCCAGTTTCGGCGCGAGGCCCGACTCCGGCTTCTGGTCGGCCAGGTACTGCACGATCGCCGGCCCCTCCGTGAGGATCTCGCCGTTGTCGAGCTCGAGCGAAGGGACGTAACCCCGCCCGTTTACTTTCCAGTAGTCGCCGCCGCCCTCGACGGTCTTCTCCTTCAGGTTCACCTTCTTCAGCTCCAGGGGGATGCCCGCTTCGCGGGAAACGATGTGGGGCGAGAGCGAGCAGGCGCCTGGCGAGTAGTAGAGCTTCATGTAGCGATTTCCTCCGTTGTGGATGATCGATTCGTCGGGCTCGTATTCTCTCTATCCCGTAAGATGAGAAAAAGATCCCCGCGAAGGATGCAGTGTTGTTCAAGGTGGGATAATGAGGCGCGATGGATCGCCTTGCCGCCCTGCAAGTCTTCGCGCAAGTGGTTGAATCCGGGAGCTTTGCCGGGGCCGCCGACAAGCTTGGCCTGTCCACGTCGGCCACCTCCCGCCACGTCGCCGAGCTCGAGGCGCACCTCAAGACCCGCCTCCTCAACCGCACCACCCGCCGCGTCAGCCTCACCGAGAGCGGCCGGGCGTTCTATGGGCGGGCGGTGCAGATCCTGGCCGACCTCGAGGAGGCGGAGCAGGAAGCTTCCCGCGCGGCCGTCGTGCCGCGCGGCACGGTACGGCTCACGGCCGCGGTCAATTTCGGCGTGCGGCACGTCGCGCCGGCGATCGCCGCCTTCATGGCGCGCCATCCCGAGGTGCGCTTCGACGTGTCGCTCTCCGATCGGGTGGTCGACCTCGTGGAGGAGGGCTTTGATCTCGCCATCCGCATCGGCGGGCCGGGCACCGAGAACCTCGTCGCGCGCCGGCTCGGCGAAACGCGCCTCGTCGCCTGCGCGGCGCCCGCCTATCTCCAGGCGCACGGCTGGCCCGCGACGCCCGAAGACCTTGCCAGCCATAACTGCTTCACTTACGAATACGCCTCGCCGCGCAACGTCTGGCATTTCCGCGGCCCCGATGGCGAGGACCGAGCCGTGCGCGTGAGCGGTACCCTGCATTCCAACAACGGCGAGCTGCTCGTCGAGGCGGCTGCGCGCGGCGGCGGCGTGGTGTTCGAGCCGGAGCTCATCGTCGCGCCGGAGGTACGGGCCGGTCGGCTGGTGCGGGTCCTCGAGGCGTTCACGCCGGCGCCGCTGGCCGTCTACGCGCTCTATCCGAGCCGCAAGCACCTCTCGGCCAAAGTGCGGCTTTTCGTCGAGTTCCTGATCGAGGCCTTTGCCGGGCAGGCCGCGCGCGGGTCGCGCGCATGAGGGCGCTCGTCCTGGCCGCGGGCCTCGCGCTCTGCGGCGCCGCCTACGCGCAGCCGTGGATCATCGCCACGCAGGAGCCCGAGCTCGCCGCCGGCGCGGAGCTCGTGCTCACGGTCATCGCGCCGCCCGAGGCCGAGCTGCCCGACCGGCTGGACGTGGTTCTCACCGCTTCGCGCGCCGACGAGCGGGTGATCCCCATGAAGGGGCAAGGCCTGCCCGTCGGCGGGCGGCGCCTCTACAGCGCCACCCTTCCGCCCGGCATGACGGGCAACGTGACCGTCCGGCTCGCCGGGCGGCCTTCGAGCGCGCTCATGTTCTCGGTCGCCGCGCCGCCGCAGGGCCCGCTCGAGGTGCTCGCCGGCCGGCGCTCCGGCGAGGTGGAGCCGCCGCTTTCCGAGAACGAGCCGATCTACTTCATCGCCGGCTCGCGCGGGCCGACGACCGCGCGCTTCCAGCTCTCGTTCAAGTACCGGCTGTTCGATCCGACGAGCGGATTCGGTCGCGAGCAGGCCTGGCTCTCGGGCATCTACTTCGGCTACACGCAGAACTCGCTCTGGGACTGGTCGGCCGAGTCGCGCCCGTTCCGCGACACCTCCTACCGCCCCTCGCTTTACTGGCGCTGGCAGCGCACCGACGACAAGACCTGGATCGACGAGGTGCGCGTGGGCTACGAGCACGAATCGAACGGCGGGGGACCCGAGCGCTCGCGCTCCATCGACACGCTCTTCGTGCGTCCTGCGTGGCGGTGGGCCTTTTCCGACGGCGCGGAGCTAGAGTTCGCCCCCAAGTTCTACGGCTACCTCGACAAGGAGGAGAACCCGGACATCCACCGCTTCCGCGGCAATGTGGACTGGCGCGTGCGCTACGACTCGGGGCTGAACTGGATCTTCACGGCGGTCGCGCGGCGGGGCGACTCGGGCAAGGGAAGCCTGCTTCTCGACATGTCCCGCCGGGTGCGCGACCTGCGCTTCGGGCCGATCGGCGGGTACTTCCACATCCAGTATTTCCGCGGCTACGGCGAGGACATCCTCGGCTACAACCTGCGGCGCAGGGCGCAGCTTCGCTTCGGCATCGCCATCGTCCCCTGATCTCGGGGCTCCGCGGCAGGCCGTCCCGGCAAGCTTCCTAGGTGTCCTCGGTGCGCGGCGGCCGCCACGTGAAGGGCGGGGGCCCCGGGGCCCTCAGCACGCGGAGCATCCGGATGGCGCCTTCCTTGCGGCCTTCGCCGCCGCGGTAATAGCCCGGCACGAGCACGGTCTCGTAGAAGCCCATGGCGCGGTAAAAGCGCCGGGCCGCGTCGTTCCCCGAGCGCAGCTCGAGGTGGATGCTCGCCATGCCGGCGGTGCGCGCGGACTCGAGCAGCCACTCCATCAGGCGCTCGCCGATGCCCGTGCGCCGGCTGCTCGGGCGCACGGCAAGGAGCACGAGGTGCGCGCGCTCCTCGCCCATTTCCATGATGGCGAAGCCGGCGATGGGTCCGCGTCCGGAGCCCTTGGCGCTCTCGCAGGCGACCACGGCAAGCGTCTCGGGGTCGCGGATGGCCCGCAGGATGCGCGGCGCGTCGTACTTCCAGCCCAGGCCCGCCTCGATGAAGTCGCGCGACATGACGGCGATCGCCTGCGCGTCGCGGGGCTCGGCGAGTCGAATGG
>CAYWSG010000020.1:14111-43666 GCA_964461055.1 uncultured Enterobacteriaceae bacterium | reverse complement strand
GTGGGGACTACGTGGGGACTACTATAGGTAGCGGTCGTTGGTCCCCGGGTGGCCGGATCTAGGGGCGAAGGGCGGGGCAAGCGCAGGCCCTTCGGGGGACCGGACTGTTACAATCGGCGCTTCCTCAGTCGACTCCCCGACCCATGTCCATGCTCGCCCCCGACATTCTTGCCCAGTCCGATCCGGAGCTCTGGAACGCGCTGCGGCAGGAGAACCAGCGGCAGGAAGACCACGTCGAGCTGATCGCGTCGGAAAACTACGTGAGCCCGGCGGTGCTCGCCGCGCAGGGCAGCGTCCTCACGAACAAGTACGCGGAAGGCTATCCGGCCAAGCGGTATTACGGCGGCTGCGAGTACGTCGACATGGCCGAGACGCTGGCGATCGAGCGGGCGAAGAAGCTCTTCGGCGCGCCGTGGGCGAACGTGCAGCCGCATTCCGGCTCGCAGGCCAACCAGGCCGTGTACGTCGCGGCGCTCAAGCCGGGCGACACGATTCTCGGCATGTCGCTCGCCATGGGCGGGCACCTGACGCACGGCTCGCCGGTGAACCTCTCGGGCAAGCTCTATCGCGTCGTCTCCTACGGGCTCGATGCCAACGAGCGGATCGACTACGACGCCGCCGAGCGGCTCGCCCTCCAGGAGAAGCCGAAGCTCATCGTGACGGGCGCCTCGGCGTATTCCCGCGTCATCGACTGGCAGCGCTTTCGCGCGATCGCCGACAAGGTGGGCGCCCTGCTCATGGCCGACATTGCGCACTACGCGGGGCTCATCGCGGTCGGCCTCTATCCGTCGCCCATGGGCGTCGCCGACTTCGTCACCACCACCACGCACAAGACGCTGCGCGGACCGCGCGGCGGGCTCGTCATGGGCCGGCCCGAGCAGGAGAAGCCGATCAACTCGGCGATCTTCCCCGGCCTGCAGGGCGGTCCGCTCATGCACGTCATCGCGGCCAAGGCCGTCGCCCTCGGCGAGGCCCTGCGGCCCCAGTTCAAGGAGTACCAGAAGCAGGTGCTCGAGAACGCGCGCGCGATGGCCGACACGCTCACGAGCCGGGGCGTGCGCATCGTCTCCGGCGGCACGGACAGCCACATGTTCCTCGTCGACCTCACCTCGAAGGGCATGACCGGAAAGGAGGCCGAGGCCGTGCTCGGGCGCGCGCACATCACCGTGAACAAGAATGCGATCCCGAACGACCCGCAGAAGCCGATGGTGACGAGCGGCGTGCGCATCGGCTCGCCGGCCATGACCACGCGCGGCTTTCGCAGGGCCGAGGCCGAGCGGCTCGCGCACCTCATCGCCGACGTGCTCGATCGCCCCGGCGACGAGGCGAGCGTCGCGCGCGTCGCCGGCGAGGTGAAGGCGCTCTGCGCGAAGTTTCCGGTCTACCCTTGACGCGGCACCCGACCACGAGGGGCCCCCTAAGCCCATGAAATGTCCCTTCTGCGGCTCCGAGGAGACCCAGGTGGTCGACACCCGGGCGAATCTCGAGGCGAACACCATCCGGCGCCGCAGAAAGTGCCTCCATTGCGAGAAGCGCTTCACCACCTACGAGCGGGTGGATCTCAAGATGCCGCGCCTGGTGAAGAAGGACGGCAGCCGCACCGACTTCGACCGCGACAAGCTGATGGGCAGCATGATGCTCGCGCTGCGCAAGCGTCCCGTGGCCACCGACGAGATCGAGGCGGCCGTCGACCGCGTGATCGAGCGCCTGCGCGCCCTCGGCGAGCGGGAGGTGCCGACGAGCCGGGTAGGCGACTTCGTCATCCGGGAGCTTGCGAAGCTCGACAAGATCGCCTACATCCGCTTCGCCTCCGTCTACCGCAGCTTCGAGTCGCCGGACGACTTCCGCGAGGCCGTGCAGGAAGTGAAGTCGCCGCGCAAGAAGCGCCGCTAGCCCGGGGCGGGCGAGGCGAGCCCGTGGGCTGCCGATGAGCGCGTCCGGCTTCAGCGAATTCGATCGCGCCATGATGGCGCGCGCGCTCGGGCTCGCCGCGAAGGGCCTCTTCACCGCGACGCCGAACCCCCGGGTGGGCTGCGTAATCGTGCAGGGCGAGCGCATCGTCGGCGAGGGCTGGCACGAGCGGGCCGGCGAGCCGCACGCCGAGATGGCGGCGCTCCGGGCCGCGGGCGAGGCGGCCGCCGGAGCGACCGTCTACGTGTCGCTCGAGCCGTGCAACCACTACGGCCGTACGCCGCCATGCGCGGGCGCCCTCATCAACGCCCGCGTCGCTCGGGTCGTGGCCGCCATGCGGGATCCTCACCCCACGGCGGCGGGAGGCGGGCAGGCGCTCGCTTCGGCCGGTATCCGGTTCGAAAGCGGGCTCCTCGAGGACGAGGCGCGCGAGCTGAACATCGGCTTTCTGTCCCGGGTGACGCGCGGGCGGCCCTGGGTGCGCCTCAAGGCGGCCGCCACGCTCGACGGCCGCACGGCGCTCGGGCGGGCGAGTGGCGCGGCCGCCGGCCGCTCCCAATGGATCACGGGCGAGGCGGCGCGCGAGGACGGCCACCTGTGGCGCGCGCGCGCCTGCGCGATCCTGACTGGCATCGGCACCGTCAAGGCCGACAATCCACGGCTCACGGTGCGTGCGGTCGAGACGCCCCGCCAGCCGCTGCGCGTCATCGTCGACAGCCGCCTCGAGACGCCTGCCGACGCGAGGATCCTTCAGGGCGAGAAGGTTCTGGTGTTCGCCGCGCGCGCTGGCGCACTGCCGAACGCGGAGGTGGTCGAGCTGCCGAACGCGGCGGGCAAGGTCGACCTTCCCGGCATGCTGCGCGAGCTCGCGCGCCGCGGCATCAACGAGCTGCACGTCGAGGCGGGCTTCAAGCTGAACGGCTCGCTCGTGCGCGAGGGGTGCGTGGACGAAGTGCTTCTCTACCTGAACCCGAGCTTCCTCGGCGACACGGCCGAGGGCATCGTGGACCTCGCCGCGCCGCTCAGCCTCGAGGCTCGCGTGCCGCTACGCCTGCGGTCGCTCGACCGGGTGGGCGACGATGTCCGCATCGTCGCCCGGACCGCATAGCGCGGCGCGGAGCAGCGCCACCGCCACCCGGGCGGTCGCGCCATCGGAATCGCGGCGGGGCGAATACTCGACAAGCTCGACGGCCGCAAGGCCGCGGCGTGCGCCGAGCGGCTCGAGCGCCCGGGCGAGCGCGCGCGCGTCGAGCCCGCCCGCCACCGGCGTGCCGACGGCGGGCGCCTGGTCCGGTCGCACGGCATCGAGGTCGATGCTCAGGCCGAACGCCTCGGTGCCGGCGCCGGCGATGGCAAGCGCCTCGTCGAGCACAGTCGCGAGGCCGCGGCGCTCCACCTCTTCCATCATGATCACGCGCACGCCGAGGCGAGCAAGGCGCGCCGCCTCCTCCGGCTCGTAGCTTCGCACGCCGACGAGGCACACGTGGGCTGGATCGATGACGCCGGAGGTGAGGCCATAGCGCGGATCGTCGTCCTCGCCGAGAAGCCATGCGAGCGGCATGCCGTGCAGGCGCCCGGTGTGGCTCGTGCCGCGCGTGTGGCTGTCCATGTGCGCATCGATCCATACGAGGCCGAGGCGGCCTTGCAGCGCGCGCGCTACGCCGCTCCACGTTCCGCCCGCGCAGCTGTGATCGCCACCGAGCACGCACGGCAGCCGCCCGTTGCGCACCGAGGTGGCGACGGCCGACGCCAGCTCGCCGCACAGCTTTCCGACGAGCGCCTGCCTTCTGCGCTCGCCGGCGCGTGCACCTGCAGCGGCGCTCACCATCGGCCCCTCAAGCGCGTGCACGCCGCGCCGCTCGAGGTCCTCGCGAAGCAGCGGCGCGAGCGCCGACGGCGCATGCTCGCAGCCCGGATCGGCGCCGCCGAGCCCCCACGCCGCGCCGATCACTTCAACCTGTCGCCGCATGCCTGCAGGAAGTTCAGCCCCGTGCCGACTCGTCACGGCGCAGCGCAGCGGTCATGCTGGGCATGGAAGCGATCGCGCTGCCAAGGCGAGGGGAGAAAGCGCAGGGTTGCGACCTCGAGATGGCGATGCTGGGCAAGCTTCGCGCTCGGCTCGCATTTCGCTGTCAGCTTCGACGGCCGGCGGGTCGAATGGTTCCATCCGGGCGCCGCCGGGCAGCCGACGCACTAGCCGCGCCGCGCGGAATTTGCGGTAACCTGCCGCCCGTGTTTACGGGCATCGTGCAAGCGGTCGGGCGCATCGTGTCGCTGCATCCGCATGAGATCGAGGCCGGCGGGCTCGACATGTCGTCGATTGCCGTCGGCGACTCGATCTGCGTGCAGGGCGCCTGCCTCACGGTCACGCAGCGTACCGCGCGCGGCTTCCTCGCCGACGTGTCGGCCGAGACGCTGGCGCTCACCACGGGGCTCGACGCGCCGGGCCCGGTCAACCTGGAAAGCGCGTTGCGGGTCGGCGATTCGCTCGGCGGACATTTCGTCACGGGGCACGTCGATGGCGTGGGCGAGGTGCTCCGGCGCGACGGCTCCGTCTATCGGTTCCGGGCGCCGATGTCGCTCGCCCGCTACATCGCGCGCAAGGGCTCGATCTGCATCGATGGCGTGAGCCTTACGGTGAACCGCGCGGAAGGAAACGAGTTCGAGGTGAACCTCATTCCGCACACCCTTGCCCACACCACGCTTTCGCGCCTCGCCCCGGGCGTCCGCGTCAACGTGGAGATCGACCTCGTCGCGCGCTACCTGGAGCGCCTGCTCGGCGCGCGCGAAGCCTGAGGCTTCCGCTAGCGCGCGAGCGGGTCTTCTTCCCCCTCGCCGTCGTCCTCCTCACGCTCGGGGCGCTCGCGCAGGGCGCCGAGCCCGAGGATGCGCTGACCCTCGGCATTGAGGGCATTGAAAGGCGTGAGCCAGTTGAGCTGCTGGGCGAGGAACGCGAGGCGCCCGTCGCCGGTGCCTTCCGGCGGCACGGGAAGGCGCGAGCCGCTCGGCGAGCGCGTCGTGCGCTCGGGAATCAGCTCGAGGAGCGCGGAAACGGATTTCATCGGCGGCATTCTATTGTCATTGCGGCGCACCTTCGCGAAACGATGATAACTTCGCCGGCCGGCTGATCATGCAAGCTTTACGCCTTCCGCCGATCGACTTCGATGCCGCGCTGCCGATCAACGCCCGGCGCGCGGAGATCTGCGCGGCGGTGCGCGAGCATCCGGTCGTCATCGTCTGCGGCGAGACGGGCTCTGGCAAGACCACGCAGCTTCCCAAGATGATGCTCGACATGGGGCGGGCCCGGGCCGGACGCATCGGCCATACGCAGCCGCGGCGCATTGCGGCGCGCTCGGTCGCGGCGCGCATCGCCGAGGAGCTTGGCACCCGGCCCGGCGGACTGGTCGGATACAAGGTTCGCTTCCACGAGACGGTGGGGGAGGGCACGCTCGTCAAGCTCATGACCGACGGCATCCTGCTCGCCGAGATGCAGGGCGACCGGCTGCTGCGCCAGTACGGCACGCTCATCATCGACGAGGCGCACGAGCGAAGCCTCAACATCGACTTCCTGCTCGGCTACGCCCGCCATCTCATCGCCGAGCGCCCGGAGCTTCGCATCGTCGTCACCTCCGCGACCATCGACGCCGAGCGCTTTTCCCGGCACTTCGGCGGCGCGCCGGTCATCGAGGTTTCCGGCCGGCTCTACCCGGTCGAAGTGCGCTATCGCCCGGTCGGCGGCGACGCGGAGGACACCACCCGGGAGGAGGAAGAGCAGGCGCTCGGCGATGCGGTCGAGGAGCTTTGCCGCGAGGGCGAGGGCGACGTGCTCGTCTTCCTTCCGGGGGAGCGCGAGATCCGCGACGCCGCGCAGACGCTGCGCCGCCGTGCGGCCGCGACCGCCGCCCTGAGGGGCGCCGAGATCCTGCCGCTCTATGGCCGCCTCTCGGCGGCGGAGCAGGATCGGGTGTTCCGGCCCGCGCGCGCCCGGCGCATCGTGCTCGCGACCAACGTGGCCGAGACCTCGCTCACGGTGCCCCGCATCCGCTACGTGGTCGACACGGGCGATGCGCGCGTGAAGCGCTACAGCTACCGCAACAAGGTCGAGATGCTGCGCGTGGAGCCGATCTCGCAGGCGGCCGCGCGCCAGCGGGCCGGGCGCTGCGGGCGCGTGGCCGACGGCGTGTGCGTGCGCCTCTATTCCGAGGAAGACTTCCATCGCCGTGCGCCGTTCACCGACCCCGAGCTCCTGCGCTCCTCGCTCGCGTCGGTGATTCTGCGCGCGAAGGACCTCGGGCTGGGGGAGGTCGGCAAGTTCCCGTTTCTCGACCCGCCCGCGCCGCGCGCCGTCGCCGACGGCTACGCCCTCCTGGAAGAGCTCGGCGCCGTGGACGATGCGCACGAGCTCACGCCGCTCGGCCGGGAGCTCGCTCGCCTGCCGCTCGACCCGCGCGTCGCGCGCATGCTCGTCGCGGCGCGCGACGAGGGCTGTCTCGCGCAGGTCCTCGTCATCGCCTCAGCGCTCTCCGTGCAGGATCCGCGCGAGCGGCCGCTCGAGCGCGCCGCGGCCGCCGACGAGCGCCACGGCCGCTTCGCCGACGAGCGCTCCGATTTCCTCTCCTACCTCAAGCTCTGGAAGCTCTTCGAGGGGCCGCTCGAGAAGGCCTGTCGCGAGAACTTCCTCTCGATTCCGCGCATGCGGGAATGGCGCGACATCCACCAGCAGCTCGCGCGCACGGTTGCGGACATCGGCTGGCGGCAGAGCAGCGTCTCGCCCGAGCGGCCCGAAGGCTACCGGGCGATCCACCGCGCGCTCCTCGCCGGCCTCCTCGGCAACGTGGGCCTGCGCGACGAGGCCGAGGGCAGCTATGCCGGCGCCCGCGGCATCCGCTTCTGGGTGCACCCGGGCTCGTTCACCCGGCGGCCGGGGAAGTGGATCGTCGCGGCGGAGCTCGTCGAGACTACGCGCCTTTTCGCCCGCACCGTGGCGGCCGTCGAGCCGCGCTGGCTCGAGGAGCTCGGCGGCCACCTCCTCAAGCGCCACCGCGAGAATCCGCACTGGGAGAAGCGCCGCGGGCAGGTCGTGGCGCTCGAGCGGGGCACGCTGTACGGGCTGCCGGTGTACGCGAACCGCCGGGTGGCGTTCGCGCCGCACGATCCGGCGCTCGCGCGCGAGATTTTCATTCGCTCGGCGCTCGTCGAGGGCGACTTCGACTCCCGCGCGCCGTTTTTCGCCCACAACCGCCGCCTCGTGGCCGACATCGAGCGGCTCGAGCACAAGGCGCGCCGGCCCGACATCCTCGTCGACGACGAGCTCATCCACGCCTTCTACGACGCCCGCATCCCGGAGCACGTGCACGACGCCGCCGGCTTCGAGGCCTGGCGCAAGGACGCCGAGCGCTCGAGCCCGAAGCTGCTCTTCCTCTCGCGCGAGGATCTCATGCGCCACGAGGCGGCGGGGATCACGACGGAGAATTTCCCGCCGAGCTTCGGCCTCGGGCCGAACCGCCTCGCGCTCGAGTACCACTTCGAGCCGGGGTCGGCGCGCGACGGCGTGACGCTGACTGTGCCCCTCGCGCTGCTCAACCAGGTGCCGGCGGCGCGCACCGAGTGGCTCGTGCCGGGGCTCCTGAAGGAGAAGGTCCGGACGATGGCGAAGTCCCTGCCGCAGCGCCTGCGCCATCGCCTCGGCCCGCTCGAGAGCTTCGCGGAGGCCTTCGTGTCGCGCGAGGCGCCCTCGGACGTGCCGCTCGCCGCGGCGCTTTCGCGGTACATCCGCAGCGAGCATCAGCTCGAGGTCCCGGTCGACGCCTTCCGGCCGGATTCCGCCCCGCCCCACCTGCACATGAACTTCCGGGTGGTCGACGAGGACGGGCGCCAGCTCGCCATGGGGCGCAACCTCGCCGAGCTGAAGCAGGCGCTTTCGCCGAAGACGGAGGCGATCCTGCGGGAAGAGGCGCCCGTGGAGGAGGGCGAGCGCTACACCGGGTGGACCATGGGCGATCTGCCGGAGCTGCTCGAGCTCGAGCGGCGCGGCCAGACGCTTCTCGGCTATCCGGCGCTCGTCGATGCGGGCGACGCCGTCACGCTGCAGGTGTTCGATTCGCCGGAGAAGGCTGCCGAAGTGCATCGCGCCGGCGTGCGCCGGCTCCTCGCCATCGCGTTCCGCGACCGCGTGCGCGATCTCGAGCGCGCGCTTTCACGCGACGTTGCGCTCGGGCCGCTCAAGGGCGACCTCGTCGCCGCGGCGATCGAGCGCACCTTCCTCGCCGAAAGCGTGCCGACGACCCAGGCGGACTTCGCGCGGCGCGTGGAGGAGGGGCGCAGCCGCTTCAACCTGATCGCGCAGGAGATCGGACGGCTCGCCACGGCCGTCCTCGCCGAGCGGGCGGCCATCGAGAAGAAGCTCGCAGCCGCGGCGAAGACTTCCCCCGCCGCGGCCGACCAGGTGCGCGAGCAGCTCGCGCGGCTCCTCGCGCCGGGCTGGCTCGCGCGCACGCCGTGGCCGCGGCTGCAGCACTTCCCGCGCTACCTGAAGGCCGCTTCGGCGCGGCTCGACAAGCTGCGCGCCGACCCGGTGCGCGACGCGCGCCTCGCCGCCGAGCTCGCGACGGTCGAGACGCCCTATCGGCGCCAGTGCGCCGCGGCGGCGCGCCAGGGCGGCCCGGGGCCGCAGCTCGAGCAGTTCGGCTGGCTTCTCGAGGAGCTGCGCGTGTCGCTCTTCGCCCAGGAGCTGAAGACGCCGGTCCCCGTGTCGGCCAAGCGGCTGGCGAAGCTGTGGCAGAGTCTGCGAAGATGAGGCGCTCATGAGCATAGCCGGCGCGCTCGCCTACGGGCTGGCGAACCTCTTTCATCCCCGCATGCTGTGGCTGATGGTCTGGCCCATGCTGGTGTCGCTCCTCGTCTGGGGCACGGTGGCGCTCGCGCTCTGGACCCGCACCGCCGTCTGGCTCGCCGGCGTGCTGAGCAACTGGCTCGATGCCGCGTCCGCCTTCATCGAGATCGATTTCACCGGCGTCGCCCTGGTGGCTTCGCACGTCCTGCTTTTTCTCCTCTTCGTGCCGGCCGTCTACCTGACGGCGCTCTTCATCCTCGGCATGTTCGGCATGCAGCACATGGTCGAGCACGTCGCCACGCGCTTTCCCGGGCTCGAGCGCCGGCGCGGCGGCAGCGTCGCGGGCAGCGTGGGCAACGGCCTTGCCGCGCTCGGCGGCATGGCGGCCCTTTTCGCGCTCAGCATTCCGCTGTGGTTCATCCCGCCGCTGTGGCCGCTCATCCCGCTCGCCATCTTCGCGTGGGGCAACCAGCGGCTGCTGCGCTACGACGCGGTCTCCGAGCATGCCGACGCGGGCGAGATGCAGGCGCTCTTCCGCGAGCGCCGTCCCAGCCTCTACCTGATGGGGCTTCTTCTCGCGCTGGCGGCGTACGTGCCGCTCGTCGGCTTCGCGGCGCCGGTGGTGTTCGGCCTCGCGTTCATCCGCTACCTGCTCGGCGCGCTCGAGGAGCGCAGGCGCCTCTCCCCGCCGCCGGCGGCCACCGCCCTCGCGCCGTGAGATTCGCGGCGCTCATCATCGGCGACGAGATCCTCGTCGGCAAGCGGCAGGACAAGCACCTCGGCTTCCTCATCGAGGCGCTCGCGAGGCGCGGCCTGCGCCTTTCGTCGGCGCAGTATCTCGGCGACGACGAGGCGCTGCTCACGGCGGCGCTGCGGCGCAGCTTCGCCTCGGGCGACGCGGTCTTCAGCTTCGGCGGCATCGGCGCGACGCCGGACGACCGCACGCGCCAGTGCGCCGCCGCCGCCCTGGGCGTCGCGCTCGCGCTCCATCCCGAGGCCGAGCGCGAGATCCGGGCGCGCTTCGGCGCCGAGGTCACGCCGCAGCGGCTGGAGATGGGCGTCTTTCCGGAGGGCGCCGAGATCATTCCGAATCCGGTGAACCGCGTTCCGGGCTTTTCCATCCGGGACCATCACTTCGTGCCGGGATTCCCGCAGATGGCCTGGCCGATGGTGGAGTGGGTGCTCGACAACCGCTACCGCAGCTTCTTCGACCGGGATCGCTGGGCGGAGGCCTCGCTCCTCGTCTACGAAGCAGGCGAGAGCCAGCTCGTGGACGCCATGCACGCGGTCGAGGCGCGCTATCCGGGCGTGAGGGCTTTCAGCCTGCCGTCCATGGGGCCGGGCGGCACGCGGCTGCACGTCGAGCTCGGCGTGCGCGGCGATCCCGCGCAGGTGGGCGGCGCGATCGAGCTCCTGCGCTCGGCGGTCGCGGCCGCCGGCTTTCCCCACAAATAAAAAGCCCGCCTGTCGGCGGGCTCTTGTGATGCTTGCCTCGGCGTCGCGCTCAGGCGGCTTTCTTGCCCTTCGCGAGGCCCTTGGCCGTCTCGGTCGCGGCGTTGACGTTCGCTTCCGCGATCTCGGTCGCCTGCTTGGCGACCTTGTTGAAGTTGTCGTAGGCGGAGTTCGCCGCGGCGAGCAGCGACTTCACTGCAGCGACCGCGACGTCGGAGCCCGCCGGCGCGTTCTTCGACGCCTTGTCGAGCAGCGAGACGAAGTTCTCGTTCCATTCGGCGACGCGGCGCTCGGCCACCTTGGTGAGCTCCGCGCTCGTGCCGGTCGCGACCTCGTAGACGCTCTTCGTGTAGGCGATCGCCTTCTCGACGGCGGGCTGGGCGAAGGCGTTCTGCAGGCCCATGAGCTCCTGCACGTCCTTCGCGCCGAGCAGGGCGCGCGTGTTGGCGATCGAGTCGTCGAAGGCGGTGCGCACGGCGTTGGTGTTGAGGGTCGCCAGCTTCTCGAGCGCCGCGAACTGCGCGTTGGCGACGGCGAGGAAAGCTTCTACATTGGCCTTGTTGGCCGCTTGGATCTGTTCGGGCGTCACGTACATGTTCGGTCTTCCTTGAGTGGTGAATTCGACGTAGGGAATTCGGTTTTGCGCCTTCGTCCGGAGACGGTTTGTGCGCTGCACAAATCAGGATTCTACGCTTCTCCGCGACTTCGTCAAGAATTTTGTGCTACGCAGCATCTCGGTTATCCTGTTGATTAAATTCGATAAGAATAAGGATTGAAAGAATAGTGAGCACACCCTCACATTCCGTAGCCCTGGATCATCTGCCGCGCCGGCTGTGGTGGGTCCTGGCGGGGCTCACGCTCGCCTGGGGCTTCAACTGGACCGCCATGAAGGTGGCGCTGAGCGATGTGCCGCCGTGGACCTTCCGCTCGCTCTGCCTGGGGCTCGGGTCCGGCATCCTCTTCGCGGTCTTGCGCGCCGGCGGCCACAGCCTTTCGGTTCCGCGCGACCAGTGGGGCCGCCTCGCGCTGCTCGCGTTCTTCAACATCACCTGCTGGAACCTGCTCGTCGCCTTCGGCCTGCTCTTCATTCCGTCGAGCCGCGCCGCCATCCTCGCCTACCTCATGCCGGCGTGGGCGATCCCGCTTTCGATCGTCGTGCTGGGCGAGCGCTTCACGGGCCGCCGACTCGCCGGGCTCGCGCTCGGGATGGTGGGGCTCGTGCTGCTGCTCGGCGAAGGCGTCCGCTCGCTCGGCTCCGCGCCGGTCGGCTCGCTCCTCGTCGTCGGCGCATCGCTCTCGTGGGCGCTCGGCACGGTGCTGCAGAAGCGCTTCCCCATGCGCATGGCGCCCGGCCCGTATACCGCGTGGATCATGCTGCTCGGCGGCGTGCCGGTTTTCGCTGGCGCGCTCATCTTCGATGACCTCGGCACGCTCGGGCGAGCGGGGCTGTGGCCCGCGCTCGCCATCGCCTACAACGTCCTCGTGGCGTTCGCCTGGGCCCACTGGGCCTGGATCAAGCTCGCCACCTCGGTGCCGGTCGGCGTGTTCTCGCTCAGCATGCTGATCGTGCCGGTCGTCGGCGTGATCAGCGGCATGGTGTTTCTCGGCGAGCGCCCGCGCTGGACCGAATACGCGGCGCTCGCGCTGGTGCTGGGGTCGCTCGTCGCCACGGCGCTGCCGGGGCGCAGGTCCTAGCGCGGAGCGTCTGCGAGAGCGATAGCGCGCTGCGCGCGAACGCGCGGCACGCGCAGGCGGTCCCACGCGCGCGCCGCCTCGCCGAGATCGTCCGTTTCCGGCTGGCCGAGGAAGCGCAGCGCCGCGCGCAGCGCGCCGCGCGGGTCAGCGCCCACGGCGGCGGCGCCCGTCTGCTTCGAGAGCTTTTGCCCTGACGGGTCGAGCGCCACGGGAACGTGGAGGTAGATCGGCTGACGGTAGCCGAGCAGGCGCTGCAGGTGCAGCTGTCGCGCCGTCGAGTCGAGAAGATCGGCGCCCCGGACGACGTGGGTGACGCCCTGCGCCTCGTCGTCGACCACGACGGCGAGCTGATAGGAGAAGAGCCCGTCGGCGCGCCGCAGGACGAAGTCGCCTACGGCCTGCGAGAGGACCTGCGACTGGGGGCCCTGCACTTCGTCGACGAAGTCGATGCGAGCGCCGTCGGCGCGCACGCGGAGCGCCCGGGGCGCCTTGCCTTCGGCGAGTCCGCCGCGGCAGGTCCCGGGATAGATGCGGGCGCCATCGGACGCAAGCCCGAGCGACGAGTCGGCGATCTCGCGCCGCGTGCAGCCGCACCAGTACGTCCAATCCCCCAGCCGCTCCAGGGCTTCCACGTACCGGGCCTGCCGCCTGCTTTGGTAGGTCACGGGCCCGTCCCACCACAGCCCCAGGCGCTCCAGGGTCCTCAGGATGCCGGCCGCAGCGCCGGGCTGCTCGCGCGGCGGATCGAGGTCTTCGATGCGCACGAGCCAGCGGCCCCCGGCCTGGCGCGCATCGAGCCAGCTCGCCAGGGCGGCCACGAGCGAGCCGAAGTGCAGCGGGCCGCTTGGGGAGGGCGCGAACCTGCCTACGTACATGGTTGTCTAGCTTGTACAGTACACTGCCCTTCACTCCCGGAGGGCGACCCAAAGCGAAAGGATCCCCGTGGCGACCATCGACCTGACCAAGGAGAACTTCGAGCAGACGGTGAACGACAATGCAATCGTTCTCGTCGATTTCTGGGCGCCATGGTGCGGCCCGTGCCGGGGCTTCGCGCCCGTCTACGAGAAGGCCTCCGATACCCATACGGATGTGGTCTTCGCCAAGGTGAACACCGACGAGGAGCAGGAGCTCGCCGGCGCCTTCGGCATCCGTTCCATTCCCACGCTGATGGTCTTTCGCGAGAAAGTGATCCTCTTCCAGCAGGCGGGCGCGCTGCCGGGCAACGCGCTCGAGCAGGTGATCTCGCAGGCGAAGGCGCTCGACATGGCGAAGGTGCACCAGGAGATCGCGGCCCAGAAGCCGCCGGCCGAAGGCGAAGCGCCGCAGTCATGACGCTGCGGTCGGTCGAGCGTGTCGTGCGCGGGCAGCCGGCGAGCGACGGCGCCGGCGTGCGGCTCAACCGCGTGATCGGCGCTCCGCCGCTGCCGCAGCTCGATCCGTTCCTGCTGCTCGACGAGTTCCGCTCCGATTCCGCGGCCGACTACATCGCCGGGTTTCCCGATCACCCGCACCGTGGCTTCGAGACGGTGACGTACATGCTCGCAGGCCGCATGCGCCACGGCGACAACCAGGGCAACCGCGGCCTTCTCGTTCCGGGCAGCGTCCAGTGGATGACCGCGGGCCGCGGCATCGTGCACTCCGAGATGCCGGAGCAGGAAGACGGGCTCATGCAGGGCTTTCAGCTCTGGGTGAACCTGCCGGCGCGCGAGAAGATGACGGCGCCCCGCTATCAGGACATCGCGCCCGGGGACATCCCGGAGGTCCGCTCCGGAGACTGCGTCGTGCGCGTCATCGCGGGCCGCTTCGGCGGCGAGGAAGGACCGGTAAGGGCGGCCGCCACGGAGCCCCTGTACCTCGATCTGCGCATGCAGCCGACGGCCGCGCTCCAGATCCCGCTGCCCGCGGCCCACAACGCCTTCGTCTATGTCTACGAGGGCTCGCTCGAGGCGTCCGGCAGGCGCCTCGCGGCCGGCGAGCTCGCCGTGCTCACGCGAGGCGACGGGCTCCGGCTTGCTGCCGCAAGCGAAGGGGCGCGATGCATCCTTGTCGCCGGCAAGCCGCTCGAGGAGCCGGTGGTCCGGTACGGGCCGTTCGTCATGAACACGGCCGACGAGATCCGCCAGGCGGTCGAGGACTATTCCGCCGGCCGGTTCTAGGCGCTTGCGATGAGCGACACGCGGATCGAGCGCGACAGCTTCGGCGAGATCGAGGTGCCGGCCGAGCGCCTGTGGGGCGCGCAGACCGAGCGCAGCCGGCGCTTCTTCCGCATCTCGAGCGAGCGCATGCCGCTCGCCGTCGTCCATGCGCTCGTGCACATCAAGAAGGCGGCCGCGCAGGCCAATGCGGCGCTCGGCCTCCTCGAGCCGCGCAAGGCCGAGGCGATCGCGGCAGCGGCCGAAGAGGTGCTCGCCGGGCGGCACGACGAAGAGTTTCCGCTGTCGGTGTGGCAGACGGGCTCCGGCACGCAGTCCAACATGAACGTCAACGAAGTGCTCGCCAACCGCGCTTCCGAGCTTCTCGGCGGCGAGCGCGGCCCCGCGCGGCTCGTTCATCCGAATGACGACGTGAACCGCGGGCAGTCCTCCAACGACGTCTTCCCGACCGCGATGCACGTGGCGGCGGCGCAGGCCATTACGCAGGACCTGCTGCCCGCCGTCGCGCAGCTCCGCGCGACGCTCGCGGCGAAAAGCACGGCGTTCGACGACATCGTCAAGATCGGCCGCACGCACCTGCAGGATGCGACCCCGCTCACGCTCGGGCAGGAGTTCTCGGGCTATGTGGCGCAGCTCGAGCTGGCGGAGTCGGCCGTCCAGGCCGCGCTCCCGGCCGTGCGGGCGCTCGCCATCGGCGGCACGGCCGTCGGCACCGGCCTCAATACCCATCCCGAGTTCGCGTCGCGCGTCTGCGCCTCGCTGGCGAGCGAGCTCGGCATCGCCTTCGAGCCGGCCGCCAACCGCTTCGCGGCGCTCGCCGGGCACGAGGCGCTCGTGTTCGCCCACGGCGCGCTGAAGACGCTCGCGGCCGCGCTCTCGAAGATCGCGAACGATGTGCGCCTGCTCGCCTCGGGGCCGCGATCGGGCATCGGCGAGATCCGCATTCCGGAGAACGAGCCGGGCAGCTCCATCATGCCCGGAAAGGTGAACCCGACGCAGGCCGAGGCGCTCACCATGGCCTGCGCGCAGGTGCTGGGCAACGACGTGGCGGTCAACGTCGGCGGCGCCTCGGGGCATTTCGAGCTGAACGTGTTCAAGCCGCTCATCGCCCACGCCTGCCTGCAGAGCATTCGCCTGCTCGCCGACGGCTGCCGCTCCTTCGAGGAGCACTGCGCGCGCGGGATCGAGCCGGACCGCGGGCGCATCGGCGAGCTCGTCGAGCGCTCGCTCATGCTGGTGACCGCGCTCGCGCCGCACATCGGCTATGATCGCGCCGCCGAGATCGCCAAGAAGGCCCACCGCGAAGGCAGCACGCTGCGGGAAGCGGCCCTCGCGCTCGGCTACGTGTCGGCTTCCGACTTCGACCGCTGGGTGCGACCGGAGGCGATGATCGGGCCGGCGCCCTGAACCCGACAGACAGCCCGAGGCGCGCGTGTCGCTGGTCGTCCTGATCTCCGGCCGAGGCAGCAATCTGGAGGCGCTCCTCGACGCGGGCCTCCCGGTGGCCGCGGTGATCAGCAACAGGCCGCAGGCGCGCGGGCTGCAGGTCGCGGCGCAGC
The DNA here is from genome assembly GCA_964461055.1 of uncultured Enterobacteriaceae bacterium. Lineage (GTDB taxonomy): Bacteria > Pseudomonadota > Gammaproteobacteria > Burkholderiales > SG8-39 > SCGC-AG-212-J23. Next base: position 28,064 of record CAYWSG010000020.1, on the reverse strand, counting down.
GTCGCGTCGCGACCGCGGTGGTCGACCATCGCGGGTTCGCCGAGCGGCCGGCCTTCGACGCCGCGCTCGCCGAGGCCATCGATCGCTTCGAGCCTCGCCTGGTGGCGCTCGCAGGCTTCATGCGCGTCCTGACGCCGAGCTTCGTGCGCCGCTACGAGGGCCGCCTGCTCAACATCCATCCGTCGCTGCTGCCGGCGTTCCCCGGGCTCGATACGCACGCGCGCGCGCTCGCCGCCGGCGTGAAGATCCACGGCTGCACCGTCCACTTCGTCACCGAGGCGCTGGACGAGGGACCGATCGTGATCCAGGGCGCTCTCGCCGTGCGAGCCGACGACACGCCTCAGACGCTTGCCGCGCGCGTCCTGCGGCTCGAGCACGAGATCTACGCGCGCGCTGCGCGATGGTTTCTCGACGGCAGGCTGGTCCTCGGCGAACGCGGCGTCACGGTGAAGGGCGGGGATGCGCAGCTCGTCTTGGCGGCGGATTAGCGTCGCGGCGGCCCTCGGTCTCGCAGCCGTGGCCGGCGTCGCGCACGCCGATCCGCCGGGGCGCCTCGAGCTCACTTTCGAGGCGCGCCGGGGTGATGGCGGCTCTCCGGTCGCCGATGTCCGGCATCGCCTGCGCCACGATGGGGCCCGGTACGAGCTGCGCGAGAGCTGGGAGGGACGCGGCATCTATGGCCTCGCCGGCTCGATCGAGCGCGCGAGCCGCGGCATGGTGGACGCGAACGGGCTTCGGCCGGTGGAGTACGTCGACAAGCGTCGCGGCCGGCTGCGGGACGCCGTGCACTTCGACTGGTCGGCGAGGACGCTTCGCCAGCAGCGGCGCGGCGAGGTCCGCTCGGCGCCGCTTCCGGACCGCGCGAGCGATCCCCTTGCGTTCTTCTACGAGTTTGCGTTCGGCGAGCCGGCGCCGGCCGGCGGCAAGATGGCGGTCGTGAACGGCCGGCGCATCTCCCAATACGTCTTCCAGCTTGCCGGGCGCGAGCGGCTGAGCACCGCGGCCGGCGAGTTCGACACGCTGAAGCTCCTGCGCGAGAAGCCCGATGGCGAGCGCGCCGAGCTCTGGCTCGCGACCAAGCGCTCCTTCATTCCCGTGCGCATCCTGATCGTCGAGGACGACGGGTCGCGCCTCGACCTGATTGTCACCCGCATCTCGCATTGAGGAAGAGGCGCGGGCAGGACGCGTCTCGCGCTCCCTCGTTCGCCACGCGCACGCGGTTCTGGGCGAGCTGCTGCAGTTCTCCGCGCCGGCCGACCAGACGCTCTCCCGCTATTTCCGGGCGAACCGCGCGCTCGGCCGCCAGGATCGGGCGTTCATCGCCGACGCGGTCTACGGGGTCCTGCGAAGGAAGCGGTCCCTCGCCGCGCTCGCCGGGTCGGAGGCGCCGGCGGCCTTGCTGACGGCCGCGCTGGTGCGACTGCTTGGCTTTTCGGCGCGCGCCCTCGCCGATGCGCTGCCCGCCGAAGAGCTCGCCCGGGTGGCGCGAATCAAGGCGACGCCGGCCGACCGGCTGCCCGAGCCCGTACGGGCGGATCTTCCGGACTGGCTCTGGACGCGCCTGGTCATCCAGGAAGGCGCCGCGGAAGCCGATCGCATCGCCCAGGCACTGCTGAATCCCGCGCCGCTCGATCTGCGCGTGAACCTCGCACGCGCGCGTCGCGAAGAGATCCTGGAGCGGCTGCGTGCCGACGGGTTCGACGCGCACGCCACCTCCTATTCGCCGGCCGGCATCCGCTGCGCGGGGCGACCGGCCATCAACCGCCATCCCGCGTTCCTGGCAGGGCTGGTCGAGGTCCAGGACGAGGGCAGCCAGATCCTCGCCTGGCTGGTCGCCCCGCGCCGCGGCGAAATGGTCGCCGACTATTGCGCCGGGGCGGGCGGCAAGACGCTCGCCATGGCGATGCTCATGCGGGGGACCGGCCGGCTCTACGCGATGGATACCTCGGCGAAGCGCCTTGCGCTCCTCGCGCCGCGTGCGGCGCGCGCCGGCGTGACGAGCATCCATTCGGCGGCGCTTTCCGGCGACACGGACGCGCGGCTGAAGCGGCTTGCCGGCAAGATGGACCGCGTGCTCGTGGACGCGCCCTGCAGCGGCTTCGGCACGCTGCGGCGCAATCCCGATCTCAAGTGGCGCCACGGCGAGGCGGCGGTAGCGGAGCTCGCCGCCAAGCAGCGCCGCATCCTCGAGTCCGCCTCGCGGCTCGTGAAAAGGGGCGGACGGCTCGTCTATGCGACGTGCAGCTTCCTCCGCGAGGAGAACGAGCAGATCGTCGACGATTTCCTGCGGCGCGAGCCCGCTTTTACGGAGCGCTCGTGCGCGGATATCCTGGGCGCCCAGCGCATCGCGCTCGAGGCGGGCACGCGCCTGCGGCTATGGCCGCACGTGCACGGCACGGACGCCTTCTTCGCCGCGGCGCTCGAGCGCACGGCCTGACGCCGGAGCACAACGCCCATGGCCCTTGTCGGTGAAAAAGTGCTTGTTTCCGGAGGGGTTGGCCGGAAGGGGGGCTGGCCGCGAGCCGAGGGTCGCCGGTCGAGTACAATGCCTCTACCCTCTCACTACGGCAAAGAAAGCGGCCACAACTGATGATGTTTTCCGGGCTTCTCGATCTCCCCTGGTGGGGCTACGTGGTCGCGGCACTGGCGCTGACGCACGTGACCATCGCGGCGGTGACCATCTTCCTCCATCGCTGTCAGGCCCACCGGGCGCTCGAGCTCCATCCCGCGGTGTCGCATTTCTTCCGCTTCTGGCTCTGGCTCACCACCGGCATGGTCACCAAGGAATGGGCCGCCATCCACAGGAAGCACCACGCGAAGTGCGAGACCGCCGAGGATCCCCACAGCCCGCAGATCTATGGCATCAATCGCGTCCTCTGGCTCGGGGTGTTCCTCTACGTCAAGGAGTCGTTCAACCGCGAGACGCTGGAGCGCTACGGCCACGGCACGCCCGACGACTGGATGGAGCGCAACGTCTACACGAAGTGCGCCGTCTACGGCGTGATCCTCATGCTCGCCATCGATCTTCTCGTCTTCGGCATCGTCCCGGGGGCGCTCATCTGGCTCACGCAGATCGCCTGGATTCCGTTCTGGGCCGCCGGCGTGATCAACGGCGTGGGCCATTACTTCGGCTACCGCAACTACGACGTCGCCGATGCGAGCACCAACATCATCCCCATCGGCATCCTGATCGGCGGCGAGGAACTGCACAACAATCACCACGCCTTCGCCTCTTCCGCCAAGCTTTCCTCCAAGTGGTACGAGTTCGACATCGGCTGGATGTACATCCGCCTCCTGGAGATGCTCGGGCTCGCGACCGTGAAGAAGGTGGCGCCCAGGCCGCGGTTCGCGCAGCCGAAGCCGGCGGCGGACCTCGACACGCTGCACGCGGTCATCGCCAACCGCTACGACGTGCTTTCGCGATACGCCAAGTCGGCCAAGCAGACCTACGTGGAAGAGCTGCGCCGCCTGCGGCGCTGGTCGCCGCGCGATGCCGAGGTGCTGCGGTCGCTGAAGCGGGCGCTGGTCAAGGGGCACGAAGTCGCCGGCGCCGAGCGCGCGCACCTCGCCCAGGCGCTCAAGAGCTCGCGGCCGCTCGCCACCGTGGTGGCCATGCGGCAGGAGCTTTCGGCGTTGTGGGAGCGCTCCACGGCTTCCAAGGAGCAGCTGCTCAAGCAGCTGCAGGACTGGTGCCACCGGGCGGAGGCGAGCGGCATCGCCTCGCTCGTCGACTTCTCCTACCGGCTGCGCTCGTACGCGTAGGCGTAGCAGCCGCCCCAACGAAAAAAGCCCGCACGCGCGGGCTTTTTCTTTTCCGGCAAGGCGCCGGCTACGTCAGCTTCGTATCCGCTACTTCAGCTTCGTTTCCTTGTAGATCACGTGCTTGCGCGCCTTGGGGTCGTACTTCTTGATCTCGAGCTTGTCGGGCGTGGTCCGCTTGTTCTTGGTGGTCGTGTAGAAGTGGCCCGTGCCGGCGGAAGACTCGAGCTTGATCTTTTCGCGCATGGTCTGGCTCCTGTTGCCTGTTCAGCCCTGCCTTTTTACCCCTTGACCCGCGACTTGCGGGCCTTGATTTCGTCGAGCACCGCCTCGACGCCGAGCTTGTCGATCCGGCGCAGGCCCGCCGCCGAGACGCGCAGCCGGACCCAGCGGCTCTGGCTTTCGACCCAGAAGCGGCGGTAGTGGAGGTTGGGCTCGAACGTGCGCAGCGTCTTGTTGTTGGCGTGCGAAACGTAGTGGCCCTTCATCGGCTTCTTGCCGGTGACCTGACAGACGCGGGGCATTGCTCGACTCCGGGGAACCTTGAAAAGCCGCGCATTATACCGGGAAAACCTGCCAGCGAAACCCGGCCGGAGGCACGGTCGGACGCCGCCCAAAGGCCCCTACAGCAGCCCGCGCTCGGCGAAGGAGAGCGCCTGCGGGCCCGCGACGATGAAGTGGTCGAGCACCCGCACGTCCACGAGGGAAAGCGCGTCCCTGAGATTGCGGGTGAGGAGCTCGTCCGCCTGGCTGGGCTGGGCAACGCCGGAGGGATGATTGTGCGCGAAGATGACCGCCGCGGCGTTCACCGCAAGGGCGGCCTTGACCACTTCTCGCGGGTAGACGCTGGTCTGCGTGAGCGTGCCGCGAAAGAGCTCCTCGCATTTCGTCACGCGGTGCTGCGCGTCGAGCCAGAGGCAGACGAAAACCTCGTGCGGCCTGCTGCCGAGGGCGAGCCGCAGGTAGTCGCGCACCGCGGCCGGCGAGGTGAGTGCGGCTCCCGACGCCAGCCGCTGGCGGAGCGAGCGCTTGGCGAGCTCGAGGGCTGCGCCGAGCTGCGCCGCCTTCGCGATGCCGAGCCCTTTGACCTGCGCCAGCTCGACGGCCGATTGCTCGCAGCGGGCGAGCAGTCCGGCCACGTCGCCGAACTGCTCGAGGACTTCGCGCGCGAGATCGACGGCGCTCTTGCCCCTGGTCCCGCTCCGTAGCAGGACCGCGAGCAGCTCGGCGTCGCTCAGCAGGGCCGCGCCCTCGGCGATGAGCCGCTCGCGAGGCCTCAGCGCGCTCGGCCAGTCGGAAATGGCCATGCAGTCCCCCCTTACCGGTATCCCTTACAATCCAATCCCTTTAACGGCCGCCGCCGCCCACGGATGACGTTGAACGCAAAGAAAATTCTGCTCGGCCTGACGGGCGGCATCGCCGCCTACAAGTCGGCGGAGCTCGTCCGGCGGCTCACCCGGGCGGGCGCGGATGTGCGCGTGGTCATGACCGAGGCCGCCTGCCGGTTCGTCACGCCGGTGACGCTGCAGGCGCTTTCGGGGCAGCGCGTGTGGACCGACCTCTGGGACCCTGCGGTGCCCGACAACATGGGCCACATCGAGCTTTCGCGGGATCGTGACCTCATCCTCGTCGCGCCCGCCTCGGCGGACTTCCTCGCCAAGCTTGCCCATGGGCTCGCCGACGATCTGCTCTCGACGCTGTGCGTCGCGCGCCGCTGCCCCCTGATGGTGGCGCCGGCCATGAACGTGGAGATGTGGCAGAACGCGGCCACCCAGCGCAATGTCCTCGCGCTTTACGAAGACGACGTTCTTTTCGCCGGCCCGGCCGCGGGCGAGCAGGCGTGCGGCGAAACCGGCTTCGGCCGCATGCTCGAGCCGGCGGAGATCCTGGATGAGGTCGAAGCGTTCTTCCAGCCCAAGCGGCTTGCCGGCAAGCGCATCGTCGTCACCGCAGGCCCGACCGAGGAACCCGTGGATCCGGTCCGCATGCTCACGAACGCGAGCTCCGGAAAGATGGGCTACGCGGTCGCCAGGGCGGCCCGGGAGGCGGGTGCCGAGGTCACTCTCGTGAGCGGGCCGGTTGCCCTGCCTGCGCCGCAGGGTATCCGCCGCATCGGCGTGCGGACCGCCGCGGAGATGTTCGAGGCGGTGAAGAAGGCCGTGGAGGACTGCGACGTGTTCGTTTCCGTTGCGGCCGTGTCGGACTACCGGGTGAAGTCCCCTTCTGCACAGAAGCTCAAGAAGGGCGCCGACAAGCGCATCACCCTCGAGCTGGAAGAAAACCCGGACATCCTCGCCTGGGTCGCCGCGCGCCCCAATCCGCCGTTCTGCGTCGGCTTCGCCGCCGAGACCGAGAACCTCTCGCGCTACGCAGCCGAGAAGCGGGCCGCCAAGCGGCTGCCGCTGCTCGCGGCGAACCTCGCGCAGGAGGCGCTCGGCAGCGACCGCAACGCGATCATCCTCTTCGACGATGACGGCGAGCATCCCCTCGGCCAGGGGCCGAAGATCGAGCTCGCGCGCAAGCTTCTGAGCCACGTGGCCGGCATGCTGGAGAAGCGCCGATGAAAAGGCTGCAGGTCCGCATCCTGGACGAGCGCATGCGCACCGCCCTGCCGCATTATGCGACGCCGGGGGCCGCGGGACTCGACCTTCGCGCCTGCCTCGACGCGCCGCTCACCCTGCAGCCGGGCGAGAGCGCTTTGGTGCCCTCCGGCATTGCGATTCACATCGGCAATCCCGGATATGCCGCCGTGGTGCTTCCGCGCTCGGGGCTCGGCGCGAAGAGCGGGATCGTGCTTGGCAACCTCGTCGGCCTCATCGACTCGGACTACCAGGGCCCGCTCATGATTTCCGTCTGGAACCGCGGTCAGGCGCCTTTCACCATCCAGCCGATGGACCGCATCGCCCAGCTCGTCGTCGTGCCCGTCGTGCAGGTCGAGTTCGACGTGGTCGAGCAATTCGCCCCGAGCGAGCGGGGTGCGGGCGGCTTCGGCAGCACCGGCTCCTAGGGCGCGATGCGCTGGCGCGTCCTTTTTTTCGCATGGCTGCTGGGGTCGGCCGGGGGATCGATCGCCGGGACGGAAGCGGCAGACCTCGAGCGCGGCAGGCGCATCGTGTCAGGGAGCTGCTTTCTCTGCCACGGCATGCACGGGGAAGCGGCGAGCGAGCTCTCGCCGCGCCTCGCGGGGCAGAACGCCGCGTACCTCGCCAAGCAGCTCGCCAACTTCAAGAGCGGCGAGCGCGAGTCGAGCGCCATGCGGCCGATGGTGGCCAGCCTGACGCCCGACGACATGCGCGCGGTCGCCCTCTACTTCAGCCGGCAGCGGGCCGAACCGCACGTAGCCGTCGACGCCGGCCTCGCGGCGCGAGGCAGGGACATCTACGAGAAGGGCGGCAGCGCAGCCGAGGTGGCCGCCTGCTCCGGCTGTCATGGCGAGCGCGCGCAGGGCTCCGAAAGCGTGCCTCGCCTCGCCGGGCAGTTCCCCGCCTACGTCGCGACGCAGCTGCGCAATTTCGGAGCGAGAAAGCGCACCAACGACAACGCCGTCATGCACGCCGTTGCGGCGCACATGACGGCGCAGGAAGTGGAGGCGGTCGCCGCCTTCGTAGGCTCGCTCGACTGATCGCTCAGGCGAGCATGTCGGCCCAGATGTTCTGGGCCCAGGCCCACGCGTACTTGCCTTCCAGGTCGTTGCGCGCGGCGGAGACGCCGCCCGCGCCCTTGACCGGGACGATGGTCGACTGCGCGGCGTCCCATTGGTGGACGGACGCGACGTGGATGACCTCCGTGTCGGAGACGTAGCTGTAACAGGTGTTCGTCATCACGGGGTTGGGGTTTGGCTCGCGGCCGCTCATGAGCGCGATCACGGCGGCGGCGCAGACCTTCGCCTCGGAGTTCGTCATGTGCCCCGATTTGGGCATGCCCGGCGCGGAGAGGGTCGCATCGCCAAGGACATGGATGCCCTTCGCCACCTTCGACTCGCAGGTGCGCCAATCCACGTCGCACCACCGCTTGTTGTGCGTGATGAGGCCGGCCTTCATCGCGATGTCGCCCGCCCGGTGGGGCGGCACGACATTCAGGACGTCGCCCTTCACCGTGTCGAACTCGGTGCGCACGGACATGGAAGCCCCGTCCACCTCGACGACCCTGGCGTTGCCCCGGTACTCGATCATCCCGGGATAGAGCTCCTGCCAGGCGCGCTTGAAGAGCGGCCCCTTGGAAGTGACGTCCGGGTTCGCGTCCAGGATCAGCACCTTCGATCGCGGCTTGGCCTTCCTGAAGTAGCTCGCGACCTGGCTCGCCCGCTCGTACGGCCCCGGCGGGCAGCGATACGGGGCCATCGGAATGGACAGGACGTAGACGCCGCCGTCCCTCATGGCCTCGAGCTGCCGGCGAAGGCCCGTCGTCTGCTCGCCCGCCTTCCAGGCGTGCAGGATTTTCGGCTGGGCGGCCTGATAGCCCTCGATTTCCTCGAAAGTGAAGTCGATGCCCGGCGAGACGATCAGCCGGTCGTACGGCACGTCGCCGCCGCGCTGCAGGCGGACCGTTTTCTTGCCGGCATCGATCGCCGTCACCTCGTCGTGCACCACCTGCACGCCGTGCCGGCGAAGCCCGTCGTAGCTGCGCCGGATGTCCTCGATGGTGCGGCTGCCGCCGATGACCAGGTTGGACATGGGGCAGGAGGTGAAGAGATTCGAGCGCTCGACCATGACCACTTCGATCCCGGGATCCCAGAGACGAAGGTACTTGGCGGCCGTCGCGCCGCCGTAGCCGCCGCCCACCACCACCACGCGGCCCTTGGCGCCCCCGCCGCCGAGCCCGGCGCACGCGGAAAGCGAAAGCGCGCCGGCTGCGCCGGCGAGCTGGAGAAATTGCCTTCTGCTCAGCCTGTTCATCGTTATTTCCTCTGCGCGGCGAAGTAGCCGGCGATGAGATCGATCTGCTCGTCCGTGAATCCCTTCGAGATCTGATGCATGACGGTCGCCGGCCTCTGGCCGCTGCGGAACGCCTTGAACTTGCGCACCATTTCGTCCTTCGGCATGCCCGCCAGGGGCTCCATCCCGCCGACGCTGCGTCCATCGGTGCCGTGGCAGTTCGCGCAGGTCGCCGCCAGGCTTCGCGCCACGGTGGCGTCCTGCGCGCAGACGCCGAGCGGCGCCGCCGCCAGCGCCGCCGCAAGCAACAACACTCGCTTCATTTGCCGCTCCTTCTGTGGTGAATCCCGGAGCAGTCTCTGCCCGGCTCCACGGAGCGTCAAGCGCAGCCACGGGCGACTCGGGCCTCGGAGGCGTCCGCGATGGCGAAAACTTGATCGGCAACAAAAAAGGGCCGCATTCGCGGCCCTTTCTTGCTGCCGAGGCGTGCCGGCTATGCGACGGGCGCCGGCTCCTCCTCGAACTTGAGCACGACCTTGTCGCCCTCGGCGAGATCGATGGTCACCTTGCCGCCGTGCTGCAGCTTGCCGAAGAGCAGCTCGTCGGCGAGCGCCCGGCGGATGGTGTCCTGGATGAGCCGCGCCATGGGCCGCGCCCCCATGAGCGGGTCGAAGCCCTTCTTGGCGAGGTGCTCCTTGAGCGCGGTGGTGAAGCTCGCTTCCACCTTCTTCTCGGCGAGCTGCTCGTCGAGCTGCATGAGGAACTTGTCGACCACCCGCAGGATGATCTCGTGGTCGAGCGGCCGGAAGGAGATGATGGCGTCGAGCCGGTTGCGGAACTCCGGCGTGAACATCCGCTTGATCGCCTCCATCTCGTCGCCCACCTGCTTGCTGACGGTGAAGCCCATCGCGTTCTTGGCGAGCGACTCGGCGCCCGCGTTCGTGGTCATGACGATGACCACGTTGCGGAAGTCGGCCTTGCGCCCGTTGTTGTCGGTGAGCGTGCCGTGGTCCATGACCTGCAGCAGGATGTTGAAGATGTCCGGATGCGCCTTCTCGATCTCGTCGAGGAGCAGCACCGAGTACGGCTTCTTGGTGATGGCCTCGGTGAGAAGCCCGCCCTGCTCGAAGCCGACGTATCCCGGCGGCGCGCCGATGAGGCGCGAGACCGCGTGCCGCTCCATGTACTCCGACATGTCGAAGCGGATGAGCTCGATGCCCATGCAGTAGGCGAGCTGGCGCGCCACCTCGGTCTTGCCGACCCCGGTGGGGCCGGAGAAGAGGAAGCTGCCGATCGGCTTCTGCGGGTTGCCGAGGCCCGAGCGCGCCATCTTGATGGCCGCGGCGAGCGCCTCGATGGCGGCGTCCTGCCCGAACACCACGGACTTCAGGTCGCGGTCTAGGTTGGCGAGCGCGCTGCGGTCGTCCGTGGACACGGTGCGCGGCGGGATGCGGGCGATCTTGGCGATGATCTCCTCGATCTCGCCCTTGCCGATGACCTTCTTCTGCTTCGCCTTCGGCGCGATGCGCTGCGCGGCCCCCGCCTCGTCGATGACGTCGATGGCCTTGTCGGGCAGATGGCGGTCGTTGATGTAGCGGGCCGAGAGCTCGGCGGCCGTGGTGAGCGCGTTGGCCGTGTACTTCACGCTGTGGTGCGCCTCGAAGCGCGTCTTCAGGCCCTTCAGGATCTCGACCGTCTCGTCGACCGACGGCTCCACCACGTCGATCTTCTGGAAGCGCCGGGAGAGCGCGTGGTCCTTCTCGAACACGCCCCGGTACTCGTTGTAGGTCGTGGCGCCGATGCACTTCAGCTGCCCCGTGGAGAGCACCGGCTTCAGCAGGTTGGACGCGTCGAGCGTGCCGCCGGAGGCGGCGCCGGCGCCGATCACCGTGTGGATCTCGTCGATGAAGAGGATCGCGTTCGGGTTGTCGACGAGCTGCTTGAGCACCGCCTTCAGGCGCTGCTCGAAGTCGCCGCGGTACTTCGTCCCGGCGAGGAGGGCGCCCATGTCGAGCGCGTACACGGTGCACTTGGCGAGGAGGTCCGGAACGTTGCCCTCCACGATGCGCCGCGCGAGGCCCTCGGCGATCGCCGTCTTGCCCACGCCGGCCTCGCCGACGAGCAGCGGGTTGTTCTTGCGCCGGCGGCAGAGGGTCTGCACCACGCGCTCGAGCTCCTTGTCCCGGCCGATGAGCGGGTCGATCTTGCCGGCGAGCGCCAGCGCGTTCAGGTTCTGGGTGTAGTTGTCGAGCGGGCTGTTGGACGTCTCGGCCTGGCCTTCCTGGTCGGCGTCCTGCTCGGTCTTGCCCTGGGTCGCGGTCGGCGTCTTGGTGATCCCGTGCGAGATGTAGTTGACGACGTCGAGCCGCGCGATGCCCTGCTGCTGCAGGAAGTAGACGGCGTGCGAGTCCTTCTCGCCGAAGATGGCGACGAGCACGTTGGCGCCGGTCACCTCCTTCTTGCCCGAGGACTGGACGTGCAGGATGGCGCGCTGGATGACGCGCTGGAAGCCCAGGGTGGGCTGCGTGTCGACCTCGCGGTCGGCGGCGATGCGGGGCGTCTGCTCGGCGATGTGCTGCGTCAGGTTCTTGCGCAGCTCGTCCATGTTCGCGCCGCAGGCGCGCAGCACCTCGGCGGCCGTGGGGTTGTCGAGCAGCGCGAGGAGCAGGTGCTCCACGGTGATGAACTCGTGGCGCTTCTGGCGCGCCTCCACGAACGCCATGTGCAGGCTGACTTCGAGCTCCTGGGCGATCATTCCTTTCCTTTCTGCCTCTTCGCTGCCGTTGCTACGTCTCTTCCATCACGCACTGTAGCGGATGCTGGTGCTTCCGGGAGTATGCCGCGACTTGCTGCACCTTGGTGCTCGCCACGTCGCGGGGATACACCCCGCACACGCCGATGCCCTCACGGTGCACCTTGAGCATGATCTGGGTCGCGCGCTCCCGGGTCATGCCGAAAAACTTCTGCAGGACCACGACCACGAACTCCATGGGGGTGTAGTCGTCGTTCAGCAGCATCACCTTGAACATCGGCGGAGGCTTCAGCTTGGCCCGCTGGGCCTCCAGAATGGTGTCGTCCTTGAACTGCCCCATGCGGCTTGATCACGCGCCTTCCTGGCCCCCGCTGGTGGGACAAATCCGCGGCAGGACCGTTCCCTTCGCCTTGGCCTGCGGAGCGCCTGCCGTGCGGGCCCCTGAGCAGGAGTCGTCCATATCTCGTGCATCACATCCTAGCCAATCGAGGGTGGCGGTGCAATGCGCCGCGACGCGGGAACCCGTGCTTTTTCACGGTCTTGCAGGCGCCTTCGGCGCTCGGCGGCGACCCGGTGACGGCTCTTGACGACACCCCATCGGACGCGTAAAAGGGCGGCGTGTTTGGATTCAGGCTGTCTGTTTCGCCAGAGGGCTGACTCTCAGGGTGGCAACTTCGGGGCGGCGGGGTCGTGGAGTTCCAGGCATGGCTCGGGTCACAAGACGCCCGGCGCTCATTAACGAAAGAGGGAGAGGCAGCAGATGGCAACAGGCACGGTGAAGTGGTTCAACGACGCGAAAGGCTACGGGTTCATCACGCCGGATGACGGCAGCGAGGACCTCTTCGCGCACTTTTCGGCAATCAACATGTCGGGCTTCAAGACCCTCAAGGAAGGGCAGAAGGTGAGCTTCGACGTGGTGCAGGGGCCGAAAGGAAAACAGGCCTCGAACATCCAGAAGAGCGGCTGAGGCGGCCGCCTTCAACTGAAAGGCCGCCCGAGGGCGGCCTTTTTTATGGGGTATCGACCTACTTCGATCCCCAGGGCTTGATCGCTTCCTTCAGCTTCTTGTACCCCTCGAGGTAGCGGGGGCGCTGGCCCGAGTACACCCGGTCGAAGATGGCGAGCTGCTCGTCCAGCCACCGGGCGAGGGCCTCGTTGCCCGGGTTGGCCGCCTTGTACGCCTGGTTGATCAGGACGAAGTGGATGCGGGGGTCGTAGGGCTGCTTGGTCCCGCCCTCGGTCTCGTCGCCCTTCAGCAGGCGAAGGAGCATGGCGTCCGCGGAGCCGAGCGTCTGCTCGTAGATCGGCTCGCCCACCATGCGGTACATCACGCTCGTCATGTCCTTGCCGCTGCCCATGGTGAACCCCATGTCGGCCCACAGCTTCTTCATGTCGGTCCCGGGGCTCGCCCTGTCGAGCACCATCTGGCCCCAGGCGCGCAGCGCGTCGGGCGCGTCGGCCATCAGGTCGGTGAGCCGGTCGCCGTCGAGGTCCGTCGCGTAGATCACGACTTTCTTCTGCTGCATCATGTCGTGCAGCAGGACGCCGAAGTTGGTGTCGGAGATGTGCTCGTAGATCTCCCCGCCCCAGCTTTCCATCCCGGCCTTGAAGTCCTTGGGCAGCAGGGCGACGATGGCGTCGACGTTGTCCTTGTGCTCCTCGTAGGCGTCCACCGAATAGCGGCGCTTGAGCTCGAACCGGGTGCCTTTCATGAGCCAGCGCAGGATGCCGGCATTGACGGCATCCTCCTGCGCCTGGGTCGGCTTGGTCGCGACGCGGCCGATCTGCCCGGTCTCGTGCACCATCTTGAGGAAGAGCCGCGCGGCATACGCCATGCGGACCCCGGGGGTATTCATCTCGGAGTGGATGTTGCCCGTGGCCCGGTCCACCGCGAACTTCTTCTTGTCCTGCGAGTAGGGCAGGCCGGGCATGAAGCGGATGCACGTGATGGTGCCGTAGGGGCGCACGTTGCAATAGACGCCGGCGGCCGTGCGCAGGGGCGCGTTGGCCGACTTGCCGTTCACCACCACCTTCTTCCCGTTCTCGTTCACGAGGAAGTCGCCGGCGGTGGACCACTTGAGCGCCGTGTACTCGAGCTTGCCGAACCAGTCGAGCGAGACGAGCTTCGTGTCGTGGCGGAACTGCGCCATCATCGGCACCCCGAGGAAGGGCAGGCCGAGCACGTCGAGCGCCATCAGGGTGCCGTTCAGGGCGAACATGTCCGTGAAGGCGTGGGCGACCGGCTTCACGCCTCCGGCCGTGCTGCCGCCCTCCCAGATGATCGCGTCGGGATGTCCCCGCGGCTTCACATTGGAGCGCTTGAAGATGCTGTCCAGCAGCTTGAAAAGGTCGCCGTTCTGCTCTTCCTGCGCGATCTTCAGCAAATCGAGAGTCATCGGAAAGCCTTGAAAGTTCGGGTGAGGGGCAAAGGAAGGGCCCGAATTATATAAAACCCGCCTCGGCTTTCCCTCGCCCGGCTTCGTCCCGTGTCAACCGCGGTCGTGCGCGAGCGTTATTGGGAGCGGGCGAAGCCGATCCCCGGCCCAGTCCGACGGAAGTCCCCAAGGA
>CAYWSG010000020.1:0-14011 GCA_964461055.1 uncultured Enterobacteriaceae bacterium | reverse complement strand
CAAGGAGAAGGAAAAATGAGCAAGCTGCTGTCCGTAGTGCTGGCCGTGGCATTCGCGGCCGCGAGCAGCGCGGCCCTCGCCCAGGCGGCCGCGCCGGCCAAGGAGCAGGCCGCGGCGGAGAAGGCCGAGGCCAAGCCGCAGGACGAGAAGGCGCAGAAGAAAGCCGAGAAGAAGCGCGCGGCCAAGAAGAAGAAGGCGGACAAGAAAGCAGGGTAGCGACAGTCATCTAAAATGCCGGCAGGGCGGGGCGTCTCGCCCCGCCCTGCCTTTTTTCCGCTTCGGATGCGACGGCTCGCCTTCCTTCTCCTGCTTTCCTTCGGCGCCCCCGCGGCAGCCGAGCTCCCCGTGGCGAGGCTCACCGCCGGCATGCACGTCATCCGCGCCGAGGTGGCGGCCGATTTCCCGACCCGCATGCAGGGCCTCATGCACCGGGAGTCGCTCGGGCGCAACGCCGGAATGCTCTTCGTCTTCGACGAGGCGTCCATCCACTGCATGTGGATGAAGAACACCCTCATTCCCCTTTCGGTCGCCTTCATCGACGAGAGCGGACGCATCCTCAACATCGCGGACATGGAGCCGCACAGCGAGCAGTCGCATTGCGCCGCGGCGCCTGCGCGCTACGCGCTCGAGATGGCGCAAGGCTGGTTCGCCGAGCGGCACATCCGGGCCGGGATGCGGCTCGGCGGCCTGGAGCCGTTCGGCGCGCGCCGCTAGCGGGCCCCGGCGGGTCCCCGGCTACAGGACTACAGGCCGCCGTTCTGCTGCGCCACCATGCAGAAGAGCATGGGGATCGACAGCATGGTGTTCACGCGCGAGGTGATGCCGGCCTTGCGGGCCGCCGCCGCCTTTTCTTCCGCGCCCACCTGCACGATCCCGAGCGCCTTCTTCTGGCAGGGCCAGATGATGAACCAGACGTTGAACCACATGACGATGCCGAGCCACATGCCCACGCCGATGGCGTGGTAGCCCTCCTGCAGCGACAGCGCCTGGCCGAGGTATCCGAGCATCCCCGCCACGATGAGCCCGGTCGCGATGGTCGACATCGCCGCCCAGCGGAACCAGAAAAGCGCCGCCGGTGCGATGACCTTGCCGATCGCGGGCTTGTGCTCGTCCGCAATCCGGGGCATCGACGGGGTCTGCACGAAGTTGAAGTACCAGAGCAGGCCGATCCACATGACCCCGGAGAGGACGTGGAGCCAGCGGAAGAAGAAGGCCCACCAGCCGTGCTCCCCAAGGGCGATCCAGCGCTCGGTGCCGAGGCCGGCGATGACAATGAGGATGACGAGGAGGATGACGCCCGCGACGATCGTGCGGCCGAGAGACTGGAAGATCGCACCCATGCCGTTCTCCCTTTGTTGGTAGTCCGTTTGTCGATGGGTCGAGCGCGGCGAGTCTAGCATGCGCCCCGGGCGGACGCCCGGGCGGCCACCCGCCCGGGCTCGCGTATGCTTGCGCCATGCCGCGGCTCTGCGCCAACCTGTCCATGCTCTTCAAGGAACGGCCGTTCCTCGAGCGCTTTGCGGCCGCGGCTGCCGCAGGCTTCGAGGGCGTCGAGTACCAGTTTCCTTACGCGGAGGCCGAGCCCGAGGCGCTCGCCGAGCGGGCGGCGGCGGCCGGCGTGGAGGTCGTGCTGCACAACATGCCGCTGGGGGATCCAGCCCGCCACGAGCACGGAACGGCGTGCCTCCCGGGCCGGGAAGCGCGCTTCCGCGAGGACCTCGAGACCGGCATCCGCTATGCGCGCGCGGTCGGCTGCAAGCGGCTGCACTGCATGGCCGGCCTCACGCCGGCCGGCGTCGACGCCGAAGTCGTGCACCGGACGTACGTGTCCAACCTGCGCTTCGCCGCCCGCCGGCTGGCCGACGAGGGAATGCAGCTCCTGATCGAGCCGCTCAGCGCCGGCACCATCGCGGGCACCTACCTGACAAGCAGTGCGCAGGCGGTGCAGGTGCTCGACGAGATCGGCGCCCCGAACGCTTTGCTGCAGTACGACTTCTTCCACATGCAGGCCATGGAGGGCAACCTCGCCGAGACGGTGCGGCGGCTTCTTCCGCGCATCGGTCACCTGCAGCTTGCCGACCTGCCCGGACGCCACGAGCCCGGCACGGGCGAAATCAACTACGCGTTTCTCCTGCCGTTCGTCGACAGCCTGGGGTACTCGGGGTGGATCGGCTGCGAATACAATCCGGCCGGTGACACCGTCGAGGGATTGACGTGGGCGGCGCCGTACCTGCGCACGAGATAGACCTCGCGCGCCAGCGCGAGGTCGTGCGTCGCCTGCGCGAGTTCCTGCCCGAGCGCGCCGTCCTGTGGCAGGAAGAGGACACGCGGCCTTACGAATGCGACGGGCTGACCGCCTATCGCAGCCTTCCCATGGTGGTGGCGCTGCCCGAGTCCGAAGCGCAGGTGCAGCGCGTGCTGAGGACCTGCGTCGAGCTCGGCGTGCCGGTCGTTCCGCGCGGGGCCGGCACCGGGCTCTCCGGGGGCGCGCTGCCACTCGGCAACGGCGTGCTCCTCTCCCTGGCGAAGTTCATGCGCATCCTGCGCGTCGACCCGAAAGCGCGGCTCGCCGTGGTGCAGCCGGGGGTGCGGAACGCCGCCATCTCGGAGGCCGCCGCGCCGTTCGGCCTGTACTACGCGCCAGATCCCTCCAGCCAGATCGCCTGCTCCATCGGCGGCAACGTGTCCGAGAATTCCGGCGGCGTGCACTGCCTCAAGTACGGCCTCACCGTGCACAACGTCGTTCGCGTGCGCGGCTTCACGATCGACGGCGAGCCGCTCGACCTCGGCGCCGAGGCGCCGGAGGCTTCCGGCTACGACCTGCTCGCCCTTGCCATCGGCTCCGAAGGGATGCTGATGGTGGTCACCGAGGTCACGGTGAAGCTTCTGCCGACCCCGCAGCTCGCGCGCGTGGTCATGGCTTCGTTCGACGACGTCGAGAAGGCGGGCGAGGCGGTCGCGGCGATCATCGCCGCCGGGATCATCCCGGCCGGGCTGGAGATGATGGACCGGGCGGCGACGCACGCGGCGGAAGCCTTTGCCGGCGCGGGGTACGACCTGGACGCCGCGGCCATCCTGCTCTGCGAGTCGGACGGCACCCCGGAAGAGGTGCACGACGAGATCGCCCGCATGAAGTCCGTCCTGGAGGCTGCCGGCGCGACGAAGCTCAGTGTCTCGCGCGACGAGGCGGAGCGCCTGCGGTTCTGGTCGGGGCGCAAGGCGGCATTTCCCGCCGTCGGCCGCATTTCGCCGGACTACTACTGCATGGACGGCACGATCCCGCGCAAGCGCCTCGGCGAGGTGCTCCTCTTCATCGGCGAGATGGAGCGCAAGTACGGGCTGCGCTGCCCCAATGTCTTTCACGCGGGCGACGGAAACCTTCACCCGCTCATCCTCTTCGACGCCAACGATCCGGACGAGCTGCGGCGCACCGAGCAGTTCGCCGCCGAGGTGCTCGAGAAATGCATCGCCGTCGGCGGCACCATCACGGGCGAGCATGGCGTGGGGGTCGAGAAAATCGACCAGATGTGCGTCCAGTTCGGCGCGGCCGAGCTGGAGACCTTCCTCGCGGTGAAGCGGGCATTCGACCCCGGCGGGCTGCTGAATCCGGGCAAGGCGGTGCCGACGCTCGTACGCTGCGCAGAGTATGGTGCCATGCACGTCCGTGGCGGCGCGCTGCCGCACCCGGAGCTGCCCCGGTTTTGAGCCTACAAGCGCTCCAGGAACGCATCCGCGAGGCCGCGGCGCGGCGGCGCGCGTTGCGCGTGCGGGGCGGCGGCACCAAGGACTTCTATGGCAACGCGGCCGAGGGCGATGTCCTCGACACCCGCGGCTACGCCGGCGTCGTGTCCTACGAGCCGACGGAGCTCGTCCTCACCGCGCGCTGCGGAACCCCGCTCCGCGAGCTCGAGCAGGTGCTCGCCGAGCGCGGCCAGTGCCTCGCCTTCGAGCCGCCGCATTTCGGCGAAGGCGCCACGTTCGGCGGGTGCCTCGGCGCCGGCCTCTCGGGGCCGCGGCGCGCGTTCGCCGGCGCGGCTCGCGACTTCGTGCTCGGCGCGAAGGTCCTCGACGGACGGGGACGTGCGCTCGCCTTCGGCGGCCAGGTGATGAAAAACGTCGCGGGGTACGACGTCTCGCGTCTGCTCGTGGGCTCCCTTGGCACGCTCGGCGTGATCGCCGAGGCCTCGGTCAAGGTGCTGCCGCGGCCGCCGGAAGAGGCGACCCTGCAGCTCGAGCTTGACCTGCCGGAGGCGCTCGAGCGCATGAACGTCTGGGCCGGGCAGCCGCTCCCGCTCTCGGGCACCGCCTGGCACGAGGGTCGCCTTTTCGTTCGGCTCTCCGGCAGCGCATCGGCGCTGCAGTCGGCGCGGCGCCGGATCGGCGGGGCGGCGCTCGAAGGCGACGCTGCCCGCCGCCTGTGGCGCGACATCCGCGAGCATGCGCATCCCTTCTTCGCCGGCGCCCAGCCGCTCTGGCGCCTCGCGCTGCCGTCCACCGCGGCGCCGCTCGCCCTGGAAGGCGCACAGCTCGTGGAGTGGTGCGGAGCCCTGCGGTGGCTGCGCTCCGACGCGCCGCCGGAGCATATCCGCGCCGCGGCCGCCCGGGCGGGCGGGCATGCGACCCTCTTCCGGGCCTCGAGGAAAGACGTCGAGGCCTTCGCCCCGCTCGACGCGGCAAAGCTGAGGCTGCACCGCGCGCTGAAGGCGGTCTTCGATCCCGAAGGGGTGCTCAACCCCGGGCGGATGTACCGTGCGTTCTAGCGACCGGGGGGCTTCGAGAATGAGAGCCGCTTTTTCTGCGCTTCCACCGCCGTGCGCGCCAGCGCGGCCGAGGGCCCTCCGGGATACCGGGCGATCAGCCGCGCATAGAGCTGGATCGCGAGCGCCGGCTCGCCCGCCTCGGCGGCCTTGCCCGCCGCCTCGAGGAGCAGGCGCTGCTGCGCAGCCGCCGCTTCCTGCGCCGCTGCAGGGCCCGGCGCAGCCGGCGCTGCCGCAGCGCGCGGCATGGTCTGCGAGACGAGCTGCGCGAGGCGGTCCTCGCTCGCCTGCTGGCGCTCGCGCCACTGGTTGCGCGCGCGCCAGAGCCAATAGCCAGCCGCCCCGATGATCGCCGCCGCAAGGACCCACACGACCTGTTCCATGAAAAAAGTATAGCCAGAGGATGCAGACGCAGCTTGCCGACTTTATCCGCGGGACCGCCGAGGGCGAGATCGCCGAGGCCATCCTGCGCAAGTGCGTGCACTGCGGGTTTTGCACCGCAACGTGCCCGACGTACCAGGTCCTGGGCGACGACCTCGACAGTCCGCGGGGCCGCATCTATCTCATGAAGCGGGCGCTGGAAGGCGCGCCGGTCACGGGAGCCACACGGCTGCATCTCGATCGATGCCTGACCTGCCGCGCCTGCGAGACGACCTGCCCGTCGGGCGTGCAGTACGGGCGCCTCGTCGACATCGGCCGCGCAATCGTTGAGCGCAAGACCCGGCGTCCGCTCTCCGATCGGCTGAAACGCGCCCTGCTTGGCTTCGCGCTACCCCGGCGCCGGATATTCGGCGCGGCGCTTCGCCTCGGGCAGCTCGCGCGGCCATGGCTGCCCGCCGCGCTCCGGCGCAAGGTCCCGCCGCGCGCGGCCCCGGCCGGCGCGTGGCCCGCCGTCCGGCACACGCGGCGCATGCTGGTCCTCGGCGGCTGCGTGCAGCCGGCGCTTGCGCCCTCCATCAACGCGTCGGCCGCGCGCGTGCTCGATCGGCTCGGCATCTCGCTCATCGAGGTCCCGGCGGGATGCTGCGGGGCGCTGCGCTTCCACTTGAACGACCAGGCGGCGGGGCGCGACGACATGCGGGCCATGATCGACGCGTGGTGGCCGCTCATCGAGCGCGGCGAAGTCGAGGCGATCGTCATGACGGCGAGCGGCTGCGGCGCCACCGTCCGGGAGTACGGCCACCTCCTCTCCGGGGACCCCGCCTATCGCGAGAAGGCCGCGCGCGTGTCGGCGATGACGCGGGACCTGTCGGAAATCCTTCCGGAGCTTCCGGCACGCGTGCCGGAGGCGGGCGGCGCACGGGCTCGCGTGGCCTTCCAGTCGCCCTGCACGCTGCAGCACGGGCAGCGGGTGCGCGGACGCGTCGAGGCCCATCTTGCGAGCGCCGGCTACGAGCTCGTGCCGGTGCCCGACGGCCACCTCTGCTGCGGATCGGCGGGCACTTATTCCCTGCTCCAGCCGGAGCTCTCCGTCGAGCTTCGCGCCAGGAAGCTCGAATGCCTGCAGGCCGGAGCGCCGCAGGTCATAGCCACGGCAAACATCGGCTGCCTCGCGCATTTGCAGGCCGGCACGGGCACGCCGGTGCGGCACTGGATCGAGCTCCTCGACGCCGCCATGGCGTCATAGAATGAGTGAATGAGCTCGGGCGCAGGACCCGTCATCGAGGGCGCCGTTCCGCGCGAGGAAAAAATTGTCCATGCGGCGTGTCCGCACGACTGCCCCGACACCTGCGCGATGCTCGTCACGGTGAAGGACGGCGTGGCGGTGCGCATCCAGGGCGACCCGACCATGCCGTTCACCGACGGGACGCTCTGCACCAAGGTCGCGCATTACCTGGAGCGCACCTACTCGCGCGAGCGGTTGCGCCATCCCCTGCGACGCACCGGCCCGAAGGGTAGCGGCCGCTTCGAGCGCATCTCGTGGGACGCGGCCCTCGACGAGATCGCGGCGCGCCTGAAGGCGCTGGCCGCGGAGGATCCCCAGACGATCCTCCCGTGCAGCTACGCGGGCACGATGGGCATGGTCCAGTACAGCTCGATGGACCGGCGCTTCTTCCACAAGCTCGGCGCTTCCATCCTCGAGCGCACGCTCTGCTCCACGGCGGGCAAGTACGGAATCAAGGCGACCCTCGGCGGCAGCGTCGGCATGGATCCCGAGCGCTTCGAGGACGCGAGGCTGATCCTCCTCTGGGGGACGAACCCGGTCACGTCGAACCTGCATCTGTGGTCGCGCGTGCAGGCGGCCAAGCGCCGCGGCGCAAAGGTAATCGCCATCGACCCGTACCGCAGCCTCTCCGCGGAGAAGTGCACGCAGCACGTCGCGCCGTTGCCCGGCACGGACGGCGCGCTTGCTCTCGGCATGATGCACGTGCTGATCGCCGAAGGCCTGATCGACAGCGACTACATCGCGCGCTACACGCTGGGGTTCGAGGCACTGAAGGAGCGCGTGCTCTCGCACTATCCGCCGTCGCGCGTGGCGCCGCTCTGCGGCCTGCAGGCCGAAGAGATCGTGCAGCTCGCGCGCGACTACGGCACGCTCCGGCCCGCTGCCATCCGGCTCAACTACGGCATGCAAAGGCACGCAGGCGGCGGCATGGCGGCGCGCACCATCGCCTGCCTGCCCGCGCTCGTCGGCGCATGGCGCGACGCCGCGGGCGGGATCGTGCTCACCACGGCGGACTTCTACGGCTTCGACCACGCCGCGCTCGAGCGCGCCGATCTCCTGGCGGGCCGCCGGCCGCGAATCATCAATCACGCGAGGCTCGGCGAGGCGCTCACCAGCGCCGATCCGCCGGTGCGCGCGCTCATCGTGTACAACAACAATCCGGTCGCGGTCTGCCCCGACGCCGAGAAGGTGCTCGCCGGCTTCGCGCGCGAGGATCTCTTTACGGTCGTCATGGATCACTTCCAGACCGACACGGCGGACTACGCCGACATCGTTCTGCCGGCCACCACGCAGCTCGAGCACTACGACGTGCACAAGTCCTACGGCCATCTCTACGTCGTGGCGAACGAGCCGGCGATCGCGCCGGTGGGCGAGTCGCTGCCGAACTCGGAGGTGTTCCGGCGGCTCGCCGAGCGCATGGGCTTCGACGAGCCGTGCTTCCGGGAGAGCGACGAGGCAATCTGCCGCACGGCGCTGCGCTCGGCGAGCGCGCGCATGCGCGGCATCGACTGGGACCGGGTAAAGGCGGCCGGCTGGCAGCGGCTCGAGGTGCCCGGCCGCTTCGCGCCGTTCGCCGAGGGCGGCTTCCCGACGCCTTCCGGGCGCTGCGAGTTCTACAGCGAGTGGCTGAAGGGCCTGGGCTTCGATCCGCTTCCGACCTACCACCCGCCCGCCGAGGCGGCCAGCCGGGAGGGCGGGGCCGGCACCGAGCGCTACCCGCTCGCTTTCATCTCTCCGCCCGCCCGGCATTTCCTCAATTCGACGTTCGCGAACCTGGAGCGCTTCCGCGACCTCGAGCGCGAGCCGCGGCTCGAGATGCACCCGGAAGACGCGGCGGCGCGGGGCATCGCCGATGGCGACCGGGTGCGCGTCTTCAACGGGCGCGGGAGCTACACGCTGAGGGCGCGCGTGAACGGCAAGCCGCGCCGCGGCGTCGTCGTCGCGCCCTCCGTGTGGTGGCGCAAGCATGCGCGCGATGGGCGCAACGCCAACCAGGTGACCGCGCAGCGCACGACCGACCTCGGCGGCGGCGCCACCTTCTACGACTGCGCGGTGGAAGTCGAGAAGGCCGGCTAGGTTCGGTGGCCCAGTCGTCCCTCTTCGGCCTCGCGCGGTTCCTGGTCCCCTACCGGTACCGCATCGCCGCCGCGCTCCTCGCGCTCATCGTCGCGGCCGCCTGCGTGCTCGCCCTGGGACAGGGCCTGCGCCACGTCGTGGACAACGGCTTCGGCAGCGGCGATCCGCGGCTCCTGAACCGCGCGCTCGCGGCGCTGATCGCGCTCGCCTTCGCGCTCTCGATCGCGACGTACTTCCGGTTCTACCTGATGATGACCACCGGCGAGCGCGTGGTGACCGACCTTCGCCGCACGGTCTTCTCGCACATCCTCGCTCTCGAGCCGGCGTTCTTCGAGCGCGCGCGCACCGGCGAGGTGATCTCGCGGCTCACCAACGACACGACGCTCCTGCAGCAGGTCATCGGCTACGGGCTGTCCATGTTCGTGCGCAACCTCCTCATGATGGCGGGCGCCGCGGTCATGCTCTTCGTGACGAGCTGGAAGCTCGCGCTCTTCGTGCTGCTCGGCGTGCCGGCGACGCTCGTCCCCATCCTCGTGCTCGGCCGGCGCGTGCGCAGGCTCTCCCGCGACAGCCAGGACCGGGTCGCCGACGTCTCGGCCGCGATCGACGAGGCGGTGCACGAGGTGCGCACCGTGCAGGCGTACGTGCACGAGGAGGCGGAGCGCGAGCGCTTCGGCCGTCAGGCCGAGGCCGTCTACCGCGCAGGCGTCGCGCGCATCCGCAGCAAGGCCTTCCTCATCGCCGCGGTGATGCTGATCGCTTTCTGCGCCGTCGGGCTCATCCTCTGGGTCGGCGGCCACGACGTGCTGGAGGGGCGGCTCTCGGCCGGGGAGCTCTCGGCCTTCGTCTTCTACGCCGCCATCGTGGCGAGCGGCGCGGGCACGGTGTCGGAAGTCTGGGGGGAGCTGCAGCGCGCGAGCGGCGCCACCGAGCGGCTCATGGACCTCCTCGCCGCCAAGCCCGCCATCGCTGCGCCGGCATCGCCGGCCAAGCTGCCGGCGGCCGACGGACGCACGGTCGTCTTCGACCAGGTGACCTTTTCCTATCCCGCGCGCAGCGAGCAGCCCGCGCTGCGCGCCTTCAGCGTGCGCGTCGCCCCCGGCGAGCGCGTCGCGCTCGTCGGGCCGTCGGGGGCGGGCAAGACCACGGTGCTCGCGCTCCTCCTTCGCTTCTACGACCCGCAGCAGGGCGCGGTGCGCATCGACGGCATCGACTTGCGCAGCCTCGATCCGCGCACGGTGCGCGCCCAGATGGCCTACGTGCCGCAGGAGCCGGTGATCTTCGCCGCATCGGTCCTCGACAACGTCCGATATGGCCGCCCCCAGGCGACGCGGGCCGAGGCGCATGCGGCCTGCGAGAAGGCGTTCGCCCTCGAGTTCGTCGAGCGCCTGCCGCAGGGCATGGACACGCTCCTCGGCGAGCGCGGCGTCACGCTTTCGGGCGGCCAGCGGCAGCGCCTCGCGATCGCGCGGGCGCTACTTGCCGACCGGCCGATCCTGCTGCTCGACGAGGCGACGAGCGCGCTCGACGCCGCGAGCGAGCGGCTCGTGCAGCAGGCGCTCGAGACGCTCGAGCGCGGCCGCACCACGCTGGTCATCGCCCATCGGCTCGCCACCGTGCAGGGCGCCGATCGCATCCTCGTCATGGACCGCGGCGCCATCGTGGCGCAGGGCACGCATGCCGAGCTCATGCGCCAGGACGGGCTCTACGCGAGCCTCGCGCGGCTGCAGTTCCTGGGCGGGGAGCGGGGCGCGCTCGAGCGCGCGGCATGAGCGCCGGTCGGCGCGGGCTCGTCGTCGCCCTGCTCGCGGCCTGCGCGGCGGCCGCCTGCGCGCCGGAGCGCGAGCAGATCGTCGTGGGCTCGAAGCGCTTCACCGAGTCCTACATCCTCGGCGAGATCATCAGCCGCACCGTCGGCGGCACGCACCGCGCGGGGCTCGGCAGCACGGCCATCCTCGTACAGGCGCTCGAGACCGGCGCGATCGACCTTTATCCGGAGTACACGGGCACCATCGCGCGGGAGATCCTCAGGACCGACGAGCGCCTCGATCTCGCCCAGCTCAACCGGCGCCTGCGCCCGCTCGGGCTCGCGGCCTCCATCCCGCTCGGCTTCGACAACTCGTACGCGCTCGGCATGCGGCGCGAGGACGCCGAGCGGCTCGGCATCCGGACCATCTCGGACCTGCGCCGCCACCCCCGGCTCACGCTCGGGCTTTCGCACGACTTCCTCGGCCGGCGCGACGGCTGGCCGGGCCTGAAGGCGGCCTACCGGCTGCCCCATGCGCCGCGCGGCGTCGACCACGGCCTCGCCTACGAGGCGCTCGCCGCGGGCGAGATCGACGTCATGGACGTCTATACCACCGACGCGAAGATCGAGGGGGGCCGCGTCGCCGTGCTCGCCGACGACAGGCACTTCTTTCCGTCCTACGAGGCGGTGCTCCTGCACCGGCTTGAGCTGCCGGAGCGGCATCCCGCCGCCTTCGCCGCGCTCGCGCGGCTGCAGGGCCTCATCGACGAGCAGACGATGGCCGGGCTCAACGCCCGCGCCGAGATCGATCGTCGCTCCTTCGCCGCGGTGGCCGAGGAATTCCTCGGCACGCGCGCCCCGCGCTCCTCCGCGCCTTCGCTTGTGCAGGCGATCTTCGGCGAGGGCTTCTGGCGGCTGCTCGGCGAGCACACGAGCCTCGTCGCCGGCTCGCTCCTTGCCGCCGTGGCCGTCGGCGTTCCGCTCGGCGTGGCGGCCTCGCGGCTGCCGCTCCTCGCGCAGCCGGTGCTCGCCGCGACCGGCCTCGTGCAGACCATTCCTTCCCTCGCGCTGCTCGCCATCCTGATACCCGTCACGGGCACCATCGGGCTCGTCCCGGCGCTGATCGCGCTCTTCCTTTACGCCCTGCTTCCGATCGTGCGCAACACGCATGCCGGCCTCTCGCAGCTGCCGCGCGGCCTGCGCCATGCGGGCCTGGGGCTCGGGCTCACGCGCGCGCAGGTGCTCGCCGTCATCGAGCTGCCGCTCGCTTTCCCGACGATCCTCGCGGGCGTCAAGACCTCCGCGATCCTCAACGTAGGCACCGCCACCATCGCCGCCTTCATCGGCGCCGGCGGCTTCGGCGAGCGCATCGCGAAGGGCCTCGCCCTCAACGACCGCACCATGCTGCTTGCCGGCGCGCTCCCGGCGGCGGCGCTCGCCCTGGTCGTGCATGCGCTCTTCGAGCTGGCCGAGCGCCGGCTCGCGAAGCGCGCGCACTAGAGGCGCGCGCGGCAGAGGCGTTAGAATTTGGCCCGCCTCGTTCCAGGGAGAGCATGTTCATGAGGATCGGCGTCCCCGCCGAAACCCGCGCGGGGGAAACGCGTGTTGCGGCCACGCCGGAGACGGTGAAGAAGCTCGCGGCGAAGAACGAAGTGCGCGTGCAGGCGGGCGCCGGCCTCGCCGCCAGCATTCCGGACGCCGCCTACCAGGCGGCGGGCGCCTCCCTGGTCGGGAGCGCCGCCGAAGCGTTCGACGCCGACGTCGTGCTCAAGGTGCGCGCGCCTTCCCGGGAGGAGACGCCGCTTCTCAAGGCGAAGAGCATCCTCATCGGGCTTCTCGAGCCCTACAACGCCGACCAGCTGCAGGAGACGGCGAGGACCGGCGTCACCGGATTCGCGCTCGAGCTCCTGCCGCGCACGATCTCGCGCGGCCAGGCGATGGATGCGCTCTCGTCGCAGGCCAACATCGCCGGCTACAAGGCGGTGATCCTGGCCGCGGCCGAGATGGGCCGGTTCTTCCCCATGCTCATGACCGCGGCGGGCACCGTGAAGGCCGCGCGCGTGCTCGTGCTCGGGGCGGGCGTGGCGGGGCTGCAGGCGATCGCCACCGCCAAGCGCCTTGGTGCCGTCATCGAGGCCTCCGACGTACGGCCTTCGGTGAAGGAGCAGGTCGAGTCGCTCGGCGCCAAGTTCGTCGACGTCCCCTATCTCACCGACGAGGAGCGCGAGATCGCCGAAGGCAAGGGCGGCTATGCGCGGCCGATGCCCGAGGACTGGATGCGCCGCCAGGCCGAGGCGGTCCACCAGCGCGCGACGCAGTCCGACGTGGTGATCACCACGGCGCTCATCCCCGGCCGGCCGGCGCCCAGGCTCATCCGCGAGGAGACGGTGAAGGCGATGAAGCCGGGCGCCGTCGTCGTCGACCTGGCGGTCGAGCAGGGCGGCAACGTCGAGGGCATCGAGCGCGGGCGCATCGTCATGAAGCACGGCGTGAAGCTGATCGGCCTGGAGAACCTTCCCGCCACCGTGGCGGCCGACGCCTCCGCCCTCTATGCGCGCAACGTCTACAACTTCCTCGCCCTCATGCTCGATCCGAAGACGGGGGAATTCAAGCTCGACAAGTCCGACGAGCTCGTCGGGCCGACGCTCGCCTGCGAGGCGGGCGAGATCGCGAAGAAAGGCTGAAAGCCCATGGGCATGTCCGTAGACCCGACCGTCATGAACCTCGTGGTGTTCGTGCTCGCCGTGTTCGTCGGCTATCACGTCATCTGGAACGTCACGCCCGCGCTGCACACGCCGCTCATGAGCGTCACGAACGCGATCTCCAGCGTGATCATCGTGGGGGCGATCCTCGCCGCGGCGCCCGAGGACCCGGACTTCGGCTCGATCCTCGGCGTCGTCGCCGTCGGCCTCGCCTCGGTCAACGTCGTCGGCGGATTCCTCGTGACCCAGCGCATGCTGCAGATGTTCCGGAAGAAGCAGAAATGACCGCGAACCAGATCACCCTCTGGTACCTCGTCGCGTCGGTCTGCTTCATCCTCGCGCTGAAGGGGCTTTCCTCGCCGGCGAGCGCCCGGCGCGGCAACGCCTTCGGCATCGCCGGCATGGCGATCGCGGTGCTCACGACGCTCGCCGTGGTGGCGCGCGGGCGCTTCGACCTCATCCTGCTCGCGATGCTGGTGGGCGGCTCCATCGGCGCGCTCGTCGCGCGGCGCGTGCAGATGACGCAGATGCCCGAGCTCGTCGCGGCCATGCACTCGCTCGTCGGCATGGCGGCGGTGCTCATCGCGGTGGCCGCGGTGAACAACCCTTCCGCGTTCGGCGTGGGCGATCCGCTGCCGACCGGCAACAAGCTCGAGCTCTTCATCGGTACCTTCGTGGGCGCGATCACCTTCTCCGGCTCGGTCATCGCCTTCGGCAAGCTCGCCGGGCTCGGCAAGCACTTCCGGCTCTTCTCGTCGGCGCCGGTGGTCTTCCCCGGGCAGCACCTCGCCAACCTCGTCCTCGCGCTCGTCATGATCGGGTTCGGCATCGCGTTCTTCACCGCCGAGGACAAGGCCTGGACGCCCTTCCTCGTCATGACGGCGATCGCGTTCCTGCTCGGGGTGCTGATCATCATCCCGATCGGTGGCGCCGACATGCCGGTCGTCATCTCCATGCTCAACAGCTACTCGGGCTGGGCGGCCGCCGGCATCGGCTTCTCCCTCAATAACGCGATGCTCATCATCGCCGGCTCGCTCGTCGGCTCCTCGGGCGCGATCCTCTC
>CAYWSG010000019.1:0-44599 GCA_964461055.1 uncultured Enterobacteriaceae bacterium | reverse complement strand
GCGCAGGCACCAGCGCTCCTGGAACCAGCCGACGTGGCCGAGCTCCCAGAGCGGCGGATTGACGATGGCGAGCTTCGGCCCGAGGAGCCGCTCCGGCGCGTGCTCGAGCGCCGCCGTCGCGCGCGCGGTGCCGCGGCGGCTCGCCACGAGGTCTTCGGCTAACATGCCGCGGGGCTTATCCATGGCCAAGCGTCGATCGAACCGCGGTGCCGCAGGGAAGGAGCGACAGGCGCGCCCGCGCATGACCCTCGTCACGCCCGCGCGTGCGGGCACGCGCAACGGCAACCGCCATACCGCCACGCGCTGGGCATCGATGCTGCGCGCGGGTGGCTGGCGCGTGCGCGTTGCGCTCTCGTGGGATGGCGCCCCTTGCGACCTGCTGCTTGCGCTCCACGCGAGGCGCAGTCATGCCTCGGTGGCCGCGTTCCGCCTGGCGCACCCTGAAAGGCCGCTCGTCGTCGCGCTCACCGGCACCGATCTTTACAGGGATCTCCCCCGCTCGCGCGAAGCCCGCGAATCGCTCGCGGCTGCCGACCGTCTCATCGTGCTGCAGGAAGCCGCCCTTGCCGAGCTGCCGCGCGAGGCGCGGCGCAAGGCGCGCGTGGTCTATCAGTCGAGCGACACGGCGCTTCGCCAGGCGCCTCCGGCGCGGCGCTTCCGGCTGGCGGTCGTCGGCCACCTGCGCGAGGAGAAGGATCCGTTCCGGACCGTGCTCGCCCTCGCCCGCCACCTGCCCGGCGAGGACTTCGAGCTCGTCCAGGTCGGCGCGGCGCTCGATCCGGCGATGCGCCGGGAGGCCGAGCGCTGGGCCTCCCGCGAGCCGCGATACCGCTGGCTCGGCAGCGTGTCGCACCCGCGTGCGCTGCGATGGATCGCGACGAGCCACCTGCTCGTCGTGAGCTCTGCGATGGAAGGTGGCGCCAACGTCATCGCCGAGGCCGCGAGGATCGGCACGCCGGTGCTCGCCTCCCGCGTCTCGGGAAACGTCGGCATGCTCGGGCCGCGCTACCCCGGTTACTTCCGCCTGTACGACGAGCGCCAGCTCGCGGCCCTCATCCTCAAGTGCAGGCGCGATCACGCCTATTACCGCCAGCTCAAGGCCGCCCTGCGCGAACGGCGGGCGCTCTTCGCACCCGCGGCGGAGCGCCGGGCGATCCTCGCAGCGGTGAGCGACCTCGCGCCGCGCGCCGCCGGGCGCGCGCCGGGATCGATCAGGCGCCGAGGTCCCACGCCGTGATCGAGTAGCGAACCGAGTCGGGATCGAGCTGGTCGCGCATCTCGCCGCCGCTCTGGGCGTTGACGTACATGAGATAAGGAAGCCGCGGCGCGCCCGAATGCGGCAGCATGATGTCGTGGCCGGTGTTGTAGGCGAGCCAGTTCATCTCCCAGTTGCCGAAGAGCCGCCGGCGCGCCGCCTGCACCTTGGGATGCGAGAGCGGCAGGTTGCCCGGCGGCTCCTCGAGCGCGACCTTGCGCACGTCGGCAGGATCCACCGGCACCCAGCCCACGCCCCGTGCGAAGAACTCGGCCCGGCAGTGCTGCGCCTTCGTCACGTTCTCGGTGCCGGCGCCCAGGCTCTTGTAGCCGTACTCGGAAGGCGCCACGCGAAGGCCGTAGACGTCGCGCGCCGGCACGCCGGCGGCACGGGCGAGGCCGACGAAGAGCGCGTTCAGATCGCCGCACTTGCCGCCGAGGTTGCCGGTCTCGAGCATGCCCTTGATGTCGCCCCAGCCGCAGCCGCGCACCTTGGGATCGCGGAACGTGTTCTCGACGATCCACTCGTAGATGGCGCGCGCCTTTTCGACATCGGTCTTCGCGCCGCGCGTGATGTCGAGCGAGGTCTTGCGCACGATCCCGTCGGTCGGAATCATCTCCGTGGGCATCGTGTAGAAGGCGCGGTCGGCGGCCGGGAGGTCGATGCCGCTCGCGCGCTGCAGCGGGTCGATGGTGCGCTCGCGCGTGCGCACTCGGCTCGTCACCATGACGCGCGGATTGGGGACGCCCGCGGGCCACTCTGCGTAGAGCATCGCCACGCCGTACTTGCCGTCGTTCAGGATCTCCATGCGCTGGGCGTTGCCCGTCCACGCATTGCCGAGGGACTGGTGCCAGTCGGTGTTGTCCACCGCCGGCAAGGGAATCCACGCGCGCGAGACGCCGCGCGGCTCGACGATCTCGACCTGCGTCGTGATCTCGTAGCGACGCCAGCCCTTGGCGGGCGCTGCGAGCGCGCCATGCCAGGGCAGCGCCGCAATGACGGCGGCGGATGCGGATGACGATTTCAGAAAAGCTCTGCGGTCCATGGGGTCTTCCTATAGGGAGGATTGGCGGAGGATGACGAGGACGACATTGCGGAACGAGGCTGAATTGTATTTCAGGACGGCTCGAAGCCGAGCAGCCGCTGGATCGCGAGGTAGCGCGATTCAAGGTCCTGCTCGCTCGCGCCGCCGAGGTTCACCACGGCATAGCGGTAGCTGCCGAGCCACTTCATCTCGCGCGCAAGCGCGAGGCCGCGCTTGAGATACAGCATAACGGCTGCGTCGGGATAGAGCGCCCGCACGCGCGCGAGCGTCGCGGCATCGGGGGAGCGCTCGAGCGCGCGGCCGTCGAAGCGCCGGGAGACCACGCTTGCCGCGACGCGGCAGGTGGTGGGCATGCGCCGCTCGTCGGGCCGGCGACCCGTGCACAGCTCGAGGAGCATGCGGTGCGGCGAAAGCCCGTCCACGCGCTGGTAAAGGCCGGCGAGCTGCGAGGCGAGCCGCGGGTTGAGCTCGATCAGGCGGATGGCGTCGGTGCGCGGATCCCAGAACATCTCGATGTTGAAGAAGCCGTGCCGATAGCCAAGCCCGTCGAGGAGCCGCGTCGCGAGCGCCTTCATGCGCGCCTGAACGTCGGCAGGCACGCGCGAGGGGTAGACGAACCGCTGGAAGGCGTCCGTCCCGGGAAACATGACGGCGTCGGAGAGCCCGATGAAGCGCACCTCGCCCTCGTGCACGTAGCCGTCGACGTTCACCTCCTGCCCCTCCAGGATCTCCTCGGCGAGCATGTGATGGGCGTCGACCTGGAACCGGGTATAGCGCGGCATGAGGTCGCCGAACGGCTTGACGAGGCGGCGGATGATTCTCTCTTCGAGCCAGGAGAAGGTGAGATGCCGGCGCAGCGCCGCGAAATCTTCGACGCGCCGCGCGAGCACTGAGAACGTGGCGCGCACGGGCTTCACGAAGAAGGGGAACGGCAGGGCGATCGCGTGCGGCTCGCGGACGTCGTGCGGAAACACTGCGAAGCGCGGCACGGCCTGCGGCACGATTTCC
The DNA here is from genome assembly GCA_964461055.1 of uncultured Enterobacteriaceae bacterium. GTDB lineage: Bacteria > Pseudomonadota > Gammaproteobacteria > Burkholderiales > SG8-39 > SCGC-AG-212-J23. The sequence continues at coordinate 41,291 of CAYWSG010000019.1, read as the reverse complement.
TGCTGCGCGAGGCGCGAGTAGTACTTGTGCTGGGCGGTAATGACCACGCCGGGCGGCGTGCAGGGAAGTCCCAGTCGCTCCGCGACTGCCGAGGCGATGAGCGCGCCGAAGTACTCGTTGTTGCTGAAGACGCCGTCGATGCGGCCGCGCCAGCGCTCGGCGAGCCGGTCGACGAAGCGCACTGCGTCGAACGCAAAGAAGCGCGCGTTGGAGGGAAAGCGGAAGAGGTCGAAGCCGGCGTAGACGAGGTCGTAGTCCGAATACTCGGCGCGCGCGAGCTCCTGCCGGTCCCACTCCTTGGGGAAGACGACGAGGACGCGCTTCCTGGCCATGGTCACGGACTCCCCACGCCGAGCGCGCCGTGCGCGAGATAGTTCGTGCCGAGCATCACCGGCTCGACGGTGAGCCCGTCCAGGTAGGGCGCGAGGCGCCGCCACGGACGACCGAGGCCCCGGAAGGTGGTCACGTACGGGCGAGCCTTGAGGAGGCGCCAGGGCCACGCCGGGAGAAGCCACAGCGGCGGCAGCTTGATGCCGGCGATGGCGATGCGCGCCCCGGGCTTCATGGCCGCAAGGACGTTGGCGAGCGCCGCCGGCGACTGCAGCACGTCGTGCGTATAGTGAAAGAGCGCCGCGTCGAAGAAACGTGCGGGCAGGCTTGCCGCTTCCACCGCCGCCTCGACGAGCTCGACATTGCGCCAGCCGTGGCGCTCGCAGCGGCGGCGGGCAAGGCCGATCATGTCCGGGCTCACTTCGACACCGACCACGCGGCCGGACGGGCCGACGGCCTCCAGGAGCGGGGCAAAGGAAAGGCCCGTGCCGCACGCCACGTCGAGGACGCGCTCGCCCGGCTGCAGCCGAAGCAGGCCGACCGCTCGGCGGCGCACCGGCATCGTGCGCACGGCCGAGGCGTCGTAGCCCGGCGCATGGCGGCGATATTTCTCGGCGGCGAGGCGTGGATCCGGGCCCCCGGCCGCGGGCGGATGAAGCGCTGCGCCTGCCTCCCTGTCCGCTCGCCAGTTCGCAGCCTTCGCCACGCCCCTCTCCCGGTTCCTGCCACGGCTAACACGCCGCGGCCTCCATTATTTCTGCCTACAATCCGGCAGGTGAAGCGCGACGCCGGATACTCAGTCGCCATGGGCGCGTCGATCCTTACCGAGTTCGACGCGATCCTCGACGCCCGCACCCCCGCGGAGTATGCCGAAGATCATATCCCCCGGGCGATCTCCACGCCGGTCCTGAGCGACGCCGAGCGCGCCGAGGTCGGCACGCTCTACAAGCAGGTCTCGCCCTTCGACGCGAAGAAGCTCGGCGCGGCGCTCGTGGCGAGAAACGTCGCCGACCATATCGCCAGCCGCTTCAGGGACATGCCGAGGCAGTGGCGGCCGCTCGTGTACTGCTGGCGCGGCGGCAAGCGCTCCGGCGCCATGGCGCACATCCTGCGCGAGATCGGCTGGGAAGCGCGTACGCTGGAAGGCGGGTACCGCGCCTACCGGCGCTGGGTGCTCGAGGAGCTCGAAGCCGTGCCCGGGCGCCATGCCTTCCGGGTCATCCATGGTCCGACCGGCAGCGGCAAGAGCCGCCTGCTCGCCGCCCTTGCCCGCGCCGGCGCCCAGGTGCTGGATCTCGAGGACCTCGCCGCGCATCGCGGCTCCGTCCTCGGCACCCTGCCGGATCGCCCGCAGCCGCCGCAGAAGCTTTTCGAGTCGCGGGTGCTGCAGGCGCTCTCCAGCCTCGACCCGACGCGGCCGGTGTTCGTGGAAGGCGAGTCGAAGAAGATCGGACAGCTTCAGGTGCCCGAGGCGCTCATGGCGCGCATGCGGGCAAGCGCGTGCGTGCTGCTGGAGGCGTCGGTCGAGACGCGGGTCTCGCTTCTCCTGGAGGAATACCGGCACTTCCTCGCCGATCCCGCGGCGCTCGGCCGCCAGCTCGACTGCCTCGTCGCCCTCCACGGCCGCGAGCGCATCGCGCAATGGAAAGCGCTCGCCGGGTGCGGCGGATGGCGCGAGCTCGTCGGGCGACTCCTCCTCGAGCACTACGATCCGGCCTACCGCAAGTCCTCGCACCACAACTACTCGAGGCTCGCCGATGCCGAGCGCGTCCCGATCGCCTCACCGGAGGACGCCTCCTTCGACCACGCCGCCCGCATCCTCCTCGCACGCCAGCGCCTCGCCGCCTGAATCGCGTCGCTTCCGTGAAGCACCCGAATCAGGGAGTAAGATCAGCCGCAGACAATAGAGAATAAAGATCAGAACATGGCGCTGATGACCGACGCGGCGATGCTGCTGTTCTACGACTTCGCCGGGGATGCGGCGGACCACGACGACTGGCACACCTACGAGCACATGCACGAGAGGCTCTCGGTCCCGGGGTTCGTGCGCGGGACGCGGTGGACCACGGAAGGCGGTAGCCCCCGGTACATGGCGATCTACGAGATGACCGGCGTGGAGGTCGGGACGTCCGCGCCGTATCTCGAGCGCCTGAACAATCCCACGCCCTGGACGACGCAGACGATGAGCGGCTTCCGGGGCATGATGCGCGGGTTCTGCACCGTCGTGGCGAGCTCGGGGTTCGGCCTGGGCAGAGCGGCGGTCGCGGTCCGCTTCACGCCGGCATCCGGAAAGGAGTACGACGCGCTGGGATGGCTCGGACAGCAGGTCGTGCCCGCGCTCGCCCTGAAGCGCGGCATTGCCGGCGCGACGCTCTTCCGGCCCACCGTCAAGCCGCCGATGACGAAAGAGCAGTCGATGCGAGGCGCCGACGCGGACATGACGTGGGTTCTGTTCGCCACGGGACACGATTCGGCCGCGCTGCAGAGCGCCGCGGCGGAGCTCCTCGATGCGAGCGCCTTCGAGCAGCACAGCGCCTCGCGGCCGCAAGGCGCCCTGTACGAGCTCGGCTACACCATCACCGCGGACGAAGCGGCGCGCAGCGCGGCAAAGCCTCGAAAGGCTGCGCCCTGAAGCGGAGGCCGGCCTGAGCGCACTTTTCTGGGCGCTGTTGCTGTGGTTCGCCGGCCTGACCACGTTCGTCCCCTACGCGACGTACTACCTGCTTTTCGAGGCGCCGCGCGAGCAGTACGCGTTGCTCATCACGCTCGTGCTCTTCTGGATCTTCGGCTACTGGGGCGTCGTCGGCCCCCTACTTGCGGCCCTGAAGGTGCGCTCGGTCTTCCGCGCCCTCGAGCAGGCGCAATCAGGCGAGGCGTTTATCGACGTGCTGCGCCGGCCGGACGCGCGGCTCGCCGTCGTCGAGCTCATCGCTTCGGAGAACAAGATCCCGCGGTTCCTCGCGGCCTGGATCTACCAGCTCCTGCTCAGGCGCTTCGCGACGGCGCATGAAATGCAACGGAAATCACAAGGATGAACCTATGACGAGTGGCAAGGACGAGCTCCGCCGGCTGGCGGAAGAGATCAAGGCGGCGCAGGACGCACGCAAGGCGCTCGAGCCGATTGCGGCGCGCTTGCCGGGGTTCGACGTGGCGAAGGCGTACGAGGTGGCGCACCTCGTGCACGCGGCGCGGCTTGCCGAGGGCGCAAGACCGGTCGGTCGCAAGATCGGCTTCACCAATTCGGCCATCTGGCCCACCTACGGAGTGAACGAGCCCATGTGGGGCTATGTCTACGACCGCACGGTCGTGCAGGCCGATACCGGCCGCGCGAGCTGCCGCATCGGACGCTTCGCCGAGCCCAAGATCGAGCCGGAGATCGTGCTGCACTTCGCCGCCGCGCCGGCGGCGGGCACCGACGCCGCGGGCGTGCTTCGCTGCGTAGACTGGATCGCGCACGGCTACGAGATCGTGCAGTCGCACTATCCCGGGTGGAAGTTCGCCGTGGCGGACACGATCGCCGACAGCGCGCTGCACGGTACGCTGATCGTCGGTCCGCAGCGTCCGGTTGCCGCGCTCGGCGACGACGTGGTCGCCGCGCTCTCGAGCTTCTCGCTCTCGCTCTTCTGCGACGACAAGCTGCGCGAGACCGGCAAGGGCTCCAATGTCCTCGGCAGCCCGCTGCTTGCCGTCGCACACCTCGTCTCGGTGCTCGCGAAGCAGCCCGGCTACCCGCCGCTCGCCGCAGGCGAGCTCGTCACGACGGGCACGGTCACGGCCGCGTTCTCCATCCAGCCGGGCGAAACCTGGCGTAGCGAGCTGAGCGGGATTGCGCTGCCGGGACTGACGGTGGAGTTTTCGGCGTAAGGCCTGGCGGCGTATAGGCCCTAAGCGTCCAGGCCGGCGAGCACGCGGATGTGCTGCACGGCGGCGCGGCCGAGGGCCGAGAGGGAGTAGCCGCCTTCGAGCATGGAGACGATGCGGCCCTCGGCGTGGCGCTCGGCGATGGCCCTCACCTGCTGCGTCGCCCAGGCGTAGTCGCCGTCCACGAGCCGCAGCAGGGCCATGTCGTCCTCGACATGCGCGTCGAAGCCGGCGGAGAAGATCACGAGCTGGGGCGAGAACTCGTCGAGCGCGGGAACCCAGGCATCCTCGACCGCCTGACGGAACTCGCGCGAGCCGGCGCCCGCGGGCAGCGGAACGTTCACCATGTTGCGCGCGGGAGCCTCCGTGCCGCTGTACGGATAGAACGGATGCTGGAAGGTCGAGACCATGAGGACATTCGGATCGTCGGAAAAAATGTCCTCGGTGCCGTTGCCGTGGTGCACGTCGAAGTCGATGATCGCCACGCGCTCGAGCCCGTGCTCGACGATGGCGTGGCGCGCGGCCACCGCGACGTTGTTGAAGATGCAGAAGCCCATGGGCCGTGCCCGGCAGGCGTGGTGGCCGGGCGGGCGCACGGCGCAGAACGCGGTGCCCACCTCCCGCGCGAGCACGAGGTCCACTGCCTTCACGCCCGCGCCGGCGGCGCGCAGCGCGGCCTGCAGGCTGTGCGGGTTCATGGCGGTGTCGGGATCCAGATGGACGATGCCTTCCTCCGGCGCGACGTCGCGAATGGCGCTCAGGTATTCCGGCGGATGCACGCGGGCGAGCTGCTCGTCTGTGGCGAGCGGCGCGTCGAAGCGCAGGAGATGCTGGCCGATGCCCGAAGCGATCAGCTGATCCTCGATGGCCGAGAGCCGCTCGGGGCACTCCGGATGATGCCTGCCCATCTCGTGCCTGAGGCAATCGGAGTGCGTGACAAAGGCCGTGCTCACCAAGGGGATCTTATCCCATCAGTTACAATGACCGCATGCTTCTCACGGCGGAATTCCCGCACCGCAGGGCCGGAACCTCGGCGATCGAGCGCGTCATCGCGGCCGCCGGAGGCATCATCCTCGGGAAGGAGACGCAGGTGCGCCTCGCGCTCGCCTGCCTGCTCGCCCGCGGGCACCTGCTGATCGAGGACCTGCCCGGCGTGGGCAAGACGACGCTCGCGCACGTGCTCGCGCGCTCGCTCGGGCTTCACTTCCAGCGCATCCAGTTCACGAGCGACATGCTGCCGGCGGACATCCTCGGCGTGTCCATCTACGATCGCGACGGCGGCGGCTTTCGCTTCCATCCCGGCCCCATCTTCGCCCAGGTCATCCTCGCCGACGAAGTCAACCGGGCCACGCCCAAGACGCAGTCGGCGCTCCTCGAGGCGATGGAAGAGCACCAGGTGACCGCCGAAGGCGAGACGCGCCGCCTCCCCGAGCCCTTCTTCGTCATCGCCACGCAGAACCCCGGCGAGCAGGTCGGCACCTTCCCGCTGCCCGAGTCGCAGCTCGACCGCTTCATGCTGCGCATCGAGCTCGGCTACCCGGACCGCGAGGCCGAGCGCTCGCTCCTCATGGGCACCGACCGGCGCGATCTCCTCGCGACGCTCGAGCCCTCGATGTCGCCGGCCGAGCTCGTCGAGGCGCAGGCCGCGGTACAGAAGATCCACGTCGCGCAGCCGCTGCTCGACTACGTGCAGGCGATCGTCGACTATACGCGCCGCACTTCCGACTACGTCGCCGGCCTCTCGCCGCGCGCCGCGCTGGCGCTGGTGCACTGCGCGAAAGCCTGGGCGCTGCTCGAGGGCCGCGAGCAGGTGATCCCCGAAGACGTGCAGGCCGTCCTGCCGGGAATCGCCGGACACCGCCTGCGCCTCGCCCACGACAGCGCCCGGCGCATCGACGTCGGCGCCCAGCTCGTCGCCGCCGTTCCGATTCCCTGAACCGAGATTCCGCAACTCGCACCGCGCGGAAGAGTCCACCACCCACCGCAGTCCTTACCCGCAGTCACGCATCGCCGTCACCCCAGCGCGAGTTCCACCACACCCGCATGCGTCCCGGCACCCGCTACACCCTCGAAGTGAATCCGCGCATCCCCGAGCGCCTGGAGCGGCTGCGGGAGCTCGCGGGCAACCTCTGGTACAGCTGGCATCGTCCGACGCGGGCGCTCTTTGCCACGCTGAACCCCTCGCTCTGGGAGGCCACCGGGCACTGCCCGAAGGCGATGCTGCGCCGGCTGGACGAGCAGACGCTCATCGAGGCGGCCTCGGATCCGGCGGTCCTCGACAACTACACCCGCGTGCTCGCCGCCTTCGACGCCTACCTCGCCGAGCCGCCCTTCAAGGCGAACGGCGGCGGCTTTCGCCCCGACGACCTCGTGGCCTACTTCTGCGCCGAGTTCGGCCTGCACGAGAGCCTGCCGACGTACTCGGGGGGCCTCGGCATCCTCGCGGGCGACCACTGCAAGGCGGCGAGCGACTTCCAGCTGCCGTTCGTGGCGCTGGGCCTCCTCTACCGCCAGGGCTACTTCGTGCAGACGGTGGATGCCGACGGTCGGCAGCACGCGCTCTATTCCGACTCCGACTTCGACGCCCTGCCGATCGAGCCCGTCCTCGCCGGCGGCGAGGGCGCCCAGCCGGGAACCGAGGCGCGGATCGTGATCGACTTCCCCGGGCGAGCGGTGACGGTCAAGATCTGGGAAGCGCGCATCGGCCACGTGCGCCTCTACCTCCTCGATACCGACATCCCGGAGAACAACGAGCGCGATCGCGGCATCACCCACCGGCTCTACGGCGGCGACCGCACCACGCGCCTCGAGCAGGAGATCATCCTAGGCGTGGGCGGAGTAAGGGCCTTCGCCGCGCTCGGCATCCGGCCGACCGTCTGGCACATCAACGAAGGCCACGCGGCCTTCCTCATCCTCGAGCGGGTGCGCGCCCTCGTCGCGCGCGGCGTGCCGCTCGAGCCGGCGCTCGAGGCGGTGGCGGCGAGCACGGTCTTCACGACCCACACGCCGGTGCCGGCCGGGCACGACCAGTTCAGCGATCCCACGGTGCTTCCGTACCTGAAGAGCTGCTTCCCGGAGCTCGGCGCGCCCGAGGGGCTTTCGGCGCTCGCGCGCGCGCCGCACGGCGGCGAGTTCAACATGACCGCGCTCGCCATCCGCGGCTCGCGCTTCCACAACGGCGTCTCGCGCATCCATGGCGGCGTCTCGCAGCGCATGCTGCAGGAGTTCTGGCCACAGGTCCCGCCGGAAGAGAACCCGGTGGGCTACGTGACGAACGGCGTGCACGTGCCGACCTTCCTCGCGCCCGAATGGGCCGCCATGCTGGAGCGCTTCCTCGGCGTGGGATGGATGCACCGGCTCAGCTATCCCGGCGTGTGGGAGAAGATCCGCGACATCCCCGACCAGATGTTCTGGAGCGTGCGCCAGGACCTGAAGACGCGCCTTTTCCACATGGTGCGCCGGCGCTTCGCGACCCAGCACGCGAGGAACCACGGGAGCGCCTCGCACCTCGAGCGGCTGCTTCGTCTCGCCGATCCCGCGCGCCCGGACGTTCTCACCATCGGCTTCGGCCGGCGCTTCGCCACGTACAAGCGCGCGACGCTGCTCTTCAACAACCTCGACTACCTGCGCCGCCTCCTCAACGACCCGGCGCGGCCGGTGCTCTTCCTCTTTGCCGGCAAGGCGCACCCGGCGGACGAGCCGGGGCAGGAGCTCATCCGCACGATCGTGCATCTTTCGCGCCAGGAGGAGTTCGAGGGCAAGATCCTGTTCCTCGAAGGCTACGACCTGCACATCGCGCGGCGCCTCGTCTCGGGCGTCGACGTCTGGCTGAACAACCCGGTCTATCCGCTGGAGGCCTCGGGCACTTCGGGCATGAAGGCCGGCATGAACGGCGTCATCAACCTCTCCATCCTCGACGGCTGGTGGGACGAGGGCTACGACGGCGAGAACGGCTGGGCGATCCAGCCCGCCTCGCCCGAGCTCGACCCGCACCGGCGCGACCAGGAGGAGTCGCGCTCGCTCTACGAGATCCTCCAGCACCAGGTCATTCCGCTGTACTACGACCGGACCAACGGCACTTCGCCCAGGTGGATTCTCAAGGCGAAGCGCTCGATGGCCTCCCTTCTGCCGCAGTACGACGCCTCGCGCATGCTCGGCGAGTACGTCGCCAAGTTCTATCTGCCGGCCGCCCGCCAGGGGCGCCGCTACGCCGAGGACGACTACCATGCCGCGCGCGCCGTCGCCGCCTGGAAGGCGCGCGTGCGGGCGGCCTGGCCGGGCGTTCAGGCGCGGCGGCTCGACCAGCCGCCGGGACGCATCCAATTCGGCGAGACGATTCCGGTGGAGGTCGCCGTGCGCCTGAACGGCCTCTCGCCCGCCGACGTGCGCGTGGAGCTCCTGCTATCGCGGGAGCCGCGCGAGAGCCCTCCCATCGAGCACAGCCACGACCTCCCTCACGCCGGCGCGCTCGATTCCGGCGAGCATCGCTTCGCGCTCGCGCTGCGCCCGGGGCTCTCGGGCAAGCTCGACTACCGCATCCGCGTCTACCCTCGCCACGAGCTCCTCAGCCATCCGCTGGAGATGGGGCTGATGACATGGGTCTGAGAAGCAGCGCCGGGGAACGCTCTCCAACCCGGTACTGAGGTCCCGGCGCCGGCACTTCACCGGAGGTCGCGCCCGGTTCGCCCGAAGTGTCGAGGGCAACGATCCACGGCCCCGCGGGGAGGGCGAACTCGATGTTCCCGCGAAAAAGTTGCGCTCCTGGCGCTCAGGCGGGGCTATCCACGCCCGCGAGCCTACGCGCTGCGCGAGGCTCCGGGATCCACGGCGCGAAGCGGCGCTTCGGGATGCGCCTGCTGGAGCGTTCGCCTGAGCCGCTGGTGCTCGGCCAGGACGCGGCCGGCGTACTTGAAGCTCGGATCCTCCGCGGCGCCGTTGTAGAACTGCAGGCCGCCCTCGAGGCTGCCCATGCGCGCGATGTACTCCTTGAGGATCCTGGCGCCCACGTGGATGTTGCTCACCGGGTCGAGCACCGCGGATTCGCCGCCGTGCGCCTCCAGCTTGGCGAGGTGGTAGCGCGGAATGATCTGCATGAGGCCCTTCGCGCCCATCACGCTTTCAGCGACGGGATTGAAGCTCGACTCGACCGAGATCACCGCGAGCAGGAGCAGCGGATCGAGGCCCACCGACTCGCCGGCGCGGTACGCCTCCGTCACGATGGTGCGAACCGTCTCGCGCGCGATCTGGAAGCGGCGGGAAAGATGACGGACGAGAAAGCGCTGCGTCTCGTCGAGGGTCGGCTGGCCCGAAACGGAGAACTTCCGCGCCCGCGCCACGGGATTCGGCGCCTTCGGCGCTGCTGGCAACGCCTCGACGGCGAGCTCGAGCGGCACGTGCAGGCAGGCCGCCGTGTTCGCGCCGGCGTCGTCTGCCGCGGACGGCTCGACCGGGTGGGCAAGGTAAAGCGCGGCCGCGAGGCCGGCGAGCGCGACGCCGGCGACGGCGGTGTGGCGGGCGGGCACGGGCCTCATGGTCGTTCCTCCTTGTTCCAGGCGCCGGGCGGCGATCGATTGGCGTGCCGCGATGTTAGGCACGCGTCGTCCGCCGGCCTATCGCGCCGCCTTGAAATTACTGTCAATACCCCACTACGGGAGGTCGCAGCGGCGCGACGTCAGGAAGACGGTCTCTCCGATAGTGAGGACTGCTACGACCTTCTACCATCGCCCGCGTCCCATCCGCTTCGAAAGAAAGGCGCTCCCGCCCATGAACATCGTCGCATTCGTCCTCGCCGGCGGCGAGGGATCGCGGCTGTACCCTCTTACGGCCGAGCACGCGAAGCCCGCGCTGCCGTTCGCCAGCGGCTACCGCATCATCGATTTCGTGCTCAGCAACCTGGCGAACTCCGGGATCACGACGATCTACGTCATGGCGCAGTACAAGCCGGCCTCCCTCATCGCCCACGTGGAGCAGGCGTGGGCGCCGTGGTTCGCGCGCCCGGAGGGCACGATCAGAGTGCTGCTGCCCCGCTCGAACACCCTGGGCGGCCACTTCAAGGGCACGGCAGACGCCGTCTACCAGTACCTCGACCTGGTGAAGGCGCACTCTCCCGACCTCGTGGCGGTGTTCTCCGCCGATCACGTGTACCGCATGGACGTGCGCCAGATGGCGGCGTTCCATGTCAGCCGCGGCGCGGAGGCTTCCGTCGCGGCGGTCTCGGTGCCGATCGGGCAGGCGTCCGACTTCGGCATCCTCTCGACCGACCCGGACGGCCGCGTGCGAGAGTTTCGCGAGAAGCCGCTCGATCCGCCGCCCATCCCGGGCGCCCCCGATCGGGCGTACGCCTCGATGGGCAACTACCTCTTCGCCCCGCAGGTCGTTACGCGGGTGCTCGAGGAATCGCGACGTCTCGGCGACGTCGATTTCGGGCGCGACGTGCTGCCGCGCCTCGCAGGTGCGGCCCGCGTCTATGCCTACGATCTTGCCGCCAACGAGGTTCCGGGCGTGCAGGACTACGAGGAGCGGGCGTACTGGCGCGACGTCGGCACGCTGAGTGCGCTCGCCGCCGCGCAGCAGGACACGATGGGCCCGCGCCCCAGGTTCAATCTGTGGAACCGCCGCTGGCCCATCCGCGGCGAGCAGGACGCGGTGCTTCTTGCGAGACTGCGCAACCGGAAAGGCGAGCCGCGGGGGGCCGCCACGCCGGTCACGCCGGCACCGGGCTGGCGAGACGCCGGTAGAGATCCGCGTAGCGACGCGCGGCTGTACTCCAGCTAGCGTCGCGCGCCATCCCGGCGAGCTGTACGGCACGCCAGGCGTGCGGCTGCGCGCGGACCGCGAGCGCGTGGCGCACTGCCTCGACGAGCGCTTCGGCGCTTTGCGGCTCGAAGAGAAACCCGGTCTGGCCATCCTCGATGGTATCGGCGAGGCCGCCGGTCGCCCGCGCCACGGGCGGGGTGCCGTAGCGCTGGCTGTAGAGCTGGTTGAGGCCGCAGGGCTCGAAGCGAGAGGGCATGAGGAAGAGATCGGCGCCCGCCTCGATGAGGTGCGCGAGCGGCTCGTCGAAGCCGATGTGCACGGCTACCCGGCCCGCGTGGCGAGCGGCGAGCGCCCGCAACGCAGCCTCGTGGCGGCGCTCGCCGGCGCCAAGGATCGCGAGCTGCCCGAGCGCGGCGAGCCGCTCGCCTGCCTCGACGACGAGATCGGCGCCCTTCTGATGCGTCAGCCGGGCCACCTGGCCGAGGAGCGGCACTTCCGGATCGGGCGTTAGGCCGAGGCGGCGCTGCAGCGCCGCCTTGTTCGCCGCCTTGCGCTCGAGCGACGCGGCATCGTAGTTGCGCGCAAGGTGCCGGTCGGCAAGCGGGTTCCAGGCCGTCGTATCGATGCCGTTCAGGATGCCGGTCAGCGCCGCCCGGCGATCGCGGAGCAGCCCATCGAGCCCGCAGCCCTGCTCGGGTTGCTGGATCTCCCGGGCATACGTCGGGCTCACCGTGGTGATCGCATCCGCGTAGACGATGCCGCCCTTCATGAAGGAGAGCCGACCGTGGAACTCGAGGCCCTCCGGAGCGAAGCTTTCCTCCGGCAGGGCAAGGCGCGCGCGCATCGAGGCGTCGAAGAGCCCCTGGAACGCGAGGTTGTGGATCGTGAAGACGCTCGCCGCGCGCGCGCCGGCAGCCAGGCGCAGGTACGCCGGCGCGAGGCCCGCAGGCCAGTCGTGCGCATGCAGCACATGCGGGCGCCACGCGAGCGGCGACGAGGCGCCGGCAAGCTGGGCCGCCACGCGGGAGAAGAAACCGAAGCGAAGCGCGTTGTCGGGCCAGTCTTCGCCCGAGGGCGCGAGATAGGGACCGCCGCCGCGCACGTAGAGCGGCGGGCAATCGAGCACGATGAGCGGCACGCCGCTCGGCAGCGTGGCTTCGAGCAGCCGCGCCTCGAAGCCGAGCGCCGAGACCTGCGCGATCATCTGCGCGGGCGCGCCGCGCAGCACCTCCGGGTAGCCGGGCAGTAATACCCGCGCGTCGACGCCCTGCTCGCGAAGCGCGGCGGGCAGCGCGGCACAGACGTCGCCGAGGCCGCCGGTCTTGGCGAGCGGCGCGCACTCGGGCGCCGCAAAGAGCACGCTCAGCCGCGGGGAGCCCTGCAAGGGGAATTGTTCGGTCGGACTACCGGCCCGCGCGCGCCTGGGCAGCCGGGGGCGTGGCGCCGGCGGCCATGGCGCTCGGCGCAAGCGCGACGACTTTCGCGCCATCGCCGAAGTCGGGCCTCACCGGGATGTCCATCGACACCATGCCGCTCGCCGCGCCGGTTCCGAGCGCTCGCGCCAGCGCAGGCTGCAGCCGGGGCGACTCGAGCTCGATGAAGCAGGCGACGCGATGCGCGCCGCGGTTGTGGATGAGCCTGAAAGAATGGACCGGACCGAACGGCTCGCACAGCCCGAGCACGGCCTTCGTCAGCGCATGGAAGTCGCGCGCCTCGCGCAGTTTCTCGAGCACTTCCGGCTTCATCGCGAGCCCATGCTAGAGCCGGGCGCTTCGCGATGGCTATCCCGGTTTCCCTTAACCGCATGTAGAGATCAGACGACAGCCTGCGCCCGGAGCGAAGCCGCTAGCCCGGGAGCACCTCGCGGATGGTCTGCTGGATGGCCTGGGCGGCCGAGCGCGGGTCGGCAGCCTGGCGGATGGGGCGGCCGACCACGATGTAATCCGCGCCGCTCGCAAAGGCCTGCGCCACGTCGACCGTACGCTTCTGGTCGTCGCCGCCCGCGGCGCCGACCGGCCGGATGCCTGGCGTGACGACGAGAAGCCGCTCGCCGAAAGCGGCCTTCAGGCGCGCCGCCTCGAGGCCCGAGGCGATGACGCCGTCGCAGCCCGTCTCGGCGGCGCCCTGGGCGCGCGCGAGCACGAGCGCCTCGACGCTCTTCGTCGCCCCCATTTCCTCCAGGTCGCGCGCGTCGAAGCTCGTGAGCACGGTGACCGCGAGCACCTTCATGTCGCCCTTCTCCTTCGCCGCGGCGGCCATGACGGAGCGATGGCCGTGCACGGTGAGGAAGCTCGCGCCGCAGCGGCGCAAGTTCGCCACCGCCCGGCGGACCGTCTCCGGGATGTCGTAGAGCTTCAGGTCGGCGAACACCTTGCAGCCGCGCCCGGCGAGCCAGCGCGCGAGCTCGAAGTAGCCCTCGGCGCTGAAGAGCTCGAGGCCGATCTTGTAGAAGCACGCCGCGTCGCCGATGCGCTCGACGAGCGCACGTGCCTCCGCGGCGCTCGGCACGTCGAGGGCGACGATGAGGCGCTCCTCGCGCGCAATGGAAGGTGTCGTGTGAATGGATGGTGTCGTGGTCATGGCCCGAGGCTCCGTTCCAGCGATTCGAAGCGCCGCTCGACGAGCAGCGCCGTGAGCGCGGCGCCCGCCAGCACGATCAGCCAGGAGACGTACACCCACAGGAGGAAGATGAAGAGGGTCGCGAAGGCTCCGTACACCAGCGCATAGGTGGGAAAGTGCGCGACGTAGACGGCGAAGCCGCGCTTGGCGAGCTCGAACACCACGCCGGCGACGAAGCCGCCGGCGAGCGCGTGGCGCACCGGCACGCGGCGGTTCGGCACGATGATGTAGAGGAGCGCCAGCGCAAGCCAGGTGAGCACGAAAGGCATGAGCCGCAGCAGGAACTGCGCGAACTCGTCCAGGTTCACGCGGCCGAGCGAGCCCACCACGAGCGTCGAGGTCATGGAGATGCCCGCGCCGATGAGCAGCGGCCCGAGCGAGAGCACCGTCCAGTACATCGTCACGCGCTGCACGACCGGGCGCTTGCGCTCCACGCGGAAGATGCGGTTCAGCACGTCGTCGATGGTCAGCATGAGGAGGATGGACGTTACGCCGATGCCGATCACGCCCACGGTGGTGAGTCGCCCGACGCTGTCGGTGAAGGTGTTGAGCTGCTCGACCACGACGCCGAGCCCAGCGTCGGGCAGGAAGTTCTCGAGCACCCAGTCCTGGAAGCCCTCCATGGTCCGATCGAAGGCGGGAAACGCCGTGGAGAGCGCGAGCGCGACGGTGAGCAGCGGCACGAGCGACAGGAGCGTCGTGTACGTGAGGCTGCCGGCCGCCTGCGTGAGGCGGTCCTCGAACAGCCGCCGCGCGAGCGCCCGGGCGAGCGCATCGAAGTCGCGCCAGGCGTTCCTGATCATCGTTGCCCTTATCATACCCGCGATGATCGAGGTCCTCGTTCTTTACTACAGCGTCGGCGGCTCGGTGCGGCGCATGGCCGAGCTCATCGCCGAGGGCGTCGAGCGGGTGCCGGGCGCCGGGGCGCGGCTGCGCACGGTGCCCCGGGTCACGACGAACATCGGGCCGGCGGCGCCGGCCGTTCCGGAGGCCGGCTCGCCCTACTGCTCGCTCGAGGACCTCGAGCAGTGCGCCGGCCTCGCGCTCGGCAGCCCCACGCGCTTCGGGAACATGGCCGCACCCCTCAAGCATTTCCTCGACGGCACCGGCCTCCTCTGGCAGCGGGGCGCGCTCGCGGGCAAGCCCGCGTGCGTCTTCACGTCCACCGCGAGCCTGCACGGCGGGCAGGAAGCGACGCTCCTCGCCATGATGCTGCCGCTCCTGCACCATGGCATGCTGGTCCTCGGGCTGCCGTACACGGAGCCGGCGCTGAACGGCACGCGGGCGGGCGGAACCCCGTACGGCCCGAGCCACTTCGCGGGCGTGGGCGACGACTTTCCGCTCACCGACGAGGAGCGCGTCCTGTGCATCGCCCAGGGCAGGCGCCTCGCCGAAACGGCCGTGAAGCTCGCGCGTTGAACGCGACGCCCAAGGCACCGCTTTCCGGGGCACCGCTTCGGGTGCTGCTGCGACGCACCGCGACCGCGTCGCTTCTCGCCCTGATCGCGCTCTGCCTTGCATGGGAGCTCTGGCTCGCGCCGCTGCGGCCGGGGGGCTCGCTCATCGCGCTGAAGGCGCTGCCTCTCGCGCTTCCCTTGCCCGGCATCCTCGAGGGCCGGCGCTACACGTACCAGTGGTCGAGCATGCTGATCCTCGCCTACTTCGCCGAGGGGGTGACCCGCGTCTGGAGCGAGCGCGGGCTCTCGCAGGGACTCGCCCTGGCCGAAACCGCGCTCAGCGTCGTCTTTTTCGTGGCGGTGGTGGCGTATGCCCGGCTCACGCGCCCGGAGCGGCGACCTCGCGCATGAGCAGCCCCGTCGTGGAGACGCGCACTTCGTACACCGCGCGGCGGTTGACCGGAACGAACGTCGCCGAGCCATACTCGGCGTCGAAGAACCGGCCGAGGAACGGATGGCGCTGGCGCAGGCCGAAGAGGTCGACCGCGCGGTGGCGCCGCAGCCGATGCACCGTGCGCTCGGCGGTGCGCTCGTCCTCGATGTCGCGGTAGCGTCCGCTGATGCGGCCGAGCTCGTAGGCCGTGTGCAGGCCGAGCACGTTCGCGACCGGCTTCCACTTGAGGATGTGGGCGTCCACGTAGATCTCGTCGCCCGCGAGGTCGAAGCGCGCCTCGGTGCGGTCCGGGAAACGCACGGCGGCGACGAAGCGCTGCGGCCCGGTGGGCTGCACGACGATCCGCGCCGCGACCTCCTCGCGCGTGAGCGCCTCGTAGCCCTGCATGCCGAGGGCGACCGTCCCGGCGAGCGCGCCGAGGAGCGCGAGGACGAGCCCGGACAGCAGGCGCAGCGCGAAGCGCCACGGCCGTCCCCGAAAGAGCGCCGCGAGCCCGGCGACGACGAGGATCGCGCCGAGGAGCCCGAGCACGAGCGCGGCGATGAGGAAGGGCGAGCCCGTCAGCTCCGGGAGCATGCCCGGAATCTAACCAATCCTCGCCGCTGGATCCATCGGGCCGTCCTCGTGCTCGGCGAGCAGGCGCTTGGCCGCGGCATAGATCGGCACCTCGACGAGCGCGCCGTCCACCCGGGCGCGATCGCGCCCGGCGGCGCGTGCGCGCTCGAACGCCGCGACGATCCGGCGAGCCTTGCGAAGCTCGGCGGCGCTCGCGGTGAAGGCCGCGTTGACCAGCTTCGCGTGCTTCGGCTCCACGAGGCTCTTCATCCGATAGCCGAGCTGCCGAGCGTAGCGCGCGTCTGCCCGCGCGCCTTTGGCATCGCTGAAGGTATAGGGGCAGTCGATGGGCTCGGCCCCGGCCGCGCGGCACTCGAGAAGAAAGCGCGCGCGGGCGTAGGCGAGCTCCGCCCCGCCGCGCGTGCGCTGCGTGCCGAGATCGGCCACGAGGTCCTCGCTCGCGAGGAGCAGCGCGCGCACCCGCCGGCTCGCGCGCGCGATGTCGCCGACGGCAATCAGGGCCGCGGCCGACTCGATGTTGGGCACGAGATCGAACGCGCCTTCGGTGGCGCGCTCGAGCGCGAGCACCTGATCGGGCGTCTCGACCTTCGACATGAGCACGTAGTCCGGCCGCGCCGGCAGCACGCCCATGAGGTCCGCGAGGCCTTCGCCGTCGAGCGGATTCACGCGCACCGCCGCCGCCGCGCCGGCCTCGCGCCAGAGCCCGAAGGCCTTCGCCGCGGCCGAGCGGGCGCGCGGGCGCAGCGCGGGAGGCGTGAAGTCCTCGAGCTCGAGGATGATGACGTCCGCGCCCGAGCGCGCGGCCGCCCGGTGCGCCGCCTCGTCCGCCCCCGGGACGAAGAGCCAGCTGCGACGGCGCATCCGGCGGCTTCTAGACCTTGCCGTACTGCGGGTGGAAGCCCTCGGCCTTGCTCTCGAGCTTGTTGAGCGCGTTGATGTAGGCCTTGGCGGAGGCGACGATGACGTCGGTGTCGGCGCCGACGCCGTTCACGATGCGCCCGCCCTTGGAGAGGCGCACGGTGACCTCGCCCTGCGATTCCGTGCCCATGGTGACGGCGTTCACCGAGTAGAGGAGCAGCTCCGCCCCGCTCTTCGCGATGCTCTCGATCGCCTTGAAGGTGGCATCGACCGGCCCGTCGCCCTCGGAGTCGGCCTTGCGCTCGCCGCTCTTCTCCTTGAGGACGATCGTCGCATGCGGGCGCTCGCCCATGCCGCTCGCCTGGCTCATGGTCACGAGCTGCCAGTGCTCCTCGGCCGGGATGCCCGCCTCCTGGGTCACCAGCGTCTGCAGGTCCTCGTCGAAGATCTCGGCCTTCTTGTCGGCGAGGTCCTTGAAGCGCTGGAACGCCTTGTTGTAGGCGTCCTCGCTGTCGAGCTCGATGCCGATCTCCTTCAGGCGCTGCTTGAAGGCGTTGCGGCCGGAGAGCTTGCCGAGCACGATCTTGTTCGTCGTCCAGCCGACGTCCGCGGCGGTCATGATCTCGTAGGTCTCGCGCGCCTTGATCACGCCGTCCTGGTGGATGCCGGAGGCGTGGGCAAAGGCGTTGGCGCCCACCACGGCCTTGTTCGGCTGCACCACGAAGCCGGTGATCTGCGACACGAGGCGCGAAGTGGGCACGATCTGCGTCGCATCGATGCGGGTGTCGAGGCCGAAGAAGTCCTTCCTGGTGCGAACCGCCATCACGACCTCCTCGAGCGAAGTGTTGCCCGCGCGCTCGCCCAGGCCGTTGATGGTGCACTCGACCTGGCGCGCGCCCCCGATCTGCACCGCGGCAAGCGAGTTCGCCACCGCCATGCCGAGGTCGTTGTGGCAATGCACCGACCACACGGCCTTGTCCGAGTTCGGCACCTTCTCCCGCAGCGACCGGATGAACTCGCCGAACTGCTGGGGCACGGCGTAGCCGACCGTGTCCGGGATATTGATGGTCGTCGCCCCCTCCTGGATGACCGCCTCGAGCACCCGGCAGAGGAAGTCGATCTCGGAGCGGGATCCGTCCTCCGGGGAGAACTCGACGTCCGGGCAGGCGTTCCTCGCGAAGCGCACGGCGAGCCTTGCCTGCTCGAGCACCTGCTCCGGGCTCATGCGCAGCTTCTTCTGCATGTGGATCGGGCTCGTGGCGATGAACGTATGGATGCGCCAGGCTTTCGCGCCCTTCAGGGCCTCGATGCCGCGCTGGATGTCGCGGTCGTTCGCGCGGCAAAGGCCGGCGATGACGGAGTCCTTCACCGTGTTGGCGATGGCCTGGACGGCCTCGAAATCTCCGTTGGAGGACGCGGGAAAGCCGGCCTCGATGACGTCGACCTTCATGCGCTCGAGCGCCCTCGCGATGCGCAGCTTCTCGTCGCGCGTCATCGACGCGCCCGGGCTCTGCTCGCCGTCGCGCATGGTGGTATCGAAGATGATGAGGCTTTCTTGACTCATGGCACTTTCCCTTGAAGGAGAATGGACCTGTCCCGATCCGCCCCCGGGGTCGCCGGGGCGGTAGGCCGTTGCTCGGATTGTGGGCGGGAGAATTTAGCGCGCGAGGCGCAGCAGCAGGCCCAGCGCGAGGAGCGCGAGGGGGAGGAGACCGATGCGGATGGCGGCCTGCGGCATGGAGCCACTATAGCGGAAAGCCGGTGCAAAAATCAATGATCCCTGATCCGGATCTCGGCCGGCCCGCGCCCCGCACAATGCCGCGCCCACATTTCCTGGTACGCGGCCTCCAGGGAGCGGGCAAGGCGGGGCGTATCGAAGAGCACCGAGCCCGCCCGCGCCGCTTCGGCGCGCCGACGCAGGGCTTCGAGCGCCCCCGCGTCATTTGCGAGCGCCGTCGCGCGGCGCTCATAGTCCTCGGCCGAATGCGTGACGAGCTCCGGCAGGCCGGCGGACACGAGCAGGCTGCCCGCCACGCGGGACGCGAACGTGGACCCGGCTCGCGTGAGCACCGGAACGCCGGCCCAGAGCGCATCGCTCGCCGTCGTATGGGCGTTGCAGGGATAGGTGTCGAGGAAAAGGTCGGCAGCCGGGATGCGGGCGAGGTGCTCGGAAGCGGGCACAAGCGGCGAGAAGACGAGCCGGGAGGGGTCGACGCCGCATTCGGCCGCAGCCGCACGCAGGTTGTCCCGGGCCTGGGAATTCCACTCGAGAAGCCAGAGCGTCGCCTGCGGCGCCTCGCGCAGCACGCGCATCCAGGCGCCGAACACGCCGGGAAGGATCTTGTAGGGCTGATTGAAGCAGCAGAGGACCACGCCCTCCGCCGGCAGCCCGAGCGCCCGGCGCGCCGCGCCGGCGCGAGCGGGCACGGGACGGGTGCGGTCGTTCGGCTGATAGCAGCCCGGAAGGACGACGAGCTTCTCGCTGAAGTCGGCCGGCGTCGCCCCGGACGCGATGAAGGAATCGAGCACCACATAGTCGACGAACGCCGCACCCAGCGTCGCGGGATAGCCGAGGTAGCTCACCTGCAGCGGCGCGGGCCGCAGCGCGACGAGGCCCGGACGCGCGCCCGCGGTGTAGCCCTTCAGGTCCACGAGGATATCGATGCCGTCGCGGTGGATCGCGCGGGCCGCGTCGGCATCGCTCATGCCCCGGAGATCGACGAAGCGATGGAAAGCCGCTCGCAGGCGCTGGCGCACCGGGCTTTCGTCGTCCCGCCCGTAGGAGTAGGCGACGAGCTCGAACGCCTGCCGATCGTGCAGCTCGAAGAGCTCGGCGGCGAGGTAGGCCGTCGGGTGCTCGTGAAAGTCGGCGGAGAGATAGCCGAGGCGGATCCTGCGTCCGCGATCCGGCGCCGCGAACCGGAGTCCGAGGCGCGCGCGCAGCGCGTTCGCCCGCCGCTCGAGCGGCGCAGCGAAGAGCCGGCCGCACGCAAGCTGCTCCGCCGGGGCCTCGCAGATGGAGACGAAACTGAACGGATTGGCCGCCGGCGCCGCGCCCGAGCGAACGTCGCGCCGGCGCTGCTCGACGAGCCCGTCGAGCCGCCGCCAGTCGCACACGTGCTGCAGCTCGAAGAGCAGCGCCTCGGTGCACGCCGGGTCCCCGGCAAGGGTTTCGTGCGCCCGGAGGTAGCAGCGCACCGCCTCGGCCCGCAAGCGAAGCAGCGAATAGACGTTTCCGAGATGCAGCCATGCCTTGTCCAGCGCGGGCTCGAGCGCCACGGCCTTCTCGAGGTGCGGGCGCGCCTCGGCGAGGCGCTCCTGGGAGGCGAGCGCCGCCCCCAGCATCCAGTGGAGCACCGGGTGGCCGGGCCGCAGGGCGAGCGCCGCCTCGAGGGGCGCCACGGCTTCGGCGGGCCGCTCCTGCTCGAGGAGGAGGCTACCCAGCTGGTAGCGCGCATCGGCGTCGTCCGGCGCGAGCTGGCAGAGCCTCTGGAAGCACGCCTCCGCCTCGTCGAGGAGCCCCGCCTCGCGCGCCGCGGCGCCCAGGTTGTACAGGGCCGGCTCGAAGTCAGGCGCGCGTGCAAGACACTCGCGATAGCACTGCATCGCGGCAGCGAGGTCTCCGGCGGCCCGATAGGCGTTCCCCAGCGCCTTGCGGGCCTCGATATCGGCAGGGTCGGCCGCGAGCGCCCGCTGCAGCTTCGCGAGCTCTTCGCTCACGCAGCGCTCGCCGCGCTCACTCTTCGGGCAGGACCGGCCGCACCCGCCGGCCGGTCGCCCACATGGCGTAGCCCGAGAGCGCGTAGGCGCTCACCAGGATGAACAGGACGAGCGAGGGGCTCGTCGAGACGATCGAGAGCGCGAGCACCGCGACGAGGATCACCCAGAGCGGCACCCGGCGCTTCCAGTTCACTTCCTTGAAGCTGTAGTAGGGGACGTTCGAGACCATGGTGACGCCGGCGAAGACGGCGACGAGCCAGGCGAGCGCGGTGATCCAGGAGGAACCCTGCGGATCGAAGCCGTAGTCGGTGAGCACCCAGACGAAGCCGACGAGGAGCGCCGCGCCCGAGGGGCTCGGAAGCCCCTGGAAGAAGCGCTTGTCGACCGAGCCGATGTTCACGTTGAAGCGCGCAAGGCGAATGCCGGCGCCCGCGCAGTAGACGAAGGCGCCGATCCAGCCGAGCTTGCCGTAGTCCTGGAGCGCCCAGACGTAGGCGATGAGCGCCGGCGCCGCCCCGAAGGCGACCATGTCGGCGATGCTGTCGTATTGCGCGCCGAACTCGCTCTGCGTGCGCGTCCAGCGGGCGACGCGCCCGTCCATGCCGTCGAGCACCATCGCGACGTACACCGTCACGGCGGCCACCTCGAAAAAGCCGTTCATGGCCTGCACGATGGCGTAGAAGCCGCAGAAGAGCACGCCGGTCGTGAAGAGGTTCGGCAGGAGATAGATGCCCCGCCGGCGCAGCCCCCCCAGGCCCGGCGCCGCCACGCCGTTGCCGTTCTCGTGCTCCTCGTCGATCTCTTCAGCCATTCGCGGGAAGCCTTGCGACGATCGTCTCGCCGCCGGACACCTTCTCGCCGATGCCGACGGCAAGGCGCGCCTCGAGGGGCAGGTAGACGTCGACGCGCGAGCCGAAGCGGATGAAGCCGAAGCGCTGCCCCTTGGCGAGCGCGGCGCCGGTGTCGACGTAGCAGAGGATGCGCCGGGCGATGAGACCGGCGATCTGCACGCAGGTGACGTCGCGCCCGTCGGGCGTGCGGATCCACAGCGCGTTGCGCTCGTTCTCGAGCGAGGCCTTGTCGAGCGCCGCGTTGAGGAAGTGCCCCGGGTGGTACCAGCGGCTGCGCACCTCGCCATCCACCGGCGAGCGGTTCGAGTGCACGTTGAACACGTTCATGAAGATGCTCACCTTCGTGGCCTCGCGCCGCAGGTACGGGTCCATGGCGCGCCCCACCATCACCACCCGCCCGTCGGCGGGCGCCACGACCGCGAGCGGATCGTCGGGCACCGTGCGGGCCGGATCGCGGAAGAACTGCAGCACGAAGAGGCTTGCGGCCCAGAACGGCGCCGACCACCAGCCGGCGAGCGCCGTGACCACGATGGAGACGAGCACGGCGACGCCCAGGAAGGGCCAGCCTTCCCGGGCGATGATGGGGTGAGGATAGGGGGTCGCCACTATCGTTGCCCCTTCAGCAAAGGGCGTTCCCCGCCGCTAGTTCTTCGAGGTGTCGACGAGCCGGTTCTTGCGGATCCACGGCATCATCTCGCGCAGCCTCGCCCCGACCTTCTCGATCGGCAGCTCCGCGGTCATGCGCCGGCGGCTGAGCAGCGTCGGCGCCCCGGCCCGGTTCTCGAGGACGAACTCCTTCGCGTACTCGCCGGTCTGGATGCGCCCGAGCGCCTCCTTCATGCGCTTGCGCACCGCCTCGTCGATGATCTTCGGGCCGGTGACGTACTCGCCGAACTCGGCGTTGTTGGAGATCGAGTAGTTCATCGTGCCGATGCCGCCCTCGTACATGAGGTCGACGATGAGCTTCAGCTCGTGCAGGCACTCGAAGTACGCCATCTCCGGCGCGTAGCCCGCCTCCACCAGCGTGTCGAAGCCGGCCTTCACCAGCTCCACGCAGCCGCCGCAGAGCACCGCCTGCTCGCCGAAAAGGTCGGTCTCGGTCTCTTCCTTGAAGTTCGTCTCGATGATGCCGGCCTTGCCGCCGCCGATCGCCGCCGCGTAGGAGAGCGCGAGGTCGCGCGCCTTGCGCGAGGCGTTGCGGTGCACCGCGATCAGCATGGGAACCCCGCCCCCGCCTGCATAGGTGGAGCGCACGGTGTGGCCGGGCGCCTTGGGCGCGACCATCCAGACGTCGAGGTCCTCGCGCGGCTGGATGAGGCCGTAGTGGATGTTGAAGCCGTGCGCGAAGGCGAGCGAGGCCCCCTTCTTGATGTTGGGCTCGATGAAGTCCTTGTACACCTGCGCGTGGTGCTCGTCGGGCAGCAGCACCATGACGATGTCGGCGCCCTTGATGGCTTCGGCCATCTCGGCCACCTTGACGCCGCCCTTCTTCGCCTTGTCCCAGGACGCCCCGCCTTTTCTCAGCGCGACCGTGACCTTCACGCCGGAATCCTGCAGGTTCTGCGCGTGCGCGTGGCCCTGCGAGCCGTAGCCGATGATGGTGACCTTCTTGCCCTTGATGAGCGAGAGGTCGGCGTCCTTGTCGTAATACACCTTCATTTCAGTTCCCCCTGGTCGGTTTACCTATACGCGCAGGATCCTGCTGCCGCGGCCGATGCCGCTCGCGCCGGTCCGCACCGTCTCCAGGATCGCGCCGGGCTCGAGCGCCTGGATGAAGGCGTCGAGCTTGCGCGTGTCGCCCGTGAGCTCGATGGTGTAGGTGTTGTCGGAGACGTCGACGATGCGGCCGCGGAAGATGTCGGCCATGCGCTTCATGTCCTCGCGCTCCTTCGCCCCCGCGCGCACCTTGATCAGCATGAGCTCGCGCTCGATGTGCTCGGCCTCGGAGAGGTCGATCACCTTCACGACCTCGATCAGCTTGTTCAGCTGCTTGGTGATCTGCTCGACGACGTCCTCGGATCCCGAGGTGACGATCGTCATGCGCGACATGGACTCGTCCTCGGTCGGCGCGACCGTGAGCGACTCGATGTTGTAGCCGCGGGCGGAGAAGAGCCCGGCGATGCGCGAAAGCGCCCCCGCCTCGTTCTCGACGAGGACGGAGATGATATGGCGCTTCACAGCTCTTCAGCGAGGATCATCTCCGTGATCCCCTTGCCCCCGGGCACCATCGGATAGACGTTCTCCGCCTGGTCGGTGATGAAATCGAGGAAGACGAGCTCGTTCTTGCGCGAGAAGGCGTCGCGCAGCGCCCCTTCGACGTCGCCGGGCCTGTCGACGAGCACGCCGCGGTGGCCATAGCCCTCGGCGAGCTTCACGAAGTCGGGCAGCGCGTCCATGTAGGACTCGGAGTAGCGGTTGCCGTGGAAGAACTGCTGCCACTGGCGCACCATGCCCATGTACTTGTTGTTGAGATTGACGATCTTGATCGGCAGGCGGTACTGCTTGCAGGTCGAGAGCTCCTGCAGGCACATCTGGATCGACGACTCGCCCGTCACGCAGGCGACGGTGGCGCCGGGATTGGCGAGCTGCACGCCCATGGCGGCGGGAAGCCCGAAGCCCATGGTGCCGAGCCCGCCCGAGTTCACCCAGCGCCGCGGCCGGTCGAACTTGTAGAACTGCGCGGCCCACATCTGGTGCTGGCCGACGTCGGAGGTGACGAAGGCCTCGCCGCGCGTGACCTCGTAGAGCTTCTCGAGCACGAACTGCGGCTTGATGATCTTGGAATTGCGGTCGTAGCGGAGGCAGTTGCGCGCGCGCCAGTCCTCGATCTGCTTCCACCACGGCGCGATCGCCTCGGCATCGAAGCGGCCGCCGGCCTTTTCCAGGGACGACTTGGCGAGCTTCAGCAGGTCCGCCAGCACGTCGGGAATGTTGCCGACGATCGGCACGTCGACCTTCACCCGCTTGGAGATGGAGGACGGGTCGATGTCGATGTGGATGATCTTGCGCGGGTTCTGGGCGAAATGCGCCGGGTCGCCGATCACGCGGTCGTCGAAGCGGGCGCCGATCGCGAGCAGCACGTCGCAGTGCTGCATGGCCATGTTGGCCTCGTACGTGCCATGCATGCCGAGCATGCCGAGGAACTGCCGGTCCGTGCCCGGATACGCGCCCAGCCCCATCAGCGTGCTCGTGCACGGGAAGCCCGTGAGCCGCACGAGCTCCGTGAGCTGCTCGGAAGCGTTGGAGAGCACGACGCCGCCCCCGGTGTAGATCATGGGCCGGCGCGCGCCGAGGAGGAGCTGCACCGCCTTGCGGATCTGCCCGGCGTGCCCCTTGCGCACGGGGTTGTACGAGCGCATCGACAGCTCGTCGGGATACACGAACTCGCAGCTCGCGGTCGTCACGTCCTTCGGGATGTCGACGACCACCGGCCCCGGCCGCCCGGTGGTGGCGATGTGGAACGCCTTCTTCATCGCCGAGGCGAGATCGCGCACGTCCTTCACGAGCATGTTGTGCTTCACGATCGGACGGGTGATGCCGACGGTGTCGCATTCCTGGAAGGCATCGAGCCCGATCGCGTGCGTGGGCACCTGGCCGGTGATCACGACCATCGGGATGGAATCCATGTAGGCCGTCGCGATGCCCGTCACGGCATTCGTCACGCCGGGCCCCGAGGTGACGAGCGCGACGCCCACCTTCCTGGACGAGCGCGAGTAGCCGTCGGCTGCGTGCACCGCGCCCTGCTCGTGGCGCACGAGCACGTGCTTCACCCTGTCCTGCTTGAAGAGCTCGTCGTAGATGTAGAGGACCGCGCCGCCCGGATACCCGAAAACGAAGTCGACGCCTTCTTCCTGCAGGCACCGGATCACGATCTCTGCGCCGGTGAGCTCCTTGGTCTTGACGCGGTCCATGGGCGTCCTTGTTGTGGGTGGGGTGAGAGCGCCGAAAGCGACGGAAAACATTGAACCCTAATGGTTTGCTGCGATGCGGTCAAGGGAAGCGGAGCCCCTTTTGAGGGCCTGGTTTGATACGATGCGCGCGCCGATCACAGTCCGCCCCGGAGAGGGTCCACTGGCATCCCGCAGCGAGCTTTCGGCGTTCCTCGAGGGGGTGGAGCGCCGCGCTTTCAAGCAGGCCGTCTACGCCGTGCGCGACGAGGAGGCGGCCCTCGACATCGTGCAGGAGGCGATGCTCAAGCTCGCCGAGCGCTACGGCCATCGGCCGGTCGAGGAGCTGCCGCCCGTCTTCCATCGCATCCTGCAGAACGCGATCCGGGACTGGTACCGGCGGCAGAAGGTCCGCTCGCTCTGGGTCAGCCTCGCCTCCTCGCTCGCCCCCCGGGGCGAGCCCGAAGAGGGCGATCTCCTCGATACCGTCGCCGACGCGCAAGGCGAAGCGCAGGCCCCCGGAAAGTCCCTCGAGCAGGCGCAAACCCTTGAAATCATTCGGGAGGAGCTCGCCCGGCTGCCGACGCGTCAACGGGAAGCCTTTATCATGCGTTACTGGGAGGAGCTCGACGTCGCCGATACCGCCAAGGCCATGGGTTGCTCGGAAGGGAGCGTGAAAACGCACTGCTCCCGGGCTGCCCATGCCCTGGCTATTGCGCTCAAGGCGCGAGGAATTACGCTATGAGGACGTCCGGGCCCCGGAACCATCGATGACCGAAGCCGAGATCGGAAAGCAGGTCCGCCAAGCCCTCGAGGAGGGCGTCGCCGTCGACGCGAGGGTCGCCGGGCGGCTCCGCGAGGCGCGCCAGCGCGCCCTCGCCCGCCAGCGCACCGCTCCGGTCCTCGGCCTCGCCTGGGCCGACAACGTGCTGGGCCGCCTGGATGGCTGGGGAGGCTTCTCGCTGCGGGTGCTCCTGCCGCTCCTCCTCCTCGCCGCGGGCGTCGCCGGGATCTACGCCTGGGAGCGCCAGCAGCGCGTCTCGGAGACCGCGGACATCGACGCCGCGCTCCTCTCCGGCGAGCTGCCCATCGACGCCTACCTCGATCGCGGCTTCCAGAACTGGCTGAAGAAGCACGCCGCCGAGCCGTGATGGCCCGCGCCGTGCTGCTCGCCGTGGCGCTCGCCGTGTCCCTCGGCGCGGCGGCGCAGGCGCCGCGCGGCGAGCGCGGCCAACCGCACTGGGCCTCGCTCACTGCCGAGCAGCAGGAGATCCTTGCGCCGCTCAAGGAAGAGTGGCCGCGCTTCACCGCGACCGAGAAGCAGCGCTGGCTCGGCGTCGCCAAGCGCTACCCGAAAATGACGCCCCGCGGCAAGGAGCGCGTCCAGAAGCGGATGGAGAAGTGGGCGCGCCTCACGCCCGAGCAGCGCGAGCAGGCGCGGGAGAACTACCGGCGCCTCGCCAAGGAGCGCGCCGCCCGGCGGGCGGAGCTCCGCGAGCGCTGGGCGGAGTATCTGGCGCTTCCGCCGGAGGAGCGCGCGAAGCTCGCTCCTCCGCCCGGGCGCCCGCCCTCGCAGCGACCACGGAAGAACGGGAAATAACGCCCAGCCTCGTCCGCCGCCTGGCGAGCCTCTTCTACGAGGCGCTCGTCGCCATCGCCGTCGCGTTTTTCGCCGGCTGGCTCTTCTTCGCCGCCACCGCGGGACGCGACGCGACCGAAGGGTGGCTGCGGCATGCGCTGCAGCTTCTCGTCCTCGTGGTGCTCGCCGGCTACTACATCCGCTCCTGGCTGCGCGGCGGTCAGACGCTCGCCATGAAGGCCTGGCGCATCCGCGTCATGGACATCACGCCGCGCAAGGCGCTGCTTCGCTTCCTCTATGCCCTGGTCCTCGTTCCCACGGGCATCTCCATTCTCTGGGCGTTCTTCGACCGCGACCGGCAGTTCCTCCACGACCGCCTCGCCGGCACCCGCCTCGTCCTCCTGCCGAAGCCGCTCAGCGGCGCTCGACCCACCACATGAGCGTGAGCGCCATGAGGAAGAACGCGGCGCTCGGCAGGGCGGCGGCGGCGACGGGCGGCCAGTTCTGCAGGAGCCCGATGTGCGAGAACAGGCTGTTCAGCATGTGGAAGAGGATGCCGAGCATGATGCCGAGGAAGACCTTCACGCCGACCATTCCGGCGCGCACGTGCATGTAGGCGAACGGCAGCGCGAGCGCCATCATGACGAAGGTGGCGAGCGGGTAGAAGAGCTTCTTCCAGATGGCGATCTCGTAGCGCTCGGTCTTCTGCCGGTTGTCGGCGAGGTGGCGCGTGTACTTGTAGAGCGCCCAGGTGGACATGCGCTCGGGCTTGACGAGGAGCGCGTCGAGGAGGTCGGGGCTGACCGCCGAGCGCCACTCGAGCGACTTGTAGCGGGAAACGCGCGGCCCCTCCTCCGAGAAGCGGGTCTGCGCCACCTCGGTCAGGTGCCAGACCCCGTCGCCCTTGTACTCGGCCTGCGCCGCCGCCGTGGCGCTTCGCAGGCGCTCGCGGGCGTCGAAGTCGTAGATGCGCACGCCCTCGAGCCGGTTCGCCTGCCGCGCCTCGCGCACGTTGATGAACGAGCGCTCGTCCTTGAACCACAGCCCGGAGCTCATCTGGTCGCCGATGAGCGAGCTCATCGCCCGCAGCCGCACCTTCTGCGCCGCCTCCTCGGCGCGCGGCGCGACCCACTCGCCGATGATGAAGGTGGCGAGGAAGAAGACGAGGCCCAGGCGGGCGAGCGAGCCGGCGGTGCGCGCGGGCGAAAGCCCCGAGGCCCGCATGACCGTGTACTCGGAGTTGCTCGCCAGGTGCGACAGGACGTAAAGCGTGCCGATCAGCACGACGATCGGGAAGAGCTCGTAGGCGTGCGTGGGCAGCGAGAGCAGGACGTACAGAAACACCTCGCGAAGCCCGTAGTTCCCGCGCCCCAGGTCCTTCAGCTCGTTCACGACGTCGAAGAAGGCGAAGAGCGCGAGGAAGCCGACCAGCACGAAGAGGACCGCGCCGTAGACCTGGCGCGCGAAGTAGCGGTGCAGCGTGCTCATCGCCCCAGGCGCAGGCGCACGAGGCGCATGCGCCGCGCGAAGAGGACGAGCAGGAGCAGCGCCATCCCGGCGTGCACGATCCACCAGCCGACGCTGAAGTCGAGCCGCCCCTGCGCCACGCGCGCCTGGCTCACCGAGAGCAGGTTGGAGTAGACGATGTAGGTGAAGAGCGCGAAGAGCAGGTTCATGGAGCGCCCGGCGCGCGGGTTGACGAAGCTCATCGGGATGGCGAGCAGCGCGAGGAGGAGCGCCGAGAGCGGCACGCCGATGCGCCAGACGAGCTCGCCCCGGTTGTGGCGCGTCGGGTTCTGGATGAGGGTGAGGGTCGGCAGCGCTTTGCGCTCGATCTGCGGCTGCTCGCCCTCCCGCGTCTCGACGCGCGCGGCGTAGCGCTCGAACTGCGTGACGCGGTAGTCGGCATCGCCCGGCGTGCCCTCGTAGCGGCGCCCGTGCTCGAGCACGACGAAGCGGTCGCCGTTCGGCGCCGTCTCCGTGTATCCGGTGCGGCTCATGCTCACGCCCTGGCGAGCCTGCTGCACCGAGCTCACGAAGACGTTCTGGACCCGGCGCGAGTCCCCCGAGACGGCTTCGACGAAGAACACGCGGTCGCGGCTGCCGGTCTCGCCGAACACGCCCGGGCTCACCCGCGTGAGGTCGTCGCGCGCGGCGATGCGCGATTCGTATTGCTGCGCCATGTGCGCCGACCAGGGCGTGATGAAGAGCGAGAGCACGGCAATGACGGCGACGAGCGGCAGCGCGAAGAGCAGGACCGGCCGCAGCCAGGCGGCGAGCGAGAGCCCGGCGCCGAACCAGATCACCATCTCGGAGTCACGCCAGCTGCGCGTCAGGGTGAGCAGCACCGCGATGAACATGGTGAGCGAAAGCAGCACCGGCAGCGCGCCGAGCGCGAAGAAGCCGATGAAGGCGAGCACCGCGTCGGAGGGGATCTTGCCGCCGGCCGCGTCGCCGAGCAGGCGGATCAGCCGCGTCGTCAGGGCGATGGCGAACAGCGTCATGAAGACGGCGCCTGCGAGACCAGCGAACTCCCTGAGCAGCGCCCGGTGGAAGATCATGCGATACTTTCGCCATGGAATTTAGCATAAAGGCGCTCTCTCCCGAGACGGCGAGAACGGGCTGCGTCGTGCTCGGCGTGTTCGGCGCGCAAGGCGCGGCCGCGCGCGAGCTCACCGCCCCCGCGCGACGCGTCGACCAGGCCTCCAAAGGCGCGCTGCGCGCTGCGCTCGGCGACCTCGGCACCCGCCCCGGCGCAACGCTGCTCCTTCGCCGCCTTCCCGGCGTGGCCGCCGAGCGCGTGCTCCTCGTCGCGCTCGGCGAGTCCCGCGAATTCGGCGAGCGCGCCTACCGCGACGCGGTGCGCGCCGCCGCCGGCCGGCTGCGCGAGCTCGGCGCGAAGGACGCCGCGCTCTTTCTCGCCGACGTGAAGGTCGGCGAGCGCGCGCTCTCCTGGAACCTGCGCCAGGCGGTCCTCGGGCTGCGCGAGGCGTTCTATCGCTTCGAGGAGTTGAAGTCCCAGAAGAAGGCGCCCGCGCCCTCGCTCGCGCACGTCGTCCTGCCGCTCGGTGCGACCGTCGAGCTTCGCCGGGCGCTCGCCGAGGCGACCGCGACGGCCGACGGCACCGCGCTCGCCCGCACGCTCGGCAACCTTCCGCCCAACATCTGCACGCCCAGCCGCCTTGCCGAAGAGGCGCGCAAGCTCGCGCGCCAGTACAAGCTCGGCCTGGAGGTGCTCGAGCGCCGTGACATGGAAAAGCTCGGCATGGGCGCGCTCCTCGCCGTGGCGCGCGCCTCGCGGGAGCCGCCCAAGCTCATCGTCCTGCGCTACGCGGGCGGGCCGAAGTCGCGCAAGCCCGTCGTGCTCGTCGGCAAGGGCATCACCTTCGACACCGGCGGCATCTCGCTCAAGCCGGCCGCCGAGATGGACGAGATGAAGTACGACATGTCCGGCGCCGGAAGCGTGCTCGGCACGCTGCGCGCGCTCGCCGCCATGAAGGCGCCGGTCAACGTGGTGGGCATCGTGCCGACCTGCGAGAACATGCCGGGCGGCGCAGCGACGCGCCCGGGCGACATCGTCACCACGCTCTCGGGCCAGACGGTCGAGGTCCTCAACACCGACGCCGAGGGCCGGCTGATTCTCTGCGACGCGCTCACGTACGCCGAGCGCTTCAATCCGGACGCGGTCGTGGACGTGGCGACGCTCACTGGCGCCTGCGTGATCGCGCTCGGCCACGTGGCGACCGGGCTCTTCGCCAACGATCAGGCGCTCGCCGACGACATCCGCGCCGCTGCGGAGGACGCCTGGGACCGCGTCTGGCAGATGCCGCTCTGGGAGGAGTACCAGGAGCAGCTGCGCTCCAACTTCGCCGATTTCGCGAACATCGGCGGCCGGCCGGCGGGGAGCATCACGGCGGCCTGCTACCTCTCGCGATTCACGCGCAAGCTGCGCTGGGCGCACCTCGACATCGCCGGCACCGCCTGGAAGGGCGGGCGCGAAAAAGGCTCCACCGGCCGGCCGGTGCCGCTCCTCGTGCGATTCCTGCTTCGGCGCGCCGCGGCGAGGTAGTGGCGCCCCTGCCCTCAGTGAGCATCGGTGACCCATCGATGACGCCGCGGTGACCACGATCGACTTCTATTTCAACGCGCCGGATCGTCTGCAGCTCGCCTGCCGGC
This sequence comes from uncultured Enterobacteriaceae bacterium, assembly GCA_964461055.1. GTDB lineage: Bacteria > Pseudomonadota > Gammaproteobacteria > Burkholderiales > SG8-39 > SCGC-AG-212-J23. The sequence continues at coordinate 10,227 of CAYWSG010000019.1, read as the reverse complement.
TCGCCGGCAAGGCGCTCTCCCAGGGCAAGCGCATGGTGCTCTACGCGCCGGAGCCGGAGCTCGCGAGCCGCGTGGACCGGCTGCTGTGGACCTGGCCGGCCACCGGCTTCGTCCCGCACTGCCCCGTGCACGACCGGCTGGCGGAGGAGACGCCGATCCTGATCGCCGCGGACGACCAGACGCCGCCGGGGTGCGAGATCCTCCTCAACCTGGCCGCCGACTGCCCGCCCCATTTTGCCCGCTTCTCGCGCCTTCTCGAGCTCGTCGGCACCGACGAGGCCGAGAAGGCGGCGGGCCGCAGCCGCTACCGCTTCTACCGCGATCGCGGCTACAGCATCGCCAACCACGACCTGGCGGCCCCGGCCGATGAGTAACGACGGCGCCCGCGAGCCCAATCCGCTCGTCGACCGGGTCGACGCGCTCCTGCGCCGTCACCACGATGCCGGCGCCGCCGATCCCGACGTGCCGGTCCTCACCGAGGTGGTCGACGAGCTGCCCGCGCCAAGGCGCGAGATGAACCTGGCGGCCCTCGAGGCGCTCGCCGACGAGCTCGAGCGCGCGGTGCTCGAGCGCCTGCGCCCCGAGGTCGACCGCGTCATCGAGGAGAAGCTCGCCCGCACGCTCTCGAGCGTGCTCGGCGAGTCGGTCGACGGCATGCGCGCCGAGCTCAAGCACAGCGTGACGCAGATGGTGCGCGAAGCCGTCGCTGCCTCGGTGGCGAGCGCCCTCGCCCCGGCTCCGGCCGCCCGCGTCCCGGCCCCTGCCCACGCGCCGACCCTGGACCCGATCGAGAAGAAGTAAGTGCTGGACAAGAGCTTCGATCCTGCTGCCATCGAGCAGCGCTGGTACGAGCGGTGGGAGTCGGCCGGCTGGTTCCGGCACCGCGGTCACGACACGCCGGCCTACTGCATCCAGCTGCCGCCGCCCAACGTCACCGGCACGCTGCACATGGGCCACGCCTTCCAGCAGACGCTCATGGACGCGCTCGTGCGCTACCACCGCATGCGCGGCTTCAACACCAACTGGGTGGTCGGCACCGACCACGCCGGCATCGCCACGCAGATCGTAGTCGAGCGCCAGCTCGAGGAGCAGGGGCTCTCGCGCCACGAGCTCGGGCGCGGCCGCTTCGTCGAGCGCGTCTGGGAGTGGAAGCAGCGCTCGGGCTCCACCATCACCCGCCAGATGCGGCGCCTCGGCGCGTCGGCGAACTGGGACTACGCCGACACCGAGGGCCAGAAGGGCGGCTACTTCACCATGGACGCGCGCATGTCGCGCGCCGTGGTCGAGGTGTTCGTGCGCCTCTACGAGGAAGGGCTCATCTACCGCGGCAAGCGGCTCGTCAACTGGGACCCGGTGCTCGGCACCGCGGTCTCGGACCTCGAGGTCGACGCGGAGGAGACGCAGGGCAGCCTGTGGCAGATCGTCTACCCGTTCGTCGACGGCCCGCAGCCCTCGACGGACAAGGACGGCCGCCCGGTCCAGCTGCGCGGGATGACGATCGCCACCACCCGCCCCGAGACGATGCTCGCCGACGGCGCGGTCGCCGTGCATCCCGACGATCCGCGCTACCGGCACCTCGTCGGCAAGCACGTCATCCTGCCGCTTTGCGATCGCACCATCCCGATCGTCGCCGACGAGATGGTGGAGCGCGAGTTCGGCACCGGGTGCGTCAAGATCACCGGCGCGCACGACTTCAACGACTATGGCGCGGCGATGCGGCACGGCCTGCCGCTCATCGTCATCTTCACGCTCGACGCCAGGATCAACGACAACGGCCCGGCCCGCTTCCGCGGCCTGGACCGCTACGAGGCACGCAAGGCCGTGGTGGCCGCGCTCGAGGAGGAGAACTTCCTCGTCGGCGTCGAGCCGCACAAGATGATGGTGCCCAAGTCGGGCCGCACCGGCGTCGTGGTCGAGCCGATGCTCACCGACCAGTGGTTCGTGCGCATGGAGGACCTTGCCCGCAAGGGCCTCGACGTGGTGGCGAGGGGCGAGGTGAAGTTCTTCCCCGAGCACTGGACGAGCACCTACAACCACTGGCTGGAGAACATCCAGGACTGGTGCATCTCGCGCCAGCTCTGGTGGGGCCACCAGATTCCCGCCTGGTACGACGAGGACGGAAAGGTCTACGTCGCCCGCACGGAGCAGGAAGCCCTGGAAAAATCCGGGAAGAAGACGCTTCGGCGCGACCCCGACGTCCTCGACACCTGGTTCTCCTCGGCGCTCGTGCCGTTCACCTCGCTCGGCTGGCCCGAGAAGACGAAGGACCAGGACGTGTTCCTGCCCTCCGATGTCCTCGTCACCGGCTTCGACATCATCTTCTTCTGGGTGGCGCGCATGGTCATGATGACCACCCACTTCACGGGCAAGGTGCCGTTCCGCCATGTCTACATCAACGCCCTCGTGCGCGACGCGGAGGGCGAGAAGATGTCGAAGTCGAAAGGAAACACGATCGACCCGCTCGACCTCATCGACGGCATCGGCTTCGAGGCGCTCCTCGAGAAGTCCACGCAGGGACTGCTGCGCGCCGACCACAAGAAGAAGATCGAGAGCTACATCCGCAGCCACTATCCGCAGGGCATCCCCGCCTTCGGCGCCGATGCCGTGCGCTTCACCTTCGCCTCGCTCGCGAGCTTCGCCCGCACGCTCAACTTCGACCTCAATCGCTGCGAGGGCTACCGGAACTTCTGCAACAAGCTTTGGAACGCGACCCGCTTCGTGCTGATGAACACGCAGGGCCGGGACTGCGGGCAGGACGAGCGCGCCCCGGTCGAGCTCAGCGTGTGGGACCGCTGGATCGTGAGCCAGCTGCAGCGCGCCGAGGCCGAGGTCGAAAAGGGCTTCGCCGAGTACCGCTTCGACAACGCCGCGGCGGCGATCTACCGCTTCGTCTGGGACGAGTACTGCGACTGGTACGTCGAGGTCGCGAAGCTGCAGCTGCAGGCGGGCGGCGAGGCTGCGCAGCGCGGCACCCGCCGCACGCTCGTGCGGGTGCTGGAGGCGACGCTGCGCCTCGCGCACCCCATCATCCCCTTCATCACCGAGGAGCTCTGGCAGCAGGTCGCCCCGCTCGCCGGCCGGAAGGGCGCCCCCGGGCAGCCGGAGACCGTCATGCTGGCGCCCTACCCGAAGGCGCAGCCCGAGAACATCGACGAGGCGGCCGAACGCGAAGTGGCGCTCGCCAAGGAGGTGGTCAATGCCGGCCGCAACCTGCGCGCCGAGATGAAGCTCGCGCCGAAGCAGCGCACGCCGCTCTACCTCTCGGGCAGGCCTTCCGAGGCGACGCTGACGGCGGTCAATGCGTTGATCCGGCCCGATCCCCTGAAGGTGACCGACGCCTTCCCCGACACCGACGCGCCGGTCGCGCTGGCGGGACCGCATCGCATCCTGCTGCACGTGGAGGTCGACCCGGCAGAGGAGCGAAAGCGCCTTGGCAAGGAGCTCGCCGGCCTGGAGCAGCAGATCGGCCGCACCGAAGCGCAGCTTGCCAACCCCTCGTTCCTCGAGCGCGCCCCCGCGCCGGTGGTCGAGGAGATGCGCAAGCGCCTGACGGACTTCCGCGAGAAGAAGGCGAAGCTCGACGCTCAGCTCGCCCGCCTGCCCCGCTAGTCCCCCTTAGCGCCTCAGTAAGTCGTCCCGTAGTTGGGGTTCAGCCCCGGCTGGTTCACGAAGGGCGGCTCGCGGCCGAGCAGCGACTCGAGGAGGATGAGCTCCGCATCGGTGTGGTTGATGACCGGCGCCTGCATCAGCATCTGGGGCGCGCCCTTCGCCATGATGTAGCGGGGCGCCTCGTGGTGCCGCGTGCGGACGGTTTCGCGCGCCGAAGGATCGTCTCGGGCCGCAAGCTCGACTTCGCCATAGCACGTGCACACGTACGTGCGCTCGGGCTCCGCTTCCAGATAGAGGCCGGTGCCGCGGATGCCGATCGTGGCCGTCGGCGTCTCGATCCCGCGGCGGCCGCGCCCGAAGACGGAGAGCACCGCGCCGGTCACCACCCGCAGCACCTGCGTGCCGGCATTGGCGCCGTAGACGAGGTCGGAGCGCGCGCGCACGAGGAACGCATCCTCGCCCGCCACGAAGACGAGCTCGGCGCCAGGCCCCGTCGTGATGCGATCGCCCGGGCGGATGTCCTGCCCTCGCTTTGCCGCGGCTCCGTTGACCCGCACGTCGCCTTTCACGCGGTAGACCCCCTTCTCCACCTCGCCGCGCGCGATCGCGCGGCGCACGAGGAGCAGCGGGAGCAGCGCCGCCATCCCGCGCAGCCAGGTACGCCGGGACGTCATCCGCTAGGCGAGCGCGACGTCGAGCAGCTCGGGCCGCGTCGGCCACGAGTGCTCGAACTGCCAGCCGTGCTGCGCCTCGAGCCGCAGGCGGAACGCCTGCTCGAGCGCGCTGGAGGGCGTGGGGACGCAGCTTTCCGGAAACTGCGCGAGAAAGGACGAAGCGACGACGGCGCACTCGCCGATCGGCTCTGCGATCGTCTCGGACACGGTGCGCCCGCCGAGCCGGATCTCGCCTTCGTCGAAATAGGCCGGCACGCCGAACTGCCGGTAGGTGGCGATCGCCGGGGCGAGCCCCCACGCGGCCCAGCGGCTGCGCCGCCCCGGCGCGAGGCGAAGCGGCACGATGAGCGCGAACGGAAAGCGTCCGGCGCTCTCGCCCCAGAGCAGGATGGGCGATGCCTGCGGCGGCTGCGCGATGGCGAGGCGCACGCAGGCTTCGTCGAAATCGAGCGGGGTCACGCGCCCCGTGCGGATCCAGCGAGCCTTCATGGAGCCGATTATTCCACAACCTAATTTTCGAGCTCGAGATCGTCGCGCACCGCCGCGATGCCGGCGGCCGCGCAAGCCTCGTCCGCCTCGCCGCCCGGCGCGCCCGACACGCCGATTGCGCCAAGCAGCGCGCCGCCCACCTCGATCATGAGGCCGCCGCCGATCGCGACGACGTCCGGCCGATGGCGAATGCCGCTCTGCGCGCGACCTGCCTGCGTGGCCTCGCCGAGCTCGCGCGTGCTTACGCGGAAGCTCACCGCGGTGCTCGCCTTGGCAATCGCGGTGCCCGGCGTATGCGGCCCGGCGTAGCGATCGCGCAGCATGACCTGCGGCACGCCCATGCGGTCGGTCACCGCCACGGCCACCTGGAAGCCGTCCGCGCGGCAGCGCGCGAGCGCCGCCCGAGCGGCCTTCAACGCCGTCTCCGGCGTGACGAGCCGGACGGTGTAGCTCGCCTGCTCGGCGCCCGCGTGGGCCACGGTCGCGAGCATGGCCGTCCCGCAGGCGAGCGCCGCCGCTACCCTGACGCAATCTTGCATTCTCATGTCACCCCTCATGCGACCTTTTTGCATGCGTGGCCATCCCGGATGAGAGGCCCCGATCGATTCCGATCCGTATGATGCAATAATCCCGCGCACGCATGGACAGCGCCCGCAAAGACCCGAGCCGCAGGTGGCTTCTCATGGTGGCGCAGCTTCCCACCGAGGATCCGTCGTCGCGCATGCGGGTCCTGCGCACGCTGGAGTCCCTGGGCGCAGCCGTGATGCGCGAGGGCGCCTACCTCCTGCCCGAGACGCCCGCGAATCGCCAGTCGCTGCAGGCGCTGGCCGACTACGTGGGCAAGACGACGGGCGCGGCCCACGTCGTGCGCGTGAGCCCGCTTTCGGCCGGTCAGGACAAGGCTTTCGCGAAGCTCTTCGACCGCACGGCGCGCTACGAGAACCTCGTCAAGACGGTCGAGAGTTTGAAGCTCGGCTTCGGCCAGGCCGATCCGAGCGCCATCTCCCGCGTGCTGCACAAGCAGCGGCGCGAGTTCGACGCCATCGCCGCCCTCGACTTCTTTCCGACCGCGGCGCAGGAGCGCGCCCGCAAGGCGCTCGCCGAAGCGGACGAGGCCGTGCGCAGGCTCCTCTTCCCCGAGCAGGCCCGCGGGGCGCCGGAGCTCGACGGCCGGCTCGAGCGGCGCACCTGGGCCACGCGCAAGCCCTTGTGGGCGGACCGGCTCGCATGCGCCTGGCTCATCCGGCGCTTCGTCGACCCGGAAGGCAAGGTGGTATGGCTCGACAAGGCCGACCGGGCGCCGGCCAGAGCGGTCGGCTTCGGCTACGAGGGCGCGCACTTCGCCAACAGCGGCTCGCGCGTCACGTTCGAGGACATGCTCGCGCGCCTCGACCTCGCGAAGAACGCCGCGCTCGCCCGCATCGCCGGCATCGTGCACTACCTCGAGGTGCGCGGCACGCCCGTGCCCGAGGCGCTCGGCGTGCAGACGCTGCTGCAGGGTGCGCTGCGCCGCTCGCCCGGCCCGGACGAGCTCCTCGCCGAGGCCGAGAAGACCTTCGACCTGCTCTACGACGCCTACTTCGAGCCGCCCTCGGCCTGAGCGGCGTGCTCGGCGCGCAGCTCGCGCAGCCGCGCCTCGACCACCGAAAGCTGGTAGAAGTCGCCGTCGCCGGCCGCCCGCGCGATCTGCAGCTGCTCGATCGCGGCCGGGAGGCTGCCCTGCAGCGCGTAGTACTCGGCCTGCGACTGGTGCTGCAGCAGCCGCTTGCCGAGCGCGGCGTAGGACTTGGCTCTCAGGCGATAGAGCCGTGCGTCTTCCGCGTTCGCGCGAAGTCCGCCCTCCACCGCCTCGAGCGCCGCCTGGTGCCGGCCGAGCGACTGGAGCGCCTCGGCATGCGCATAGAGAAGCGAGACCGCGTGCGGATGCCGCTTTCGCGCTTCGGCGAGGAGCGCCGCCGCTTCCTCGCGTGCGCCCTGGGCCACCTTCACGCGCGCGGCGAGCGCCTCGATCATCGGCCCGCCGGCGCCCGTGGCGCGCAGCCGCTCGAGCTCCCTCGCGGCCTGCGGCGCGCGATTCGCGCGAAGGAGCGCGCTCACGAGCCCGTAGCGCGCGGCCGCCTCGCGCGCAAAGCGCTTTTCCTTCACGGCGCGCTCGAAATGCGCCACCGCGTCGCCGGCATCGCCCGCCTGGGCGCGCAGCCTCGCGCGCACGAGGTGGAACTCGAGGCTGTCGACGTATTGCCGGTAAGGCAGGTTGGCAGCCCGGTTCTGCGCCTCGGCGATGCGCTCGGTGGTGATCGGGTGGCTGCGCAGATACCCCGGCACCGTGCCGTCGTCGCTGAGGCGCGTGCTGCGCTGGAGCTTCTCGAAGAACGAGGCCATGGCGTTCACGTCGAGCCCCGCCTCGCGCAGCGCCTGAAGCCCGATGCGGTCGGCCTCGCGCTCGAAGTCGCGCGAGTAGGCGAGCTGGGCGGACACCGCGCCCGCCTGCACGGCCGCCGCCGCGCCGGCGGCGAGGTCCGGGCGCGACTGCCCGAGGAGCAGCGCCGCCGCGAGCGCGACCATCATAGGAACCTGCATCTGCTGCTGCTGCCCGAGCATGCGCGCGATATGCCGCTGGCTCACGTGCGCGATCTCGTGGGCGAGCACCGAAGCGAGCTCCGACTCGGTCTGCGCCGCGGTGATGAGGCCGGTGTGCACTCCCACGAACCCGCCGGGCAGCGCGAACGCGTTCAGGGTCGGATCGCGCAGGACAAAGAACTCGTAGCGGTGCCGGGCGCCCGGCATCGCCTGCGCGAGCCGGGCGCCGAGCTGCGCCAGGTACTCGCTGATTTCCGGGTCGTCCATGTAGCCCGGCTCGCGGAAGCGGATCTCGCGCACGATGTTCTCGCCGATGCGTCGCTCGAGCTGCGGCGAGAGCACGGCATCGCCCGCGCTGCCGAGGTCCGGCAGCGACGACTGGGCGAAGGCCATGCCCGGCGCGGCGAGCGCGACGCAGAGGGCGGCGGCGAGAACGCGGATGGCGAAGCGGATGAGCGACATGTGTTTATGATAGCGCCCGCCATGGGACCAAAATCGGGACGAAAACCAAAGCGGAATCCGGGACCGGACAACGGGCGGGCGCGGCGGGCGAAGGCGCCTGCGGCGGCTCTGACCCACTTCGACGCGCAAGGTTCCGCCCACATGGTGGACGTCGGCGCGAAGGACGATACGCGCCGCATCGCCGTCGCCTCCGGGCGCATCGTCATGCAGCCCGCCACGTTCAGGCTGATCGCCGCGGGCCGCGCGAAGAAAGGCGACGTGCTCGGCGTCGCGCGCATCGCCGCCATCCAGGCCGCGAAGCGCACGGCGGAGCTCGTGCCGCTCGCGCATCCGATCGCCATCACGCGCGTCGCGGTGGATTTCGAGCTGCAGCGGCGCCCCGCCTCGGTGCGCATCGCCGCAACCGTCGAGTGCCTGGGCAAGACGGGCGTCGAGATGGAGGCGCTCACCGCCGCCTCCGTCGGCCTCCTGACGATCTACGACATGGTGAAGGCCGTCGACCGCGGCATGACCTTGCAGGACATCCGCCTGGAGGAGAAGCGCGGCGGCAAGTCCGGCGCATACGTCCGCAAGCCGCGCTGATCGTGCGCCTTCTGCGGGCCGCGGGCGCCGTCATCCTCGCGCTGGCCGCGGGCTGCGCGCAGTGGCCCGAGGGCTCGTACCGCAATCCCGTGCTCGCGCGCGACTTCCCCGATCCGGCGGCGCTGCGCGCGCCCGACGGCTGGACCTACGCGTACGCCACGCGGAGCGTCCACGACGGCAGGACCTACCACATCCAGGTAGCGCGCTCGCGCAATCTCGTTCGATGGGAGCACCTCGGCGACGCGCTCCCGACGAAGCCCGCCTGGGCGTCGAAGAAGCATTCGTTCTGGGCGCCGCACGTGCTGCACGACCGGGAGCGGAACCGGTACGTCATGTACTACTCCGCCGAGCCCGATGCAGGCTCGGGCAAGTGCCTCGCCGTGGCCACGGCCGAGGCGCCGGAAGGACCGTTCACCGACACCGGCACGCCGCTCGTGTGCGGCGCCGGGATCGAGCACATCGATCCCATGGCCTTCGACGATCCGAGCTCCGGCAAGCGGCTGCTCTACTGGGGCTCGGGCGGCCGGCCCATCCGCGTCCGGGAGCTCGCGCCGGACGGACTCTCGTTCCTGCCGGGCTCGCAGGCAACGCCGGTCGTGTTCGCGGATCCGACGCGTCCGTACCGCTCGCTCGTGGAAGGCGCCTGGGTCCTTCACCGGGGCGGCTTTTATTACCTTTTCTACTCGGGCGATCGCTGCTGCAGCCGCAATCCGCGCTACGCGCTCATGGTCGCTCGCGCCCGCGACCCGTTCGGTCCGTTCGAGGAGCTCGATCGCCCGGTTCTCGAAGCGGACGGCGACTGGATCGCGCCCGGACACGGCAGCGTGCTCGCCGGAGACGACGAGACGTATTGGCTGCTCTACCATGCGATCGACGCGGCGCTCATCGCCCGGCATCCCGAGCGGAAGGGCTATCCCCGGCTGCTGCTTCTCGAGCGCCTCGTCTTCCGCGACGGCTGGCCTCGCCTCGCCGGCGCGCCGGAGGACTAGCGCGGCGCCGCCTTCTCGTCCGCGCCACCCGCCCCGCCGCGCGCGCGCCGTCCGCTGTGGCGCGGCGCCTGCAGCGTGACGAGCCGCCAGAGGTCCGCCATGCGCCGGGCGACCCGATCGCCGGCGAGCGCGCGCAGGTGGCGATACGCCCAGGCGAAGGTGCCCCAGTAAACGAGCCGCAGCGGCTCGTGCCTGAGGCCGTGCATCCCCATCGCGCGCCTGGTCTCCGCCAGCATGGCGGAGAAGTTCTCCGGACGGGTCGTCAGTCCGCCATGGCCCATCGCGACGCTGACGGCCGGAACGAAGAGCGCGTCACGGTGCTTCAACTCGCGCAGCAGAAACTCGAAGTCGCCCGCGAACCTGAAGCGCTCGTCGAAGCGGCCGTGACGCTCGAAGAGCGAGCGGTGGTGCATGAGCCCGGGATGGGGAACGCCGGCCGCGTAGCGGCGAAACATGCGTCGCGCCTCCGGCCAGGGACGCCCGAGCTCCTGAAGCACATGATCCATCGCGTCGACCTGGCGCATCTTGCTGTAGACGACGCGGAACTCCGGCATCGCCTGCCTCAGATACGGCACCAGGCGCTCGAGGGCGCCGGGATCCCACAACCGGTCGTCCGCACCGAGGAAGCAGATCCATTCGCCGCGGGCGTGCGCGAGCGCCTTGTTCCATGCATCGAATACGCCCTTGTCCGGCGCCGAGCGCCAGAGCGTCACGATGTCCGCGCCACCGCGCAAGACCTCCACCGTGCCGTCGGTCGAGCCGCCGTCCATGACCAGCACCTCGAAGTCGCGCCAGGTCTGCGCCCGGATGCTGTCGAGGCAGCGCGGCAGCGTGGCGGCGGC
>CAYWSG010000018.1:0-45215 GCA_964461055.1 uncultured Enterobacteriaceae bacterium | reverse complement strand
GCCTCGCGGCCCGGCGGGCGGCGCAGCAGCAGCGACACCTGCCGGTATGCCCAGGCCTGCTTGGTGAGGTCGTCGTAGATGATGAGGGCGTCCATGCCGCGGTCGCGGAAATACTCGCCCATCGTGCAGCCGGAGTAGGGCGCGATGTACTGCATGGCGGCGGACTCGGAGGCCGACGCGGCGACCACGATGGTGTACTCCATCGCGCCGTGCTCCTCGAGCTTGCGCACCACGTTGGCGATCGTCGAGGCCTTCTGGCCGATCGCGACGTAGACGCAGAAGAGATCCTTGCCCTTCTGGTTGATGATCGTGTCGATCGCCACCGCCGTCTTGCCGGTCTGGCGATCGCCGATGATGAGCTCGCGCTGGCCGCGGCCGATCGGCACCATGGCGTCGATGGCCTTCAGGCCCGTCTGCACCGGCTGCGACACCGACTGGCGGGCGATCACCCCCGGCGCCACCTTCTCGATGACGTCGGTGAGCTTGGCGTTGATCGGGCCCTTGCCGTCGATCGGCTGGCCGAGCGAGTTCACCACGCGGCCGAGGAGCTCCGGGCCGACCGGCACCGAGAGAATGCGCCCGGTGGTCTTCACCGTGTCGCCCTCGGTGATGTGCGTGTACTCGCCCAAAATCACGGCGCCCACCGAGTCGCGCTCGAGGTTGAGCGCGAGGCCGAAGGTGTTCTGCGGGAACTCGAGCATCTCGCCCTGCATGACGTCCGAGAGGCCGTGGATGCGGCAGATGCCGTCGGTCACCGACACGACCGTGCCCTGCGTGCGCATCTGCGCGCCGGCGTCCAGGTTCTGGATGCGGCTCTTGATGAGTTCCGAGATCTCGGAAGGGTTCAGTTGCATGGATGCTCCTTAGGATTTCAATGCCGTCTCGAGCGCGGCGAGCTGCGCCCGCGCCGAGCCGTCGATAACCTTGTCGCCCAGCACGACCTTGACGCCGGCGATGAGCGCCGGATCGAGCTTCACGGCGGCGCGCACCTTGCGGCCGGTCTTCGCCTCGAGCCGCTGCACGAGATCGGCGACCTGCGCCTCGCTGAGCTCGAACGCCGAGTGCACCTCGGCCTCCACCACGCCCTCGTGCTCGTTCTTGAGCGCCTCGAACTGGGCGCGGATCTCCGCGAGAAGCTCGAGGCGGCCGTTCTGCGCGAGCACGCGCAGGAAGTTCTCCGCCTCGCCGGTCAGCTTCCCGGCCAGCACGCTGATGAAGATGCCGGCCGCCTCGGCGTCGGAGCGCCGCGGGTCGGCGATGGCCGCGCGCACGCGCTCGTCCTCGGCGACGAGCGCGAGGGCGGCGAGCATCTCGGACCACTTGCAGAGCGCGCCGCGCTCGACGGCGAGCTTGAACGCCGCCTCGGCGTAGGGTCGCGCGATGGTGCTGGGCTCTGCCATCAGAGTTGGCGCTTGATGGACTCGAGGAGCTCGGCGTGCGCCTTGGCGTCGACCTCGCGGCGCAGGATGCGCTCGGCGCCCGCGATGGCGAGGCTCGCCACGTGGTCGCGCAGCTGCTCCCGCGCGCGCGTGATCTGCTGGTCGATCTCGGCCTTCGCGGCCGCCTTCTCGCGGTTGCCCTCTTCCCGGGCGGCAACGCGTGCTTCGTCCACCAGCTGCGTCGCGCGCTTCTCGGCCTGCGCCAGGATCTCGGCGGCACGGCTGCGCGCCTGCGCCACCGCTTCCTCGGCCTGCCGCGTGGAGGTCTCCAGCGAGCGCCGACCCTGCTCGGCTGCGGCGAGGCCGTCGGCGATGGTCTTCTGCCGGGTCTCGATGGCGCGCAGCATGTAGGGCCACACCACCTTCACCGTGAACCAGATGAAGGCGGCGAAGACGGCTGCCTGCGCGAGCAGCGTGAGGTTGATGTTCATGCGGCCCTCCCGACGATCTGGGCTACTGGAACGGCGTGGCGAGCGGGTTGGCGAAGGCGAAGAACATGGCGATGCCCAGGCCGATGATGAACGAGGCGTCGATCAGGCCGAGCAGCAGGAACACGCGTCCCTGCAGCGAGTTGGTGAGCTCCGGCTGCCGCGCCGCGGCCTCGAGGAAGCGGCTGCACATGACGCCAATGCCCACGCAGGCACCGGCGGCACCCAGGCCTACCATGAGGCCGATGCCGATGCTCGTATAGGCCTGGACCATGGCCAGCAACTGAAGTTTTTCCATTGGCGTTTTTCCTTTCTCGGACGAAGTGGTGGAACTAGTGGTGCTCGTGCGCCATCGCGATGTAGACGACGGTCAGCATCATGAAGATGTACGCCTGCAGCAGCACGATCAGGATGTGGAAGATCGCCCAGCCCAGGCCGAGGACCGATCCGAAGATCGTGCCGGCAAGGCCGGTGGCCGCCCACATCCAGAGGAGGAGAAACAGGATCTCTCCCGCGTAGATGTTGCCGAAGAGCCGCATCGAGTGCGACAGCGGCTTCGAGATGTACTCGACCATGTTGAAGAGCAGGTTGGCGGGCCACAGCAGCGGGTTCGCGCCGAAAGGCGCGCAGAAGAGCTCGTGGAGCCAGCCGCCCAGCCCCTTGGCCGAGATGGCGAAGCCGATCATGAGAAGCCACACCGAAAGCGCGAGGGCGAAGGTGGTGTTGACGTCCGCCGTCGGCACGGGACGCCATTCGTGCAGGCCGAGCCAGCCGAGCGGCTTCGCGATGAGGTCGATGGGCAGGAAGTCCATCGCGTTCATGAGCGTGACCCAGACGAACACCGTGAGCGCCGCGGGCGCGACGAACCGGTTGCGATCGCCGTGCTGGAAGAGGCTCTTCACCTGGTCGTCGATGAACTCGATCAGCAGCTCGACGAAGGCCTGCCGCTTGTTCGGCACGCCGGGGGTCGCGCCCCGCAGCACCCACCAGAGAAAGCCCAGGCCGATGACGCCCAGGAGGATCGAGGTGACCAGCGTGTCGATGTGCAGCGTCCAGAAGCCGCCCTCGCCCGGTGCCGACGTCGTGAGATAGGTGAGGTGGTGCTGGATGTAGCCTGAGGGAGTTAGTTCGGTGCCTGCGGCCATCGCCGAAATCAATGTTCTCGGATGAAAAACGCGGTCGCGAAAATCAGCATGGTCAGCGCGAAGCTCGCCACCACGACGACGACCATCGCGCCGGGGTATGCGGTGAGCACGATCCAGAGGAGGAGCACCGCCAGCACGATCTTGACCGCTTCCGCGGCCAGCGCGCCGACCAAGACCCCCCCTGCGGACCTCGCGCTGCTTCGCGAAGCCACGAATGCCGCCGTCAGCCCGGCGACGATGCTGATCGCGCCCCCGGTTGCCGCCGAAATCGCGCCATGCCGGCCTGCGGCGAGTCCGGCGACCAGCGCCATGGCGAAGGTCGCGCCGAGCTGCCAGCGCAGAATGATGCGAATCGGTTTGCCCAAGCGGCCAAAGAGTGCGTTCATCCGGTCCGGCCCGGGCAAAGCCGCGAAATTATATAGCAAGATTCCCTCAGCGCAGCTTCGCGAGCAGCCTGTCGAGATGCTCCAGGCTCGAGTACTGGATGAGAAGTTTTCCGGTGCCTTTGCGCCCGGCGACGATCTTCACCGTGGTGCCGAGCCGCTCGGAGGTTTCCTCCTCCAGGCGCTGCAGGTCGCGGTCGGCCTTGCGCCGGGCGCGGCCGGCGGGCGCGCGCAGCAGCTGGCTCACCAGCGCTTCGGTCTCGCGCACGGACATTCCACGGGCGGCGATCCGGTGGGCGGCTTCCACCTGGCGGGCGGCGTCGAGCGAGAGGAGCGCCCGGGCGTGCCCCATCTCCAGCTTGCCCGCCATGACCATCTCCTGCACCGGCTTGGCGAGCTTGAGGAGCCGCAGCAGGTTGGTGGTCGCGCTGCGCGAGCGGCCGATGGCCTCGGCCGCCTGCTCGTGCGTCATGCGGAATTCGTCGAGCAGCCGCTGTACGCCGGCCGCCTCCTCCATGGGATTGAGGTCCTCGCGCTGGATGTTCTCGATGAGGCCCATGGCGAGCGCCGCCTCGTCGGGCACCTCGCGCACCACCGCGGGCACTTCGGCGAGCCCGGCCATCTGCGCCGCGCGCCAGCGCCTTTCGCCCGCGATGAGCTCGTAGCGACCGCCCTCCACGGGCCGGACCAGCACCGGCTGCATGAGCCCCTGCTTGCGGATGGACGAGGCGAGATCGGCGAGCGCCGCCTCGTCCATCCGGGTCCTCGGCTGATACTTTCCCGGCCGGATGCTGCCCACGGGCAGCGTGCTCAGTGCCTCGCGCGGGGCCTGCGCTTCGTCGCCGCCGAGCAGCGCGTCCAGGCCGCGTCCCAGTCCCTTTGCCTTGATCATGCGGTTTGGCTTCCCTTCAACCGTGCGCGTTGTTCGAGGATCTCCTCCGCCAGCCCCTTGTAGGCCTGCGCGCCCTTCGAGGCGGCATCGAGCAGCACCGCCGGCACGCCATGACTCGGCGCCTCGGCAAGGCGCACGTTCCTCGGCACGAGCGTCCGGTAGACCTTGTCGCCGAAGTGCGCCTCGAGCTGCTGCGACACCTGCAGCGAGAGCGTGTTGCGAGGGTCGTACATCGTGCGCAGAAGGCCCGCGATCTCGAGCTGCGGGTTGAGATTCGCGCGCACACGCTTGATCGTGCCGACGAGGTCCGACAGGCCCTCCAGCGCGTAGTACTCGCACTGCATGGGGATCAGGATGCGCTGCGCTGCGCTCAGCGCGTTCACCGTAAGAAGGCTGAGCGACGGAGGACAATCGATGAGGACGAAGTCGTATTCGCCGAGCACGGGCTCGAGCGCCGCCTTCAGGCGCGTCTCGCGCGCCGGCAGGTCGACGAGCTCGACTTCCGCGCCGGCGAGCTCGCGGTTCGACGGCAGCAGGTCGTACCCCGCCTTCTCGACGCGGACGCGAGCGCCGGAGAGCTCGGCGAGCCCGAGCAGTACGTGGTAGACGGTCCGCGATACGGTCCGCTTGTCGACGCCGCTTCCCATGGTCGCGTTGCCCTGCGGGTCGAGGTCGACGAGAAGCACGCGGCATCCGGCCTGCGCGAGCGAGGCGGCGAGGTTCACGCTCGTGGTCGTCTTTCCCACGCCGCCCTTCTGGTTGACGATCGCGTAGACGGTCATTCGCTCAGGCATGGCAGACCACGAGAGTCCGCTCGGCGTCCAGGAACGGCACCGAGAGACGGATGACGCGCGCCTGCGGGCACACGTCGGCGGCGGCGCTCACCTCTTCGGACGTGCGGGATCCCTTCATTGCGACGAGCAGGCCGCCCGGCCTGGCGAGGTGCCGGCACGCCAGCACGAAGGCACGCAGCTCGGCGAATGCCCGGGAGATGACCGCGTCGAAGGCCGATGACGGCCGCCAGTCCTCGACGCGGCCCTCGTGCACTTCGGCGTTTGGAATCGAAAGCTCGATGGTGGCCTGGCGCAGGAAGGCGGCCTTCTTGGCGCTCGAGTCGTTCAGCGTGACCAGAAGGTCGGGCCGGGCGATGGCGAGCGGAATGCCGGGAAGGCCCGCGCCCGAGCCGACATCCGCGAGGCGCCCGTCTGCAGCGAGCGGCAGATGCGGCGCGACGGCGAGCGAGTCGAGCAGGTGCTGCTTCACCATGGCTTCGGGCTCCCGGATGGCGGTGAGGTTGTAGGCCTTGTTCCACTTGGCGAGGAGCCCGATGTAGCGCAGAAGCTTGGCGCTCGCCCCCTCGGGAAGCGCGATCTGCAGGCGGGCAAGCCCGCTCTCGAGCGCGATCTCCGGCGTCATGCGCTCTTTTGCTGCGGCGACCCGAATCCGCGCTTGAGATGAACGAGCAGCAGCGAGATCGCCGCCGGCGTCACGCCCGAGATCCGGGAGGCCTGACCGATCGTTTCCGGCCGATGCCGATTCAGCTTCTGCTGGACTTCCTCCGAGAGCCCGCGGACGGTTCTATAGTCGAGGTCCGCCGGAAGCGGCAGCGATTCGCTTTGCTCGCGCCGCGCGACTTCCTCGCGCTGGCGCTCGATGTAGCCACGGTACTTCGTTTCGATCTCGACTTGCTTCGCCAGCTCCTCTTCGGCGAGGGGCTCCCCGGCGCCCGGGAGCTGCATCACAGCCTCGTACGTCATTTCGGGCCTTCGAAGAAGCTCTTCTAGATTATGCCTTTGACGGAAGCCAGCGCTCACATACGTGCTTCTCATCCGCTCGAGTTCGCGAGCCACCTTTTCCCGCTTTCTTTCGAACCGCTCCCACCGGTCCGGGCCTACCAGGCCGAGCCGGTAGCCCTGTTCCGTCAGTCGCGCGTCCGCGTTGTCCTCGCGCAGCATGAGGCGGTATTCGGCCCGGCTCGTGAACATGCGGTAAGGCTCGGAGACGCCGCGCGTGATGAGATCGTCGACGAGGACGCCCAGGTAGGCCTCGTGGCGGCCAGGCGTCCAAGGCGCGCGGTCGGTCGCTTTCAGGGCGGCATTCAGGCCGGCAAGCAGGCCCTGGGCCGCGGCCTCCTCATAACCGGTAGTGCCGTTGATCTGGCCGGCGAAGAAGAGCCCTTCGATGCTCTTCGTCTCGAGCGATGCCCGAAGATTGCGGGGATCGAAGTAGTCGTACTCGATTGCATAGCCGGGCCGCACGATGTGCGCGTTCTCGAGCCCCTTGATCGAGCGCACGAGCTCGAGCTGGACGTCGAAAGGCAGGCTCGTCGAGATGCCGTTGGGGTAAATCTCCGTCGTCTCGAGGCCCTCGGGCTCCAGAAAGACCTGGTGCGAGGTCCGCCCGGCGAATCGGTGAACCTTGTCTTCGATGGACGGGCAATACCGCGGACCGACGCCCTGGATGACGCCAGTGAAAAGCGGCGAGCGGTCGAGACCCCGCCGGATGATTTCGTGCGTCCGCTCGTTCGTGTGAGCGACCCAGCAGGGGACCTGGCGCGGATGCATGGATCGCGACCCCAGGAACGAGAACACCGGCTCGGGGCTGTCGCCGGGCTGCGTCTCCAGGACCGAAAAGTCGATCGACCGGGCATCCAGGCGCGGCGGCGTCCCGGTTTTCAGGCGTCCTACCGGAAGCTTGAGCTCGCGCAGCTTCGCGGCCAAGGTCACGGAGGCCGGATCGCCGGCCCGGCCAGCCTCGTAGCGCTCCAGCCCGACATGAATGAGACCGGCCAGGAAAGTCCCGGTGGTTAGAACGACGCACCGGGAGCGGAACCGCAGGCCCATCTGCGTGACCACCCCGACGGCCCGACCGCCCTCGGTGAGAACGTCGTCCACGGGTTGCTGGAAGAGCAGGAGGTTCTCTTGCCTTTCCAGCTTGCGGCGGATGGCCCGGCGGTAGAGCGCCCGGTCCGCTTGGGCGCGAGTCGCTCGCACCGCCGCACCCTTGGACGAGTTGAGTGTCCGGAACTGGATCCCTGCTTCGTCGGTCGCCAGCGCCATCGCGCCATCCAGCGCATCAATCTCGCGGACCAGATGCCCCTTGCCGATGCCGCCGATGGACGGGTTGCACGACATCTGACCCAGCGTCTCGATGCTGTGGGTCAGCAGCAGCGTCTTGCATCCCATCCGCGCCGATGCGAGGGCGGCTTCCGTGCCGGCGTGCCCGCCGCCGACCACGATGACGTCGAAGAGGGTGTCGAAAACCATAGAAGGAGGCGGATGATACGCGAACGTTCCACGTGAAACTAGGCGGCCGTTGCGGCGGTTGCGTTCCACGTGGAACACTCGGTCTGGACGGAGGATGCTGCTTCGCAGCATGGCCGATTGGCGTGCGAGAATCGCCGGCCCTTTTACCTCCCTGCCCGTGATCTCTCTCTCCCGCTACCACGAACTCCTCGCCCTGCGCGACATTCGCGACACGATCGCGGTCTCGACCCTCGGGCGGCTTCCCATCGGGGTCACCGGCCTTGCGATTCTGCTCACCGTACAGGCCTATCGCGATTCCTTCGCCGCCGGCGGCGCGGCCAGTGGAGCCTACGTCTTCGGCCTCGCGGCCGTCGCGCCCCTCCTCGGGCGTGCAATCGACCGGTTCGGGCCCTGGATCCCGCTCTGTGTTTGCGCGCTCTGCTTTCCCGCCGCCCTTCTGGGCATCGTCGCAGCGGTCCTCTATGAGGCGCCGCCATGGCTCCTTTACGTCGCATCGGCCGTCTCGGGGGCCTTCTTTCCGCCCATCACCGTATGCATGCGGACTTATCTCCGTCGCCGGCTGGTCGATGAGCGGTTGCTGATGGCCGCCTATTCCCTGGAGTCTGTGCTGATCGAGCTGATCTTCATCGCCGGCCCGCTCCTCGTCGCCTTGTTCGTTGCAGCGGCCTCGCCGGTCGTCGCCGTTCTTTTCTCCGCCGTCTGTGGCGCAGCGGGCACGGTTCTCTTCCTCCGCACGCCGGCGCTTCGCGATTGGAAAATCGAGCCTGCCGGACCACGATTTCTCCTCGGGCCGCTGCAACATGCGCCATTTGTCATCCTGATCGCCGTAGTTCTCGTCTATTCGATGGCGTTCGGTCTCATGGAGATCGGCGTAACGGCCTACGCCACGCAGGTCGACCAACCCGCGCTCGCCGGCGTGCTCCTGGGCATCATGAGCATCGGCAGTGCGGCCGGAGGATTGGCCTATGGAAGCCGCGGCTGGCACTTCCCGCTGGTGCGTCAGCTAGCCGCCAGTCTCGCGCTCATGGGCGTCGGCCTTGGACTTCTCGCGCTTCCCTGGTCCCTGCCCTTCTTTGCCCTGGCCTGCGCGCTCGCGGGCATCGTGATGGCGCCCGCGCTCATCATTCAATCGATGCTGGTCGCCAAGATGGCGCCGCAGGAATACGCCACCGAAGCGTTTACCTGGTCGACGAGCGCCCTCCTGACCGGCGTAGGGCTGGGACTTGCGGCTGGGGGCGCCTTGCTGGAATTCGAGCGCGCGCACGCCGCGCTCGCGGCCGCAGGCCTGGCCGCTACGGGCGCCGCGCTCGGCGCCCGTGCTCTCCTCAAGGTCGAGCGCTAGCTCAGCCGCTGATGCATCTCGCCTCGCCGAGCCTCGAGGACGGCAGGCAGATGGGCGCCCAGCTTCCCGAAAAGCTCGTCGTGCGAGGCGAGCTCCTCCTTCCAGGCTGCTGCCTCCACCCTGGAAAGCTCGGCGAACTTGTCGGCGCTCATCTTCTCCAGGCCCTTCCAGTCGAGATCCTCGAAGCGCGGCATGTGGCCAAGCGGAGTGTGCATCGCCCCGGAACGCCCTTGGCTGCGCTCGAAAACCCACTGAAGAACGCGCATGTTCTCGCCGAATCCGGGCCACATGAACTTCCCATTGGCGTCGCGCCGGAACCAGTTGACCCGGAAAATGCGCGGCGGTTGCGCGACGGCACTGCCCATCTTCAGCCAGTGCGCGAAGTAGTCCCCCATGTTGTATCCGCAGAACGCAAGCATCGCCATGGGATCGCGGCGCACCACGCCCACCTTCCCGGTGATCGCGGCGGTGGTCTCCGACCCTAGGGTCGCGGCCATATACACGCCGTCCTCCCACGTCGGCGCCTCGACCACGAGCGGCACCGTGCTCGAGCGCCGGCCCCCGAACAGGAACGCCGAGATGGGGACGCCTTCCGGATCCTCCCACTTGTCGTCCATCGAGGGGCACTGAGAGGCCGACACGGTGAACCGCGCATTCGGGTGCGCCGCCAGGCGTCCCTGCTTGCCGTCTTCCGGCGTCCAGCGCCTGCCCTGCCAGTCGATCAGCTCCGCGGGTGGCGTATCGGTCATGCCTTCCCACCACACGTCGCCTTCGGGCGTCATCGCCACGTTGGTGAAGATGACGTTTTGCCGCAGCATCTTCATCGCGTTGGGATTGGTCTGCTCCGAGGTGCCGGGCGCAACGCCAAAGAGACCCGCCTCGGGATTGATCGCGCGGAATCTGCCGTCCTTGCCCGGCTTGATCCAGGCAATGTCCTCGCCGACCGTGGTGACCTTCCAGCCATTCAGCGCGGGCGGCGGAATCAGCATGGCGAGGTTCGTCTTGCCGCAGGCGGACGGAAAAGCCGCGCTCATGTACAGCTTCTCTCCGCGCGGCGACTCGATGCCGAGGATGAGCATGTGCTCGGCCAGCCAGCCCTCGTCGCGGGCCATGACCGACGCGATCCGCAAGGCGAGGCACTTCTTGCCAAGGAGCGCGTTGCCGCCGTAGCCGGATCCGTAGGACCAGATCTCGCGCGTCTCTGGAAAATGAACGATCCATTTTTCCTTCTCGTTGCACGGCCAGGCGACGTCCGCCTGGCCGGGCATGAGCGGCGCGCCGACCGAATGCACGCAGGGGACGAAAGTGCGCGTCTCGCCGAGCCAGTCGAGCACCGGCTTGCCCATCCGCGTCATGATCCGCATGTTCACGACGACGTACGCCGAGTCGGAGATCTCAACGCCGACCTGGGCGATCGGCGAGCCGATGGGACCCATGGAGAAAGGCACCACGTACATCGTGCGTCCCCGCATGCAGCCCTCGAAAAGGCGCTGAAGCGTCGCGCGCATCTCGCCCGGATCCATCCAGTTGTTCGTCGGCCCGGCGTCCTCCTTGCGGTTGCTGCAGATGAAGGTGCGGTCTTCCATGCGCGCCACGTCGCTCGGGTGCGATCGCGCGAGATACGAGTTCGGCCGCAGCTCGTCATTCAGCTTGACGAAGCTGCCGCTTTTCACGAGCTCGCCGCAGAGCCGGTCGTACTCCGCCTGCGAGCCGTCGCACCACACGATCCGGTCCGGCTTCGTCAGCGAGGCGATCTCGGAGACCCATTGGCGAAGACCCGGATGGCGTACCCAGCTGGGCGCGTGGGACTGGTCGGTGGGGGCGGTCGGCGCGTTCATCGGTTCGTGGCTCCACAGAAGCAAACGGCCCGGCGCGTCGCGCCGGGCCGGGACAGGATCGAAGGACTCGCGAAATTCTAGCATCGCGATTCTCGCGAAAGTGTGCTAGGCGCGCGTGGGCCGAAAGGACATCTACATTGCTAAACAAATACTTACGCGTACCCCGGTGTGAAACCGAGGCTCGCGCGAAGCGCTATTTCCCGATGCAGAAGCGCGAGAAGATGACGCCCAGGAGATCGTCGGCGCTGAACTCCCCCGTGATCTCGCCAAGCGCGCGCTGCGCGAGCCGCAGCTCCTCGGCGAAGAGCTCCCAGCTCGCCTGCTCGGCCGCCGCGGCTTCCAGGTGCTTGGCCGCCCGCCTCATCGCCTCGAGGTGCCGGGCACGGGCGAGATAGGGTGCCTCGGCGCCGGACCAGCCGGCGGCGCGCAGGATGGCGGCGCGCAGCCGATCGAGACCCTCCCCCGTCTTGGCCGAAACCGCCACGCGATTCTCAGCGGGCTCGGGCGGCCTGAAGCCCGGGTTGAGATCGAGCTTGTTGAAGACCTCGATCAGCGGAACCCCAGAAGGCAGGTCCTCGATCGGCGACCACCCTCGTCCCGACTGGAGGTCGGCCGCTCCTTTCTCGCCGGCCTCGTAGACCACCAATACGACCTCCGCCTGCGCGAGCTCCTTGCGGGTGCGCTCCATGCCGATGCGCTCGATCTCGTCGCCCCCGGACCGGAGCCCCGCCGTATCGACCAGCACGAGCGGCACTCCGTCCAGCAGGATCGGCTCGTGCAACGCGTCACGGGTCGTGCCGGCAACGGCCGTGACGATGGCGCGCTCGCGCCCGCTCAGCCGGTTGAGCAGGCTCGACTTGCCAACGTTCGGTCGACCGGCGATCACGACGTGAATGCCGGAAGCGAGCATGGCGCCCTGGCGGCTTTTCTCCAGCAGCTCCGCGAGCTGGCGACGGATGGCGCCCAGCCGGCGCTCAGCGTCGTCACGATGCAGCGAGTCGACCTCCTCTTCAGGAAAGTCGAGCATCGCCTCGGTGAGCGAGCGCAGCTCGATCAGCTTTTCGACGAGCGCGTGCACGGCGGCCGAGAACTCGCCCGACAGTGACCGAGCGGCCGAGCGCGCCGCTTCGCGGCTCGCCGCGTCGATCAGGTCGATCACCGCTTCGGCCTGTGCGAGGTCGAGCTTGCCCTCGAGGAAGGCGCGCCGGGTGAACTCGCCGGGCTCGGCGAGGCGCGCGCCCGCGGCAAGGCATGCTTCGAGAAGCGTCTGCAGGACGACCGCCCCGCCATGGCCCTGGAGCTCGACTACCGCTTCCCCCGTATAGGACGCCGGGGCCGGAAAATAGAGAAGCAGGCCCTCGTCGATCAGCTCGCCTTCGGCATCCCGGAAACGGCTGTAGCGGGCGGTGCGAGGCGCCGGCAGCTCGCCGGCGATCTGCCGCGCGATCTCGGGTGCCGCCGGCCCCGAAATCCTGACCACGCCGATCCCCCCGCGGCCGCGCGCCGTGGCGACCGCGGCAATGGTGTCGCGCGCCCCGCCGCGCGCCTCCTCCCGCGCGCCTAGCGCTTCGCGTGCGCCGTCTTGCTGCGGTCGAACATGCGGGTGATCTGCCACTGCTGCAGGATGGACAGGATGTTGTTGACGAGCCAGTAGAGCACGAGCCCGGCAGGGAAGAAGAAGAAAAAGATGCTGAATACGTACGGCATGAACTGCATGACCTTCGCCTGCACGGGATCCGGCGGCACGGGATTCAGCTTGGTCTGGATGACCATCGTCACGGTCATGAGGATCGGCAGCACGTAGTACGGATCGAGCGCCGAGAGGTCCTTGATCCAGAAAATGAACGGCGCATGGCGCAGCTCGATGGCCGCGAGCAGCACCCAGTAGAGCGCGATGAACACCGGGATCTGCACCAGAATCGGGAAGCAGCCGCCGAGCGGGTTGATCTTCTCCGTCTTGTAGAGCTCCATCATCGCCTGGTTCATCCGCTGGCGGTCGTTGCCGTACATCTCGCGGATCTTCGTGAGCCGCGGGGTGACGAGCTTCATCTTCGCCATGGACTTGTAGCTCGCCGCCGACAGCGGGAAGAAGACGGCCTTGATGAGAACGGTGAGCAGGATGATGGCGATCCCCCAGTTGCCCGAGAGCTCGTAGAACTTCTCCAGCAGCCAGAAAAGGGGCCAGGCAATGATGGTGAGCCAGCCGTAGTCGACCACGAGGTCGAGGCCCGGCGCCGCCTCGCTCAGGCGTCTCTTCTCCTGGGGGCCGGCATAAAGCGGCACGCTGATCTGGCGGCTCTCCCCAGGCGCGAGCGTGCCGACGGGAACGAGGGCCCGGCCCGCGTAAGAGCCGTCGCCGCGCTTCTCGACCACGTACTCGCGCGCGGTGCCCTCGGGCGGCATCCACGCGGAAACGAAGTAGTGCTGCACGAAGGCGAGCCATCCGTCCTTCGCGCGGACCGTCATGTCCACGTCACCGCTTTCGATGTCCTCGGACGGGATCTTCTCGAACTTGCGCTCGTTGCTGAAGGTGGCGAAGCCCGTGAAGCTCCGTGCGCCGAAGGTGGAGGCCACCGCGTTCGCATCGACGGAAGGCCGCCCGTCGTGCGTGAGCTGGAAGTATCCGTAGGGCGCCTGCGCCGTCGTGCCGCCGTTTCGCACTTCCAGGACGACATCGACGACGTAGCTGTTGCGGTGGAAACGGTAGATCTTGTCGACCTCGAGGCCGTTCGGCGCGCTCGCGCGCAGGCGGACTTCGAGCGTGTCGGCGCCGGGCTTGAGCTCGCGCTCGCCCGGCACCACCGTCCACTGCGTCCGGTGGTTCGGGCCCTCTCCCGCGAGGCCGCTCTGCGCCTCGTAGCGATGCTGCGGACCGAGCAGCACGAAGTTCTGCGTCGCGTCCGCCGAGTCCTTGTGCTTGCGAAGCTCGAGGCGGCTCAGCGTCCCTCCAAGCGAGTCGATCTCCGCGACCACGAGATCGGTGGCGACTCGCACCACCTCGCCCTTGGCCTGCGGCGCCGCGGCGGCGGGAACCGCAGGGGCCGGCCCTGCCGCCGGCGAAGCCGGCACCTCTTGCACGGGTGGCGCGGGCGTCGAGGGCGCCGGCACGCCGCGCTCGACCGTCGCGCTTGGCGCGGGCTGCGGCTGCGGACGCATCTCCTTCTGCCACGCCTCCCACAGCATGAGGACGGAGAAGCCGAAGATGAAGAGAAGAATGAGCCTTTGGGTGTCCATCGTCATGGAACCGGGTCCCATCCGCCCGGATGCCAGGGCCCGCAGCGGCAGACGCGCCGCGCCGTAAGCCAGCTGCCCCTCAGCGCGCCGTGGCGCAGGAGCGCCTCCTCGGCGTAATGCGAGCAGGAGGGGTGGAAGCGGCAGGATGGCGCAAGCACCGGCGCCACGAGCCACCGGTAGCCGAGTACGAGGATGCGGAGAAGACGTGCCATCATCGTTGGTTGAGTCGGGAGAAAAGGCGGACTAGTTGTCGATACATCTCAGGGCTCGGTTTGACGCCATACGGAGGCCGCACCAGGACGTCGACGCTGCCGAGCCGGTGGCACTCGAGCCTGAACGCCTCCCGGATCCGGCGCTTGATTGCATTGCGGTCTGAAGCGAGCCTCGCGTGGCGGCGCGAGACCATCATGCCCAGCCGGGCCTCGCCACGCTCGCGCGGCGCCAAATAAAAAGTGTATCCCTCGAGCTTGCGCCGGGCCCCGCTCTTGAGCAGGCGTTCGAAGTCGGCCTTCTTGCGCAGCCGCCGAGCGGCGCCCAGCCCGAACTGCCCGCCGGCCGCGGCTACAGTCCCAAGCGACGCCGGCCTCGGGCGCGGCGGTTGCGCAAAACGGCCCGTCCGCCGGCAGTCCGCGAACGGACGAGAAAGCCGTGACGGCGCGCGCGACGCGTTTTGGACGGTTGGTAGGTTCGCTTCGTAGCCATGGCGCTGCCCGATCCGAAAAGGGCGGTATTAGAGCGTGCGACTTGCAACATTGTCAACGAACGCCTGCTGTCAACGAACACCGGCATGTGAAGCGGCCGGCGGCGCCTGTGGATAACCTTGCGCCAAGCGAGTAAAATGCTTGCCTTCCAGGCCCCACCACCAAGGCCGCTTCAAAGAATGCAAAACCTCTGGGACGCCTGCCTGCGTAAGCTCGAGCAGGAACTTCCCGCGCAGCAGTTCAATACCTGGATCCGACCGCTCTCGCCGGAGACGGCGGAAGGCGAGCAGACGCTCGTGCTCACGGCACCCAACCGGTTCGTGCTCGAGCTCGTCCGGGAACGGTTCGCCTCGCGCATCGAGCGTCTCGCCGCCGAGGCGAGCGGGCGCGAGTGCGGCCTGAAGCTCGTGCTCGCGCAGCCCTCGGCCGAGCCGACGGCGCGCAGCGCTCCCGTGCCTGCGCGGCCGGCCGCCGAGGCGCCGTCCAAGTTCGAGCGCGCCCGGCTCAACAAGTCCTTCACGTTCGAGAGCTTCGTCACCGGAAAGGCCAACCAGCTCGCCCGCGCGGCGGCCATCCAGGTCTCGGAGAACCCGGGAATCTCCTACAACCCGCTCTTCATTTATGGCGGCGTAGGCCTCGGCAAGACGCATCTTCTCCAGGCGATCGGCAACGCCGTCGCCGAGCGCAGGCCCGATTCGCGCATCCGCTACAGCCACGCCGAGCAGTACGTCACCGACGTGGTTCGCGCCTACCAGCAGAAGTCTTTCGACGAGTTCAAGCGCTATTACCACTCGCTCGACCTGCTTCTCATCGACGACATCCAGTTCTTCTCCAACAAGGGCCGCACGCAGGAGGAGTTCTTCTACGCCTTCAACGCGCTCGTCGAGGCGCACAAGCAGATCGTCATCACCTGCGATACCTACCCGAAGGAGATCGCCGGGATGGAGGAGCGCCTCATCTCGCGCTTCGGCTGGGGGCTCACGGTGGCGATGGAGCCGCCCGAGCTCGAGATGCGCGTGGCGATCGTGCTGAAGAAGGCGGAGGCGGAAGCGGTCGATCTCTCCGAGGAAATCGCCTTCTTCATCGCGAAGCACATCCGCTCGAACGTGCGAGAGCTCGAAGGCGCGCTCAAGAAGGTGCTCGCCTTCGCCCGCTTCAACGGCCGCGAGCTCTCGCTCGAGCTGGCGAAGGAGGCGCTGCGCGACATCCTCAACGTTGCAAGCCGGCAGGTGAGCGTCGAGGGCATCCAGAAGACCGTCGCCGAGTACTTCAAGATCAAGGTTTCCGACATGCACTCGAAGCGGCGCACGCGAAACGTGGCGCGTCCGCGCCAGGTGGCGATGGCGCTCGCCAAGGACCTCACGCAGATGAGCCTGCCCGAGATCGGCGAGGCGTTCGGCAATCGCGATCACACGACCGTGCTGCACGCCTGCCGCACCATCGCGAGCCTGCGTCAGCAGGACTCGTCCCTGAACCGGGATTACCTCATCCTCGAGCAGGTTCTCAAGGGTTAGGGACGGCGAAGACATGGAAAAGCTGTGCATAAGCGAAGCGCAGATTGTGGAGAACCGGCGGATGGCGCGCGACGCGCGGATTTGTCCACACCGGCCCACATTCGGCTCACAGCTTGCGGACAGCCCTGGCGCCTCGCAAGGCGCGGACGGGAAAGGACAATCCGGGTTATCCCGCAGTTTTCGCCGCTTTAACTACTACTACTATTAAGAAAAGAAGGTAGACGGACATGGTACTGGTCAAAGCCAAGCGCGACGAAATCCTCGGGCCGCTCGCTGCGGTGAGCGGGATCATCGAGCGCCGCCACACGTTGCCGATCCTGTCCAATGTGCTCATCGAGCGAAGCGGCGGGGCGCTCTCCTTCCTCGCGACGGACATCGAGATCCAGATCCAGGCGAAGGGCGGCGCGACGGGCGGAGACGAGGCCCGTGCCGTTACGGTGGGCGCACGCAAGCTCCTGGACATTCTCCGGGCGCTGCCGGATCAGGCCGAAGTCACGCTCCAGCAGCAGGACAAGCGTCTCCTCGTGAGGGCCGGGAAGAGCCGCTTCACGCTGCAGACGCTTCCGGCCGAGGACTTTCCCCGCCTGGCAAAGCCGGCCGGCGACACCGCGCGGCTCACGCTGCCGCAGAAAGCGCTGCGCCGGCTGCTCGGGCTCGTGCAGTACGCCATGGCGCAGCAGGACATCCGCTACTACCTGAACGGACTGCTCATGGTCGTGGAGGACAGCCAGCTCAAGGTGGTGGCGACCGACGGCCATCGCCTGGCGTACGCCGCCCTGCCCATCGAGGGAGAGCTTCCGCGCCAGGAGGTCATCGTGCCGCGCAAGACCGTGCTCGAGCTCACCAAGCTCCTCGCCGATTCGGACGACCCGGTGAGCGTCGAGCTCGCCGCGACCCAGGCCGGCTTCAGCTTCGGCACGGTCGAGCTCATCACCAAGCTCGTGGACGGCAAGTTCCCCGACTACACGCGCGTCATCCCGACGTCACACAAGAACATCCTGCAGATCGATCGCGACCCGCTGCGACAAGCGCTCCAGCGCGCCGCGATCCTTTCCAACGAGAAGTTCCGCGGCGTGCGCTGGGTGCTGAGCGACGGCAGCCTGAAGATCGTCTCTTCCAACGCCGAGCAGGAGGAGGCGCAGGAAGAGCTCGAGGTGCAGTACTCTGGCGACCCGCTGGACATCGGCTTTAACGTGAACTACCTGCTCGATGTCCTGAACAACGTTCCGGGAACCAAGATCGATTGCGCGTTCGGCGACTCTTCCTCGAGCGCGCTGCTGACCTACGCGTCGGAGAAGGATTTCAAGTACGTCGTCATGCCGATGAGGATATAGGGTGCAGGAAGCGCAGAAGCCGGAAAGCACAAGCGAGCCGCGCAAGGACTACGGCTCCGATTCGATCAAGATCCTGAAGGGGCTGGAGGCGGTCCGCAAGCGCCCCGGCATGTACATCGGTGACACGTCGGACGGCACCGGGCTGCATCACATGGTGTTCGAGGTCGTCGACAACGCCGTGGACGAGGCCCTTGCCGGCTATTGCGACGAGATCACCGTCACCGTCCATACCGACAACTCCATCTCGGTGCTGGACAATGGCCGCGGCATCCCGACCGGCATCAAGGAAGACGACGAGCTCAAGCGCTCGGCGGCCGAGATCGTCATGACGGAGCTGCACGCCGGCGGCAAGTTCGACTCGAATACCTACAAGGTCTCCGGCGGGCTGCACGGGGTGGGCGTCTCGGTGGTCAACGCGCTCTCCGAATGGCTGAGGCTCACGATATGGCGCGATGGCGCCGTGCACCAGATCGAGTTTCGCGACGGCGTGCCAACCGCGCCTTTGCGCCAGACCGGCCCGAGCGAGCGGCGCGGCACCGAGGTCCATTTCCTCGCCTCCAGGGAAGTCTTCGGAACCATCGACTACCACTACGACATCCTGGCGCGGCGCCTGCGCGAGCTCTCCTTCCTCAACAATGGCGTGAAGATCGTGCTGGTCGACCAGCGCACCGGAAAGGAGGAGAACTTCGCCTTCTCCGGCGGAGTGAAGGGCTTCGTCGAGTACATGAACCGCTCGAAGAACGTCCTGCATCCCAACATCTTCACGGGCTCGGGCGAGCGCGACGGCATCACCGTCGAGGTCGCCATGCAATGGAACGACTCCTATCAGGAGTCCGTCCTGTGCTTCACGAACAACATCCCCCAGCGCGACGGCGGCACCCATCTGACCGGCCTGCGGGCGGCCATGACGCGCGTGCTGAACAAGTACATCGAGGAGGTGGAGCTCGCGAAGAAGGCGAAGGTCGAGACCACGGGCGACGACATGCGCGAGGGGCTCGCCTGCGTGCTGTCGGTGAAGGTGCCGGAGCCCAAGTTCTCGTCGCAGACCAAGGAGAAGCTCGTCTCTTCCGAGGTCCGGCCCGTCGTGGAGGACGTCGTCGCCGAGCGCCTGCGGGAGTTCCTGGAGGAGCGCCCGGCCGACGCGCGCGTGATCACCTCGAAGATCGTCGAGGCGGCGCGCGCCCGCGAGGCCGCGCGGAAGGCGCGCGAGATGACGCGGCGCAAGGGCGTGCTCGACTCCATGGGCCTTCCGGGCAAGCTCGCCGACTGCCAGGAGCGCGACCCGGCGAAGTGCGAGCTGTACCTCGTCGAGGGCGACTCGGCCGGCGGCTCGGCGAAGCAGGGCCGCGACCGGGCCTTCCAGGCCATCCTGCCGCTGAAGGGAAAGATCCTCAACGTGGAGCGTGCCCGCTTCGACAAGCTTCTCTCGTCGGCCGAGATCGCGACGCTCATCACCGCCCTCGGCTGCGGCATCGGCAAGGAGGAGTACAACCCCGACAAGCTGCGCTACCACCGCATCATCATCATGACCGATGCGGACGTCGACGGCTCCCACATTCGCACGCTGCTCCTCACGTTCTTCTACCGGCAGATGCCGGAGCTCGTCGAGCGCGGCCACATCTACATCGCCCAGCCCCCGCTCTACAAGGCGAAGCTCGGCAAGGAGGAGCGATACTTGAAGGATGAGCACGAGCTGAACGAGTTCATGCTCAAGCAGGCGCTGATCGACGCCGCGCTCGTTCCCGGCAGCGACCGGGAGCCGATCACCGGCGAGCCGCTCGCGCAGCTCGCCAAGTCGTACCTGCTCTCCGAGGCGGTCATCGACCGCGTCTCCCGCAGGGTCGACCGCGAGGCGCTGCAGGCCGTGCTGCGCGGCGTGCGCATCGACCTGTCGAGCCGGGAGTCGGCCCAGGCTTCGGCGGACGCGCTCGTCGCGGCCATCGGACAGGCCGGCGTCTCGGTGGCGCCGCAATTCGACGCCAAGACCGAGCGATACCAGCTTCGCATCGAGCGCTCCCGGCACGGAAATTTGCGCGTCTCCACCATCGACAGCGAGTTCCTGCTTTCGGGCGACTACGCGCAGATCCGCCAGACGGCGGACCTGCTGCGCGATCTCATCGGCCCCGGCGCGTACATGAAGCGCGGCGACAAGACCCAGCCCGTCCGCGACTTCGCCGAAGCGATGCGCTGGCTCCTCGGCGAGGTGAAGCGCTCCATGACGCTGCAGCGCTACAAGGGCCTGGGCGAGATGAACCCGGAGCAGCTCTGGGAAACCACGATGGACGTGTCGGCGCGCAGGCTCCTCAAGGTGCAGATCGAGGACGGCATCGCCGCCGACGAGATCTTCACCAAGCTGATGGGAGACGAGGTGGAGCCCCGGCGGGCGTTCATCGAGTCGAACGCCCTCGGCGTGCGCAACCTCGACGTCTAGGCGACCCGGCGCTTGCGCGCCGCGCCGCCGCGCCGGGCGGCCTTGGCCTCGGGCTTCTCCGTGGCGCTCTCGGCCGGCTCGGGAGCCTTCTCCTTGCGCGGCTGGAACTCGAAGCCGATCTTCCCGTCGGGGTTCTTGACGAGGAACGCCTTGAACCGGCGCCCTTTCTTCGACACGAAGCCCGTCAGCAGGTCGGTCCGGCCCGAGGCGAGGAGCTTCTGCATCTGCTCGCGCTCGATCGGCTGCTGCAGGATCATGCGACCGGAGCGAAAGTCGCAGCGCCGCTCCGGCCCCACGGCGTGCTCGCAGGTATACGTCATGCCGTGCTCGAAGACGCGGCCCGAGCACTTCGGGCAGGCCCCGAGGGGCTCCTGGCCGCTGAAGTCGGGCGCTTCCTGCCCCTCGCGGTCGGATTGCCCGAAGTCGAACTCCGTCTTGAAATCGTCGGTGAGCCTGACGATCGCGCTGAAAGGCTTGCCCATCCGGCTGCGAAAGCCGCTCACCGGGCCAATGGAGCGCTTCGTGATGAGCTCGGCGACCTCTTCCGGCGTCCACTCGCGGCCCGAGGTGACTTTCCAGAGCGCGAAGTCGCACTTCTGGCACTGGAACTTGCGGTAATTTTCCTGCACGACCCCGCCGCACTTCGGGCACGGCGCGGGCACGGTCGCGTACACGACGTCCGGAATCTCGCCGGTCTTGATGACCGTCACGACCTTGCGCACGAGCTCGGAAATCTGCTTCATGAACTCTTCGCGCGTCAGCTTGCCCGCCTCGATGAGCTTGAGCTTGTGCTCCCACTCTCCCGTGAGCTCCGGCGAAGCGAGCTCCACGAGGTGCAGCATGTGCAGCGCGAACATCAGCGAGAACGCCTTGGGCGTGGGCACGAGCTCGCGCCCTTCGCGCGTCACGTACTCCTCGCGGATGAGGCCCTCGATGATCGCCGCACGCGTGGCCGGCGTGCCGAGACCCTTCGCTTCCATGGCCGCGCGCAGCTCGTCGTCCTCGACCAGCTTTCCGGCGCCTTCCATGGCCGAGAGCAGCGTCGCCTCGGTGAACCGCGGCGGCGGCTTCGTCTGGCTGCCCTGCTCGCGCACTTCGTCCACCGACACGCGCTCCTTCGGCTCGATCGCCGGCAGGGTCTGCGCTTCCTCTCCCGCGATGCGGCCATAAACCGCGAGCCATCCCGGAGCCTGCAGGACGCGACCCTCGGTCTTGAAGTGGTGCTCGCCTACCTTGGTGATGCGGGTGGTCTGCAGGTACTCGGCGGCCGGATAGAACACCGAAAGAAAGCGCCGCACCACCATGTCGTAGAGCTTCTGCTCCGCCTCGTTCAGGCTCTTCGGCCTTTGCAGCGTGGGAATGATGGCGAAGTGATCGGAGACCTTCGCATTGTCGAAGATGCGCTTGTTCGGCTTGACCCACGCCTGCTTCAGGATGTTGCGCGCAAAGGTGCCATACGCGTCCTGGTCGCCGAGCGACTTCAGGGTTTCCTTGACCGTGGCGACATAGTCTTCCGGCAGCGCGCGCGAGTCGGTCCTCGGATAGGTGAGCACCTTGTGCTTCTCGTAGAGGGCCTGCGCGAGCGACAGCGTCATCCGGGCCGGAAACCCGAAGCGGGCGTTCGCTTCCCGCTGCAGGCTCGTCAGGTCGAAGAGAAGCGGCGAAAGCTGGGTGCTCGGCTTGGTTTCCTCCGTAGCGACGCCGGTCTTGCCGCGGCAGGCGGCGACGATGGCGTCCGCCTCTTCCCTGCTCCACAAGCGCTCGGCGCGCCGCTCGGCATCCTCATCCTTCTTGAATGTCGGGTCGAACCAGCGACCGGCGTAGCTGCCGGCCTTTGCGGAGAAGCGAGCGTGCACTTCCCAGTAGTCCCGCGGCCTAAAGGCGCGGATCTTGTCCTCGCGCTCCACCAGGATCGCGAGCGTCGGCGTCTGCACGCGCCCCACCGTGGTGAGATAGAAGCCGCCCTCTTTCGAGTTGAAGGCCGTCATGGCGCGGGTGCCATTGATGCCCACCAGCCAATCGGCTTCCGAGCGGCTCTTGGCCGCATCGGCGAGCGGCCGCAGCTCGGCGTCGGGCCTCAGGTTGGCGAAGCCCTCGCGGATCGCCTGCGGGGTCATGGACTGCAGCCACAGGCGCTCGATCGGCTTCTTCGTCTTCGCGTGCTGCACGAGATAGCGGAAGATGAGCTCGCCTTCCCGCCCCGCGTCGCAGGCGTTGATGAGGCCCGTGACGTCCTTCCGCTTCATCAGCCGCAGGAGCAGGTTCAGCCGGTCCTTGCTCCGCTCGAGCGGCGCAAGCTCGAAATGCGGCGGAATGACCGGCAGGCGCGCGAAAGACCACTTGCCCTTCTTGACTTCGTACTGCTCGGGCGCGACCAGCTCCAGGAGATGGCCGACCGCCGACGAGAGCACGTAGTCGTCGCTCTCGAAATAGTCGCCCTTGCGCGTGAAGCCGCCCAGCGCGCGCGCAATGTCGGCGGCGACCGACGGTTTCTCGGCGATGATGAGTTTTTTGCTCATGCAGCGAAAGGCCGCAGAGCATACAGGCAAAGGCGCGGCCGCTTCAACCCGCGCCCGTCGGCGCTAGCTCGGCAGGCGGCTGCGCGGCCCGCTGAAAAGCTCCTCGGCAAGCAGCTGGCTCGTGGGCGTTTGCTGATTCCACAGCACCATCAGCACGATGAGCTTGAGCTGGTCCAGGCTCAGCCTGTCGCCGGAGGCGGCGAGCGCCCGCTCGATGACCAGCTCGCGATTGGCGGAGTCGAGAATCCCCGAGTGCTCGAGGGTCATCAGGAAGCCGCGGCAGGCCGCGTCGAGCTTGGCGAGCTCGCGCGGCGCGAACACGCGGCTGCTCGCACGCGCCGCCGGGATCGCGCCGTAGCGCGACGGCTCGCCCAGGCCGGCGAGCCAGTGCAGCGCCTCGCTGATCTCCGCGTCCTCGAAGCCGGCTGCTGAAAGCTTCCGCGCGACGTTCTCGCGGTCGTAGGCGACGTCGGACTGCCTGCAGTTCTCGAAAAGGTACACGAGGATCTCGTACATGGTCCGTCCCCCTTTTTCTTCTTAACGCAGCACTTCGCTCATCGTTTACGTACCGCCACTTCGCTCAAGGCGCTGGAAGAGCCCGCCCGGCAGCGCCGCCACCCGTCCTTCGAGCTCCAGGCGCAGGAGCTGCGACGATACCTGCTCCGCCGGCAGGTTTGCCCTTGCGCAGAGCGCATCGACGTCAACCGGATCATGCCCCATGAAAGCGAGCAGCGTTCCATCGGGCTTCGCTGTTTCGACGGCGTCGAGCGTCCCCGCAGCGCGCTCGACCGGGCGCGCTCGCGTGGCCGCCGCCCGGAATCCGGAGAGCTCCGCCAGCACGTCCTCGGCGCTCTCGACCAGCTTGGCGCCCGACTTGATGAGGGCATGGCAGCCTTTCGAGAGCGGCGAGTGGATGGATCCCGGAATCGCGAAGACTTCACGGCCCTGCTCGGCCGCCGTCCTTGCCGTGATGAGCGAGCCGGAGGCCGCGGCCGCTTCGACGACCAGGCAGCCCTGCGAGAGCCCGCTGATCAGCCGGTTGCGGCGCGGGAAGTGGTGCGTCGCGGGCGGGCTACCGAGCGCGAGCTCGGAAACGAGCAGGCCGTGCTCGCCGATCCGCCGTGCAAGCTCGGCGTTGCGGCGCGGGTAGACGATATCGACGCCCGTCCCGAGCACCGCAATCGTCGAAGCCGGCCCGGCGAGGCCGCCGCGATGCGCGGCTGCGTCGATGCCCATCGCGAGACCGGAGACGATCGTGAGGCCCGCCTCGCTCAGCGCCTTGGCGAAAGCTTCCGCATTTCGCTCCCCCTGCGCGGTGGCGTTGCGGCTACCGACGATGCCGATCGACGGACATTGCAGGAGCTCGATCCTTCCGATCGCATAGAGAAGCACGGGCGGATCCGCGATCTCGAGCAGCGATCGCGGGTAGTGCTCATCCGCGAGCGTGACGATGAAGTGCCCGTCCTCGCCGGCCCAGGCCAGCGCCCGCTCGACGGCAGCAGCCACCTCCGCGGAATGCAGCGCCTCGAAGGCTTGGGCAGAAAGATGCTTGCGCACCGCACGCTCATGCTCGCCGAGCATCTTCGACGGCAGTCCGAACTCACGCAGCAGCTGCCGCAGCGTAGCGGCACCGATCCCGGGAGTCAGCGTAAGCTGTAGCCAGCTCGCGAGCCCCGGGTCTCGCTTCATGGGAGCGGGTTACGGCGTGCGGACGACATCCCCGGGGGAAACGGGCCGCGAGGCGTCCATGACAAGCGCATACGACACCCGGTCGAATACGCGGAACACGAAGACGATGCCGTAGCGCTCTTCCGGCAGGGCGATGCGCGCGTCCGACGCCCCGGCTTCTTTGGTGACGTCGCGGACCGATCTGCCGGCGGTGTGCAGGGCGAGGACGTGCCCGATCTCGAGGCCGTTCGCGATGCCCCGATTCAGCGTGACGATGGAGTGCCGGCCGGCTTCGCCCACCTGTCCCACGCCGCCATAGATCGTCATCACGCGACCGCGGATGTCGGCCGCGGGCGCATGCGGCGCATAGTTGGCCGGCAGGGCGCGGGCCGCGGCGACGAGCTTGTCGCCCGGGCCGACTTCCTGCACCGTCTCGGTGAGCTCGACCGTGGCCGGATCTCCGCTTCGCGCGACGTGCGCCGTGCCGAGATAGACGGCTTCGTAGGCGAGCGTCTGCTTCGAGTCGGGATCGACGAGCGGACCGCCCTGGCGATAGACCCACCAGGCGGCCTCTTCCTTCGCGTCGGGAATGCCCCGGACATAGGCCCGGGCGCCGGCGGAGAGGATCACGCGATCGCCGTCGGTCGCCACGATGGTCGGCGCATTCTTGAGCCCGTCGGGCTCCACGACGAGCGGCCGGGTCAGGAACGGCTCGATGATCGAGGCCGGAATGCTGGGAATGCCCTCCCGGGCGATCGCTTCGGCCCGCACGCGGGGGCTCAGCTTCGCGGTTCCGGGGGCCAACCCGCGCGAGCCCGCCTGGCCGCCGGCGAGCGAGAGCCGCCCGCGGATCCGGTCGAGCGTGATGACATCGCCCGGGTAGATGAGGTGGGGATTGCGGATCTGCTCGCGGTTCATGCCCCAGAGCTCGGGCCAGCGCCAGGGGGAGTCGGTGTAGCGCTCGGAGATCGACCAGAGCGTGTCGCCGGGGACCACGATGTAGCGCTCGGGGGCGTCGGGCTTGAGCACCAGGGGCGCTTGCGTCGGCTGGGCGTGACCGAGCCCGCACAGCGCCAATAAAATCAATGCTGTGATAGACTTACGCAACTGCTGGACCATGGCGTCCCCGTCCCTTTAGCGGCATCCTGGACCGGCTGGAATTTCTTGTTCTCCACCCCAATGTAGCACAGCAGGCCGGATAGCTTATATATCGCCTGAGATTCTCCATATAATCTATTCAATTAGCAACCAAATTTGCCCGCTTTGGGCAAAGGTTACCGGATCGCAAGTCTGAGATGGCAAAGCTGAACATCCTTCGTTACCCGGACGCCCGGCTGCACAAGCAGGCTGCCCCCGTCACCGTGTTCGACCAGGCGCTGAAGAAGCTCGTCGCCGACA
Organism: uncultured Enterobacteriaceae bacterium; assembly: GCA_964461055.1. Lineage (GTDB taxonomy): Bacteria > Pseudomonadota > Gammaproteobacteria > Burkholderiales > SG8-39 > SCGC-AG-212-J23. The sequence goes on along the minus strand of CAYWSG010000018.1, from coordinate 19,683 downwards.
TGGCCGAGACCATGTATGCCGCACCCGGCATCGGGCTTGCGGCCACGCAGGTGGACGTGCACAAGCAGGTGGTCGTGGTCGACGTCTCCGACCGGCGCGACTCGCTGGTCGTGCTCGTCAACCCCGTCATCGTCGAGGCGACGGGCGTCTCGGACATCGAAGAGGGCTGTCTCTCGGTTCCGGGCGTCTACGAGCTCGTGGAGCGAGCCGAGCGAGTGAAAGTGCGCGCGTTCGACCAGAACGGCAACGCGTTCACCCTCGAAGCGCAGGGCCTGCTCTCGGTCTGCATCCAGCACGAGCTGGATCACCTGAAGGGCAAGGTGTTCGTCGAGCACCTTTCGCAGCTCAAGCAGCAACGGATCCGCGCGCGGCTCGCGAAGCAGCTGCGCAAGACGGCCTGATCTTCCGCGCCTGCGCCTCGTCTTCGCCGGGACACCCGCGTTCGCCGAAGTAGCGCTGGCGGCGCTGCAGGGCGCGGCGCACGACATCGCGCTCGTCCTCACCCAGCCCGATCGCCCGGTCGGGCGGGGACTGCGTCTTGCGCCGAGTCCCGTGAAGCGATTCGCGCTCGAGCACGGCCTGGACGTCTTGCAGCCGACTTCGCTCAAATCGGAAGAGGCGCTCGGGCGCATCCGCGATGCGCGGGCCGACGCACTGGTCGTCGCCGCCTACGGGCTCATCATTCCGGCCGACCTTCTCGGGGCGGCGCGGCACGGGGCGTTCAACATTCATGCATCGCTGCTGCCGCGCTGGCGCGGCGCCGCGCCGATCCAGCGCGCGCTGATGGCCGGCGATGCGCAGACCGGAATCTCGATCATGCAGATGGACGCGGGTCTGGATACGGGCCCGGTCCTCCTGCAGCAGGCGATACCGATCACGGACGAGGATGACGCCGGAACCTTGCACGACAAGCTCGCCGCGCTGGGTGCGCGCCTGATGCTGCAGGCGCTCGAGCAGGTCGCCGCCGGCACCGCGGTCGCCGTTCCCCAGCCGGCCGAGGGAGCGACTTATGCGAAGAAGATCGGGAAAGACGACACGCGCGTCGACTGGTCGCTGCCGGCGGCCCGCATCGAGCGGACGGTGCGCGCCCTTCGCCCCTCGCCGGGCCTGAGCACCGTGATGAACGCCGAGCCCGTCAAGATCTGGCGCGCACGACTCGAGTCCGGGCAGGGCGCTCCCGGGACCGTGCTCGCCGTGAGTGACGAGGGCATCCTCGTCGCATGCGGAAGCGGGGCTCTGCGGCTCACGGAGCTCCAGCGCGCCGGCGGCAAGCGGCTGGCGAGCGCCGACTTCCTGCGCGGGCGCACGCTCGACGTCGGCACGCAGCTCGGGTGAGCACCGATCGCGCACTCGCGCACTCCTTGCGCGAGGCGGCCGCAGCGCTCGCGGGCGTGGCGGCAGGTCGCAGCCTCTCCGAGCTGCTCGCGGATGCCAATCGAGCCGATGCGCCGGCGCGGGGCGCCCTCATCGACCTTACGCACGGAACATTGCGTCGGTATGGCCGGGTGCATCACATCGTTCGGGCCTTGTCCCGGCAAGCGGCGGGCGATCCGCGCGTGCATGCGCTGCTCTGGTGCTCGATCTACGCGCTCGATTCGGGGCGCTATGCGCCCTATACGGTCGTGGACCAGGCCGTGCGGGCGTGCGCGCTTCTTGGCAAGGCGGGCGCCAAGGGCTACGTGAATGCGCTTCTTCGCGCCTACATGCGGGAGAAGGACGCCCTCGAGGCGGCGATGCAGGAGAACGAAGAGGCGCGCTGGTGGCACCCGCAGTGGTGGATCGACGCGGTGCGCAGCGCTTACCCCGAGGCGTGGACGAGCGTGCTTGCCGCGTCCGTCACGCATCCGCCCATGTGCCTGCGCGTGAACCTGAGGCGCACCTCGCTCGAGGACTATCGTCGGCGCCTGGAAGACGCCGGCTTGTCCGCCCGTCCGTTGAGCGCTCGGGCGCTGCTGCTGGAGCGCCCGGTGCCCGTCGAGCGGCTGCCCGGCTTCGATGCGGGCGAGGTCTCCGTGCAGGATTTCGGCGCGCAGCGCGCTGCCGCCCTGATGGATCTTCGCGACGGCCAGCGAGTCCTCGACGCATGCGCGGCGCCGGGCGGAAAGTCGGCGCACATCCTCGAGCTCGCCGATGTCGACCTTCTCGCCCTGGATGCTGAGGCGAGCCGCAGCCAGCGCATCGAGCACACGCTCGCGCGCCTGGGGCTCGTCGCGCGCGTGCGCGCCTGCGATTGCACCCGCCTCGAGCACTGGTGGGACGGGCGCGCGTTCGACCGGATCCTCGCCGACGTGCCATGCTCGGCTTCCGGCGTCGCCCGGCGCCATCCCGACATCAAGTGGCTACGCCGGCCCGGCGACATTCCGCGCTTCGCCGCGCGGCAAGGCGAGATCCTGGATGCGCTTTGGCGGGCGCTCGCCGCGGGTGGTAAATTGCTGTATGTCACCTGCTCTTTCTTCCCGCAGGAGAACGATGCAGTGGTGGAGGGGTTCATGGCGCGCACGCCAGCGGCGCGGCGGCTTGCCCTGCCCGACGGCGAGCCCGCGCAGTGGCTTCCCGACGCGGTGCACGACGGCTTTTACTGCGCGCTGATCCAAAAACAGGGCTAAGGGGCGAGGGCGATGCGCCGCATCGCTTCATTCACGTGGTATCTCATCATGCTCGCATCGCTCGCCCTGCCGGCCGCAGCGAACGAAGTCGAGCACGTCGCGCTGCGCGCCGAAGAGGCCGGCTTTCTCCTCGATGCCGACTTTTCGTTCGAGCTCACCCCGCGCCTCCAGGAGGCCGTCGAGAACGGCGTGCCGCTCTACTTCGCGGTCGATTTCGAGCTCGGCCGCAGGCGCTGGTACTGGTTCGACGAGGAGACGGCAAGCAAGACGCTGCGCCGGCGCCTTTCCTACCATCCGCTTTCGCGGCAGTACCGGGTCTCCGCAGGGCTCCTGCATATCAACTTCGACAGCCTTCGCGAAGCGCTCGACGCCATCAGCCGCGTGCGGAACTGGCTGGTCGTCGACCGCACGGTGACGTTCGTCGATGACGACTACCAGGCCGCGGTTCGCCTTCGCCTCGATACGACGCTTCTGCCCAAGCCGTTTCAGGTGAGCGCGCTCACCAGCCGCGACCTGCAGCTCGAGACCCCGTGGAAGCGGTTCGTCCTGCACTCGCCCGCTCACGTGCCTGCGCCCGTGGAGGCCCGCAAGCCCGCGGCGTCGTCGCCATGAAGCTTCTCATCATTGCGGGCGGCACCATCGCGGCCGCGGGGCTCTTCCTGCTCGCCACGGAGAGCGGCGAGGCGTCGGTCATCGCGCCCAACTATCCGCTGCTCCTCGCGCTCAACGCGACCCTCGCCGTGCTGCTTGCGGCGCTCGTGGGCTACCAGCTCGTGGGCCTGGTGAAGCGCTACCGGGCGCGCGTGTTCGGCACCCGCCTGACGCTGCGCCTGCTCGGGCGCTTCGCCCTTCTTGCCGTCGTCCCCGGGCTGGTGGTGTACGCCGTGTCGCTGCACTTCCTCACGAAGTCGATCGAGTCCTGGTTCGACGTGAAGGTCGATGCGGCGCTCGCGGGCGGCATCACGCTCGGCCAGCAGGCGATCGACCAGCTGACCGAGGACCTCCGGAACAAGGCGCGCGCCATCTCGCTCGAGCTCGCCGACCGGCCCGCTTCCCAGGTGGTCCTCACCCTCGAGCGGCTGCGCGAGCGCGCCGGCGTGGACGAGGCGGTGGTCGTGGGCGCCAGCGGCCGGCTCGTCGCAAGCGCGAGCGAGGACGTCTCGCACCTGCTGCCCGACCTGCCGGCGCCGCAGACGCTGCGCCAGGCGCGCGGCGGCCGCGGCTATGCCACGGTCGACGCCGCACCGGGCAAGCCGCTCTTCGTCCGCGTCATCATGCCGCTCGACACCCCGCGCTTTGGCGAGGAGCTTCGTTACGTCCAGCTGCGAAACCGCGTGCCGGCCGGGTTTTCCGACAGCGCGGAGGCCGTCGAGGCGGCCTACCGCGATTACCGCGAGCTCGCTCTCGGGCGCGAGGGCCTGCGGCGCATCTATCTGGTCACCTTGACCTTCGCGCTGCTCATGGCGCTCTTCGTCGCGATCGCCGTGGCGCTCCGGCAGTCCGACCTGCTCGCCGAGCCGCTCGCCAACCTGGCGCAGGCGACGCAGGCTGTCGCTCGCGGCGACTTCACCCGCCAGGCGCCGGTCACGAGCCGCGACGAGCTCGGCGTCCTTACGGAGTCGTTCAACTCGATGATGCGCCAGCTCGCGGAGGCGAGGCGCGGAATGGAGTCAAACCGGCAGGCCCTCGAGGCGGCCAAGGCCCACCTCGAAAGCGTGCTCGGCAACCTTTCGGCCGGCGTGCTGGTGTTCGACCACGACCTGCGGCTCGCCATCTCCAACCAGGGCGCGCACGCCATCCTCGGCGAGGAGCTCGAGCCTTTCGCAGCCCAGATGCGCGAGATCTTCGCCGAGCGCGGCGAGCGCAGCTGGGAGCGCGAGCTCACGCTGGAACGCAGCGGCAGGACGCTCCATGCGCGCGGTGCGGCGCTTCCGCGGTCCACCGGCGGCGGCTACGTCCTCGTGCTCGATGACATCTCGCAGCTCATCCAGGCGCAGCGGGCCACCGCCTGGGCCGAAGTCGCGCGCCGCCTCGCCCACGAGATCAAGAACCCGCTCACTCCCATCCAGCTCTCGGCGGAGCGGCTCGAGCTCAAGCTTGCCGGCCGCCTCGCGCCCGAGGACGCTGCAGTGCTTCGTCGCTCCACTGCGACGATCGTCAGCCAGGTGACCGCGCTCAAGCACATGGTGGACGACTTTCGCGTCTACGCCCGGCATCGCACGCCGGTGCCAGGACGGCTCGACATCAACAGCCTGGTGAGCGAGGTGCTCGGGCTCTACGAGAACTCGAAGGTCCCCATCACGAAGCGGCTCGCGCCCGGGCTGCCCGAGGTCTGGGCGGATGCGGACCAGATCCGACAAGTGATCCACAACCTGGTACAGAATGCGCAGGATGCATTGGAAAACGCGAGCCCGGCGACTCGCCCGGCGATCGAAGTGAGGACGGAGCTGGTGGACGCCCGGGTGAGGCTTACCGTGGCCGACAACGGGCCGGGGTTCCAGGACGAGCTGCTGGCGCGCATCTTCGAGCCCTACGTGACGACGAAGCCGCGCGGCACGGGCCTCGGCCTCGCCATCGTGAAGCGGATCCTGGACGAGCACAACGGCGCCGTCGAGATCGACTCGCAGCCGACCGGCGCCACGGTGAGCGTGCTCCTGCCCCGCGCGGAGGCGGCGTAGCGCATGGCGCAGATACTGGTCGTCGACGACGAGATCGGCATCCGGGAGCTGCTCTCCGAGATCCTGGCCGACGAAGGGCACCAGGTGGCGCTCGCGGGCAGCGCTTCGGAGGCGAGGCGCCATCGCGAGCACGAGCGGCCCGACCTCGTTCTTCTCGACATCTGGATGCCCGACACCGACGGCATCTCGCTCCTGAAGGAGTGGGCGGCGAGCGGCCAGCTCACCATGCCCGTCATCATGATGTCGGGGCACGGAACCATCGAGACCGCGGTCGAGGCCACCCGCATCGGCGCGCTCGACTTCCTCGAGAAGCCGATCGCGCTGCAGCGGCTCCTTGCCACGGTGCGGCAGGCGCTGCGGAACACCGAGGCGCGGACCTCGCCGAGGCTCGGGCTTGCCGCCCTCGGACGCTCTCAGGGACTCGTCGAGGCGAAGCGGCGGCTCGCCCAGCTCGCGCAATCGGCGGCGCCGCTACTCCTGCGCGGCGAGCGCGGCATGCGTCCCGAGCTCTTCGCCGAGCTCCTCGCCGCCCCGGGCGCGCCGTTCCTCGATGCCGCCCAATGCCTTGCCGAGGCGCCCTCGGAGGTGCTCTCCAAGGCCGCCGGCGGCATCCTTTTCTTCCCCGACCTCACGCGCCTTGGGCGCGCCGAGCAGCGGCAGCTCGAGTTCCTCCTGCAGCGGGCCGACCGGCACAAGGCGCGCGTGGTCTCCTATTCCGCCGCGGACCTGCGCACCCTCGTCGAGAAGCACGAGTTCGACGCCGACCTGACCGCGCGCCTCTCGCAGCTCACGCTGCGGCTACCCGCGCTGCGGGAGATCGCGGAGGACGTGCCCGACCTCGCCTCCCTGATGCTCGCGCAGCTCGTGGAGGCCAAGGGCTGCCCGCCGCGCCGCCTGTCGATCGCTGCCCTCAACGCCCTGCGCCACCATCCGTGGCCGGGCAACTTCGCCGAGCTCGAGAACGTGGTGAAGGATCTCGCGCTTTCTGCCCTGGCGGAGGAGATCGGGCTGGACGACGTGGAGCGCGTGCTTCAGGCGAGGGCGGCCACGCCAGTATCGCCGGAGATCGCGGTGGACCGGCCGTATCGCGAGGCGCGGGAGGCTTTCGATCGGCTCTACTTCGAGCACCTGCTCGCGCAGGAGAACGGCAGCATGTCCCGCGTAGCAGAGCGCTCGGGCCTGGAGCGCACCCACCTTTATCGCAAGCTCAAGGCCCTCGGTCTTCCCGTCGGTCGCCGGGAAGAATAGTGGCAGGCTTCGGCCTTTCCTGCGCCGTCTAGCCGCGCAGCGCTCCCACCGCAAGGCAGAGCCAGCCCGCGACAAGGGCGGTGCCGCCCAGGGGCGCCGCCATCCCAAGCGCCCGCGGCGCGCCCATTGCGAGCGCGTACAGGCTGCCGGAAAAGATCACCACGCCCGCTACGAGGAGCCATCCGGACACGCCCAACCACGCGCTTCGGATGTGAAAGCCGGCGAGCGCGACGGCAAGGACGCCCAGGGCATGCCAGAAGTGGTATTGCACGGCCGTGCTCCAGACGGCGAGCGCCGTGGGGTCGAGCCGGGCGCGCAGCGCGTGAGCGCCGAAGGCCCCCAGTGCGACGGCGGCTGCAAGGAGCAGCGCGCCGAGAACGAGAAACGCCTTCAGGCGGGCTTCTTCGACTTCGGTGTGCGGTGCGGCCGCTTCTTGCCGTAGCTTCCCTTGTAGATCTTGCCGCGCTTGGTTCGCTTGTCGCCTTTGCCCATCGTCTTCTCCGCGTTTCCTTCGGTTTCCCGAGCCGGGGATTATATCGGCGCGGTCGCCATCGAAGGCTCGTAGGCGAGGAGCGGGGCAAGCCAGTGCTCGGCTTCCGCGAGCTCGATCCCGCTGCGTCGCGCGAAGTCTTCGACCTGGTCGCGGCCCACGCGGCCGACGGCAAAGTACCGGGCGTCGGGGTGCGAGAGGTAGAACCCCGCCACCGAAGCCGCGGGCAGCATCGCGTAGGACTCGGTGAGCTCCATGGCGGCATTGCGGCTCGCCTGCAGGATCTCGAAAAGCGGGCCCTTGGCCAGATGGTCCGGGCAGGCGGGATACCCGGGGGCTGGACGGATGCCCTTGTACGCTTCCGCGATCAGATCCTCGCGCGAGAGCGCCTCGTCGGCCGCATAGCCCCAGAACTCGCGGCGCACCCGCTCGTGCAGCCGTTCCGCGAACGCCTCCGCCAGCCGGTCGGTAAGGGACTTCAGCATCAGCGCCGAGTAGTCGTCGTTCGCCGCCTCGAAGGCGGCGACGCGCTTCTCGATGCCGCCGGCGCTCACGGCGAAAAGGCCGATCCAGTCGCGCACCCCCGAGTCCTTGGGTGCGATGAAGTCCGCCAGGCACAGGTTGGGGCGTCCTGTAGGCTTCTCGTTCTGCTGCCGGAGGTTCCGCCAGGTCATGGCGACGCGGCTTCGCGCCTCGTCGGTGTAGATTTCGATGTCGTCGGAGCCAACCTGGCTCGCGGGGAACAGGCCGAACACGCCGTTCGCCGTCACCCACTTCTCGCGAAGGATCTGCGCGAGCATCTGCTGCGCCTCCTCGTGCAGCTTGCGCGCCGCCTCGCCGACGACCGGATCCTGGAGGATGCGCGGGTAGCTGCCCGAGAGCTCCCAGGTCTGAAAGAAAGGCGTCCAGTCGATATAGTCGACCAGCTCGGCGAGCGGGTAGTCACGCAGGACGGTGATGCCGGGCTGGCGGGGCGCCGGCGGCGTGTAGCGCTGCCAGTCGACCTTGAAGCCGCGCTGGCGGGCGCTCGCCAGGGGGAGAAGCGGCCCCGGGCCCTTCTTCTCGCGATGCTGCGCGCGGATGCGCTCGTAGTCCTCGCGCACCTCGGCCACGTAGCGCTCGCGGTTCTCCGCCGAGAGCAGGCTCTGCACGACCGGCACGCTGCGCGACGCGTCGGGGACGTAGACGACCGGTCCCGAATAGTTCGGGGCGATCTTCACAGCGGTATGGGCGCGCGAAGTCGTCGCGCCGCCGATGAGGAGCGGCACCTTGAAGCCGCCGCGCTCCATCTCGCGCGCCACGTGGGCCATTTCCTCGAGGGAAGGCGTGATGAGGCCGGAAACGCCGACCGCGTCGGCGTTCTCCTTGCGCGCGACCTCGAGGAGCGTCTGCGCGGGCACCATGACCCCGAGGTTCACCACTTCGTAGTTGTTGCATTGCAGGACGACCGCGACGATGTTCTTGCCGATGTCGTGCACGTCGCCCTTGACGGTCGCGATGACGATCTTGCCCTTGGCGCGTCCCGCTTCGCCGCTCTTCGCCTTCTCGGCCTCGATGAAGGGCACGAGGTGGGCGACCGCCTGCTTCATCACGCGCGCGGACTTCACCACCTGCGGCAGGAACATCTTGCCCGCGCCGAAGAGGTCGCCCACGATGTTCATGCCGTCCATGAGCGGGCCCTCGATCACCTCGATCGGGTGCGGGTACTTGAGCCGCGCCTCCTCGGTGTCGGCGACGACGTGGGTCGAGATTCCGTTCACCAGCGCGTGCGCCAGGCGCTCCTCGACCGGAAGCTTGCGCCAGGCCTCGTCCTTCGCCTCCTCCTTGCCGCCCGATTTCACGGTATTGGCGAAGGCGATCAGGCGCTCGGTCGCGTCGGCGCGCCGGTTGAAGAGCACGTCCTCGACTCGCTCGCGCAGCTCCGGGTCGAGCTTCTCGTAGACGCCGAGCTGCCCGGCGTTCACGATGCCCATGGTGAGGCCCTTGCGGATCGCGTGATAGAGGAAGGCCGTGTGCATCGCCTCGCGGACCACGTCGTTGCCGCGGAACGAGAAGGAGAAGTTCGAGACGCCGCCGGAGACCTTGGCGCCCGGGAGGTTCGCCCGGATCCAGGCGACCGCCTCGAGAAAGTCGATGCCGTAGGTCGCGTGCTCCTCCAGTCCGGTGGCGATCGCGAAGATGTTCGGATCGAACACGATGTCCTCGGGCGGAAAGCCGACCTTCTTCGTGAGCAGATCGTAGGCCCGGCGGCAGACCTCGATGCGCCGCTCGAGCGTGTCGGCCTGGCCCTGCTCGTCGAACGCCATGACGATGACCGCGGCGCCATAGCGCCGGCAGAGCCGCGCCTGCTGCAGGAACGGCTCCTCGCCCTCCTTGAGCGAGATCGAGTTCACGATCGGCCGGCCCTGCACGCACTTGAGGCCCGCCTCGATCACCGACCACTTGGAGCTGTCGATCATGATCGGCACGCGGGCGATGTCGGGCTCCGCGGCGACGAGGTTGAGAAACGCCTTCATCGCCGCGACCGAGTCGAGCATCGCCTCGTCCATGTTCACGTCGATGACCTGAGCGCCGTTCTCCACCTGCTGACGCGCGACCGCGAGCGCGCCGGCGTAGTCGCCGGCGAGCACGAGGCGGGCGAACGCCTTCGAGCCGGTCACGTTGGTGCGCTCGCCCACGTTCACGAAGAGCGATTGCTCGTCCACGTTGAGCGGCTCGAGGCCGGCGAGCCGCAGCGCCGGGGGCCGGACCGGAATCGCGCGCGGCGCGGCGCCTTCGAGCGCCTCGGCCATCGCGCGGATGTGCTCGGGCGTCGTGCCGCAGCAGCCGCCGGCGATGTTGAGCCAGCCGTTGCGCGCCCATTCGCCGATGTGCGCCGCCATCGACTCCGGCGTGTCGTCGTACTCGCCGAAGGCGTTCGGCAGGCCCGCGTTCGGGTGGCACGACACGCGCGTTTCGGCGAAGCGCGCGAGCTCCTCGATGTAGGGCCTGAGCTCCTTGGCGCCGAGCGCGCAGTTGAGGCCAACCGACAGCGGGTGGGCATGGCGGATGGAGTTGTAGAAGGCCTCTGCGGTCTGGCCGGAGAGCGTGCGACCGGATGCGTCGGTGATGGTCCCGGAGATCATGACCGGCAGCCGCACGCCGTGCGCCTCGTAGGCCTCCTCGATGGCGAAGATGGCCGCCTTCGCGTTCAACGTGTCGAACACGGTTTCGACCAGCACGAGGTCGACGCCGCCGGCGAGGAGTCCATCGAGCGCTTCCCGGTAGGCCTGCACCAGCTCGTCGAAGCCGATCGCCCGATAGCCCGGATCGTTGACGTCCGGCGAGATGGACGCCGTCTTGTTCGTGGGCCCGAGGACCCCGGCGACGAAGCGCGGCCGCCCGGGCGCCTGGCGCTGCCACTCGCTCACCGCCTCGCGTGCGAGCACCGCCGAGGCGTAATTGAACTCCCGCGCGAGCTTCTCCATGCCGTAGTCGGCGAGCGCCACGGAGGTCGAGTTGAAGGTATTGGTCTCGATGATGTCGGCGCCGGCGCGAAGGTACTGCGCATGGATGTCGCGGATGAGCGCAGGCTGCGTGAGGGAAAGCAGGTCGTTGTTGCCGCGAAGGTCTTTCGGCCAGTCGCGGAAGCGCTCGCCGCGGAAGTCTTCCTCGGCGAGGCGTGCGCGCTGGATCATCGTTCCCATCGCGCCGTCGAGAAGGAGGATCCGCTCGGCGAGCAGGGACTCGAGAAGGCTTGGACTGGCGTTACCTACGTCGGTGTTGTTCACGGCAGCGTTGCTCACGGCACCCCTGAAATGAAAACGCCCGCTCAGCTTTCGCTAGAAACGGGCGGCGAAGGGTCTTGCGCGCGTCTCTTTAGCGGAATTTATTACGCGCCCGCAAGCTGAGCGTCAAATCGGCGCAAAGGCCGAGTCTGATCGTCCTGCCCGGCGATGTCAACCGCTTCCACTATAATCCGGCGCCTCATGACGAAGCCGGACACGTTCGAGTCGATCGTCGGGCGCTTCGCCTGCCAGGTGCATTGGGGCGACTGCGATCCGGCGGGCATCATCTTCTATCCCACCTACTTCCGCTGGATGGATGCCGCCTGCTGGGCGTTCTTCGAAGCGGTGGGCTACGACGCGAAGCGCATGCGCGCGGAGCGGCTCGCCATGCCGCTCGTTTCCGCGCAGTGCGAGTTCCGCGCTCCGGCCGAGCAGGGCGACCGCTGCGAAGTGCGCTCCACGATCGCGCGCTTCGGCGGCAAGTCCTTCGTCGTCGCGCACGAGATCGTCCGCGCCGACGCGACGCTGCTCGCGAGCGGCAGCGAGACGCGCGTGTGGGGCAGGTTCGAGAACGGCCCCGGCACGCCGCTGCGCGGGGAGCCGATCCCGGAGGCCTTGAAGGCGCTTTTCAGGGCGCGCTGACCGGCCCGTACGCAGGCGGGTTGCGCGCCTCGCGCAGTTGCCGCCAGTCGGCGAGCGTGCGATCGATCATGGCCGGCGCGGCGCCAAAGCAGCGTTCCGGCGTGAACAGCCCTTCGAGCTCCGCGGGCGCGAGCGTGGCGCCCACCTGCGGGTCTGCGCGCGCCACTTCGAGCAGATGCCGGCCCTCCTTGACGGCCTGCGCGCAGAGCTTTTCCGTTGCCGCGTGCGCGCCCTGCTTGCCGAGCGATGCGGCCAATCGAAGCGAAAGCGCTTCCGAGTACACGAGCCCCCGCATGCGCTCGATGTTCGCGCGCATTGCGGCCTCGTGGACCTCCAGCCCTTCGAGCACCTCTCCCATCGCGTCGAGCGCGCCCGCGGCGCCGCTCAAGAGCTCGCGCAACGTCAGCCATTGCGACTGCCATTGGCCGAGGCCGCGCTCGTGCTCCGCGGTGAGCTGCGCGAGGAGCGTCGCGGCGAGTCCCGGGGCGCGGAGCGACGCCTCGAGGGCGAGCATGCTGAGCGCCGGATTGCGCTTGTGCGGCAGCGCGCTCGAGCCGCCCCGGCCTTCCCCGGCCGGCTCACTCGCCTCGCCGATCTCGGGTTGCATGAGGAGCGCGACATCCCGGGCCGTCTTGCCCGCTGCGCCCGCGAGCGCCGCGGCTGCCGTGCCCAATCGCGCGAGTGCGTCGCGTCCGCTGTGCCAGGGGATCGGCGGGAGCGGCAGATCGAGTGCGCGGGCGAGCGCCTCCTCGACCTCGCTTGCGCGCTCGCCGAACGCCGAAAGCGTGCCGGCCGGACCGCCGAACTGCAGCAGGCACGCCGCCGCGACGCTTTCGCGCCAGGCGCGCAACGACCGGCTGAGCTGCGAGAGCCAGACGGCCGCTTTCCAGCCGAACGGCGCCGGCAGCGCCGGCTGAAGAAGCGTGCGCGCCAGGCAGGGGGTGCGTGCGTGCGCGCGAGCGAGCGTCGCCGCGGCGTCGCCGAGCCTCACGGCGAGTGCATCCACCCGCGCGCTTGCCGGCTTCAGGCACAGGACGAGGGCGCTGTCCTGGAGGTCCTGGCTCGTCGCGCCGAAATGCACGTAGCGGGCCGCTTCGGGCGAGACCGCCTCGACCTGCCGTGTCAGCGCCTTGACGAAGGGGATGGCGAGGGTCCCGGCGTTGCGGGCGGCGAGGGCAAGCGACCGGGCATCGAAGCGCGCGCTTTCGCACACCTGGGCAATGAGCTCGGCATGCGGCTGCGGCACCAGGCCGACCCGGGCCTCCGCCCGGGCGAGCGCCGCTTCGAAGCTCGCCATGGCGGCGAGCAGTCTTTCGTCGGAAAGTGCCTCGGCGCAGGTCCGGTCCGCGAAAGTGAGCGCGAGGCCGTCCATGGGGCGCTAGAAGTCGAAGAAGACCGTCTCGTCCTTGCCTTGCAGGATGACGTTCCACTCGAGCGTGCCCTTGCCCTTTGGCCGCGCGATGAGCGTGCCGCGCCGCGCTTCCGGGACGAGGCGCAGCAACGGGTCGCGCCGGTTCGCCGGCTCGTCGGGGAAGTAGATCCGGGTGGCAAGGTGCTTGAGCAGCCCGCGCATGAATACCGAAACGACGAGGTGCGGGGCCTGCGTTGCGCCCGGCCCGGGCACCGGCCCAGGCTTGATGGTGGTGAAGCGGAATGCTCCCCGCGCGTCGGTCGGGATGCGGCCGAACCCGCGGAAGCGGCGGTGGAGCGGCTTTTTCTGCGTGTCTTCGGGGTGAGCGTAGCGCCCGTGGGCATTCGCCTGCCAGATCTCGATCATCGCGTCGTTCACGCCGACGCCGTCGCCGTCGAGAACGCGCCCCTGGATGGTGACGCGCTCGCCCGGCACGCCGCGCGGGGCGATGTTCCGCGTGACGAGCCAGTTCAGGCCGATATGCAGGTACGGGCCGACGGTCTGGTTGCCGGTGGCGTAGAGGCTCATTTGCGGTTCTCCATCGGGGTGGCGTCGCGGCCGCGCAGCACGATATCGAAGCGGTAGCCGAGCGCGTGCTCCGGGATGGTCGTCTCCCAGTCGAAAGTCGAAATGAGGCGCTGGCGCGCGTTCTCGTCCGCGATGCAGGTGAACATCGGGTCGTAGGTGAGGAGCGGGTCGCCGGGGAAATACATCTGCGTGATCATCCGCGTCAGGAACGCCTGGCCGAAGAGCGAGAAATGGATGTGCGCCGGACGCCAGGCGTTGTAGTGGTTGCGCCAGGGGTACTCGCCGGGGCGGATGGTGACGAAGCGGTAGCGGCCTTCCGCGTCGGTGAGCGTGCGCCCGGCGCCGGAGAAGTTCGGATCGAGCGGCGCGTCGTGCTGGTCGGCCTGATGCGGATAGCGCCCGGCGGCGTTGGCCTGCCAGATCTCGACGAGCGTGTTCGGCACCGGGCGGCCGTTCTCGTCGAGCACGCGGCCGCTCACGATGATGCGCTCGCCGATCGGCGTGCCCTTGTGCTGCCGCGTCAGGTCATGGTCGGTCGGCTTGACGTCGTCCCAGCCGAAGAGCGGCCCGGTCAGCTCCGACAGCGTCTGCGGCGCGATGACGAGCGGCTGCGTCGGATGGCGCTTTTCCGTGGAGCGGTACGGCGGGTAGTCGTAGTCCGGCTGCGTGCCGGGATGGTAGCGGCGATAGCCTCTCAAGGTTTTCACGGCTTGGCTCCCTTTTGGCTGCTACTCGGCGTCGGGTTGCCTGGATGGCTGCGCGCGATCGAAGGCGTCGAGCGCCATGCAGGCGTCGAAAATCCTCATGGTGACGGGATAGGGACTCAGGTCGCAGTCGTAGCGCCTGGCGTTGAAGATCTGCGGCACGAGGCAGCAATCGGCCATCGTCGGCGCCTCGCCATGGCAGAAGCGCCCGGTGCGCGGGCTCGACGCGAGCTCCGCCTCGAGCTTCGCAAGCCCCTCGGCGATCCAGTGCCGGTACCACGTATTGACGGCGTCCTCGCCCTGGCCGAGCGCCTTGCGCAGGTATTTCAGCACTCGCAAGTTGTTGAGCGGGTGGATTTCGCAGGCCACGAGGAGCGAGAGCGAACGCACGCGTGCGCGCTCGAGCGCGTCCTTCGGCAGCAGCGGCGGCTGGGGATGCGTCTCCTCGAGGTACTCGATGATGGCGAGCGACTGGTTGAGGCGCGCGGTCCCCGTGTCGAGCGTGGGCACCAGCGCCTGCGGATTCACGCCGGCGTAGGCTTCCGTTCGGTGCTCGCCTTTCGGCAGGTGCACGAGCGCCGGCTCGTACCCGAGTCCCTTGAGGTTGAGCGCGATGCGGACGCGGAAGGCGGCCGAGCTGCGAAAGTACGTGTAGAGCTTCACAGCGCGGCGACGATTTTCACCTTCAGCTCGCCCACGTTGTCGATTCCGGCATGCAGCTCGTCACCGGCCTTCACTGGGCCGACCCCCGCCGGCGTGCCGGAGAAGATGAGGTCGCCCGGCTCGAGCGTGTAGTACTCGGAGAGGTAGGCGATCTGCTCGGGCACGGACCAGATCATGTCCGAGAGGTCCGCCTTCTGGCGCTGCTTGCCGTTCACGTTGAGCCAGATGGCGCCCTTGGTCGGATGGCCGATGCGGGAGGCGGGAACGAGCTCTCCGCAGGGCGCGGCTTCGTCGAAGTCCTTGCCGAAGTCCCACGGTCGGCCATGGTCCTTGCCCCATTGCTGCAGATCGCGCCGGGTCATGTCCAGGCCCACCGCGTAGCCGTAGACGTGCTCGGCTGCGTTCCCGGCGGCGATGCGCCGGCCGCCCTTGGCGAGCGCCACGACCATTTCCGTCTCGTAGTGGTAGTTCGCCGTCTTGGGGGGGAAATGCACTTCGCCACCGCGGGGCACGAGGGCGTGCGCGCTCTTCAGGAAGAAGAACGGCTGCTCGCGGCCGTCTCCGCCCATCTCCTTCTGGTGCTCGGCGTAGTTGCGCCCCACGCAGAAGATGCGGCGCACGGGAAAAAGATCGCTCGAGCCCGCGATCGGCAGCGCGGGCGGATTCCAAAGGGGTATGACGTAGGCCATCAGGTGCGTTCGGCGTGCGAAGGAGACTCGAAAGAGCGCATTGTAGACTCGATCGCACGGCCGCCCGGCCGGAGGTTCGAGCGCATCACTTGGCTGCTTCGAGCTCTCGCGCGAGCTGCTCGCGCAGCTTGAAGCGCTGCACCTTCCCGGTGGGCGTTCGCGGCAGCTCCGCCACCGCTCGCAGCCACTTGGGGCGCTTGTGGCGCGGCAGCGCGCGCTCGCATGCCTGCGCCGCGGCGCGCAGCGCTGCCTCGCCGTCGCCGCGCGGAATGAGAAAGAGCGCGAGCCGCTCGAAGCCGTCGCGGTCCGGCACGGGTACGCAGGCCGCTTCCACGACTTCGGGCGCCGATGCGGCCGCCGCCTCGAGCTCCGAGGGCAGCACCCACTGGCCCGCGATCTTGACGAGCTCGTCGGCGCGACCCTGATGCAGGTAGTGGCCTTCCGCATCACGCACGAAGAAATCCCGCGTGCAGAACCAGCCGTCCTTGAACTGCTCGCGCGTGCGCTCGGGCAGGTTGCGGTACTCGAGCGCCTGCGACGGATGCTTGACCCAGAGAATGCCGGGCGTGCCGGTCTCGACCGGCGTGCCGTCGGCGGCGAGCAGGCGAAGCTCGATGCCAGGAAGCGGCTTGCCGGTCCGCCGGCCATCCGAGGTTCCCGGCGGCGTGACGAGGCAGGCGCAGAAGGTCTCGGACATGCCATAGAGGCTGAGAAGCTCGAGTCCCGTGGCCGCTTTCCACTGCGCGACGAGCTGGGCAGGGACGTGCTCGCCGGCGGCCACGCACGCCGCCACGGCTCGAAGGGCCGCAAGGCGATCCGTCGGCTGGGCAAGCAGCCGCCGGTAGACGGTCGGCACGCTGAAGAAGTACCGGGGCGCATGCGCGGCCATGGCCTCGAGCACCGCGTGCTCGTCGGGCCAGTCCGGGCACACGATGGAAGTTGCGCCCATCGCGAGCGGGCCGAGCAGCCCGTGCTCAAGGCCATAGGCGAAGAAGAAGCGTGAAGTGGCGAATACTTTCTCGCCCGCCCGGACGCCGAGCAGGCGCAGCGCAGCGCCGACGCAGGTGACGGCATGGTGCGAATGCACGATGCCCTTCGCTCGGCCGGTGGTGCCCGAGGAGTAGAGATAGAACGCCGGCCACTCGGGCGCCACGTCGAGCGCGCTTCCCGGGCGCGCGGACGCGAGGAGCGTTTGCCAGCGAGGCGCACGGGCATCGGAGGAAGAAGCCTGGTCGCCGGCCACCACCAGCCGGCCCTGGGCCGCAAGCTCCGCCGAGAGGTCCCGGCGCGCCTCGACGAAGACGTCCTCCACGAGCGCGAGGCGCGCCTCGCTGTCGGCGAGCACGTGCCGGTACTCCGCCTCCGACACCTTGTTGTTCAGCGCGACGGCGACCGCGCCCATGCGAACGAGGCCGAGCCAGGCCGCGGCGAACTGCGGCGTGTCGCGCATGAGCAGCAGCACCTTGTCGCCGGGCTTTACGCCGAGGCTCGCGTAGGCGGCGGCGGCAAGCGCGCTCTGCCGCGCGAGCTCGGCATAGGTCACCGATTCGGCACCGCACACGAGCGCGACGCGCTCGCCGTGGCGCGCCAGCGCCTCGGGACCGAGAAGGAACTCGGTCCCGTTCACCCGCTCCCCTCCACTGCGTGCTCCTCGAAGCTTCCTGGTGGGGGAGTATAGAACGCGCAAGGCGGCCGCAAGCCGAATTGCCGGCGCCGCCGGGCCTCGGCTACGATGGGCCGACTGCTGGGTACCCCAACAAACCGAGACCTCGATGAAGCCCGGGCTGCTGCCGAACCTGCTCGGCTACCGGCTGCGGCGCGCGCAGCAGGCGGTGTTCCGCGACTTCGCCCAGACGATCCCGGAGCTCTCGCCGGGGCGCGTGGGGATCCTGCTCCTCATCGACGCCAATCCGGGCGTCACGCAGAGCCGCCTCGCGCAGGCCGTGTCCCTCGACCGCTCCACCATGGTGGGCGTCATCGACGCGCTGGAAAGCCGCGGCCTCGTCGAGCGGCGCCGCGGCAAGGATCGCCGCACCAACGGCCTGTGGCTGACGCCGTCCGGCCGCGTCCTCCTCGCGCGCATCAAGCGGCGCATTCAGCAGCACGAGCGCCGCGTCGCCGCCCGGCTGACGGCCGCCGAGCGCTCGCAGCTGCTCGAGCTGCTGAACAAGCTCTCCGACTGAGCGCTCAGCCGTTGTACGCGGCCTCGCCGTGCTCCGCCACGTCGAGCCCTTCGGTCTCGGCCTCGTCCGACACGCGCAGGCCGATGAAGAGATCCACCAGCTTGAGCAGGATGAAGCTGACGATGCCGGTGTAGAGGAGCGTGAAGCCGACGCCGGCCGCCTGCACGGCGAGCTGCGCGCCGATGCCGGCGTTGTCGCCGCCGAAGCCCGCGCCTCCGAGCGAGGGCGAGGCGAGGATGCCGATGCCGAGGGCGCCCACGATGCCGGCGACCCCGTGCACGCCGAAGACATCGAGCGCGTCGTCGTAGCCCGCGATCCGCTTCAGGTACGCCACCGCCCAGAACGAGACGACGCCGGCGAGCGCGCCGAGCACGATGGCGCCCATCGGGCCGGCGTTGCCGCAGGCCGGCGTGATGGCGACGAGCCCGGCGATGGCGCCGGAGGCGGCGCCGAGGAGGCTGGGCTTCCCCTTGATCACCCACTCGGCGAAGGCCCAGGCGAGGACCGCGGCCGCCGTGGCGAGCTGCGTGTTCATCATCGCAAGGGCCGCGCTGCCGTTGGCCGCCACGGCGCTTCCGGCATTGAAGCCGAACCAGCCCGCCCACAGCAGCGCCGCGCCCGTAAGCGTGAAGGTGAGGTTATGCGGCGGCATCGCCACCTTGCCGTAGCCCTTGCGCCGGCCGAGCACGATGGCCGCCACGAGGCCTGCGACGCCGGCGTTGATGTGCACCACGGTGCCGCCGGCGAAGTCGATCGCGCCCATGGCGCCGATCCAGCCGCCGCCCCACACCATGTGCGCGAGCGGGATGTAGCAGGCAAAGAGCCACAGGCCCAGGAACCAGAGCACCGCGGAAAACTTCATCCGCTCGGCGAAGGCGCCGACGACGAGCGCCGGCGTGATGGCGGCGAAGGTCAGCTGGAAGACGGCGAAGAGAAGCTCCGGGATCGTGCCCTGCAGCGACTCCGGCGTGACGCCGGCGAGAAAGGCCTTGGAGAGCCCGCCGATCACGCTGTTGCCCTCGCTGAAGGCGAGGCTGTAGCCGAGCACGGCCCACAGCACCGACATGAGCGAGAAGACGACGAGCACCTGCATGAGCACCGAAAGGGTGTTCTTGGCGCGCACCATGCCGCCGTAGAAGAGCGCGAGCCCGGGGATGACCATGATCACGACGAGCACCGTCGCCATGAGCATCCAGGCGGTATCGCCGCTGTCGAGCTTGGCGGCATCCTGCGCGGCCGCCGGGCCGGCGAACGCGAGGGCGAGCGCCGCGGTGAGCGCGGCGGCGAGCGGGAAAAGGATGGCTTTCATTTCAGTCTCCGTCTCAGGCAGTCGGCTAAAGGGCGGCCGCATCGGTCTCGCCGGTGCGGATGCGGATCACCTTCTCGAGGTCGAACACGAAGATCTTCCCGTCGCCGATCTTTCCGGTATTGGCGGATCGCTCGATGGCCTCGATCGCCTGCTCGAGGAGCTCCGTCCTGACGGCGGCCTCGATCTTCACTTTGGGGAGGAAATCGACGACGTACTCGGCGCCCCGATAGAGCTCGGTGTGGCCTTTCTGCCGCCCGAAGCCCTTCACCTCGGTCACCGTGATGCCCTGCACGCCGATGCCCGAGAGCGCCTCGCGCACCTCGTCGAGCTTGAACGGCTTGATGATTGCACTGACCAGTTTCATGGAGCCTCCGCTCAGAACGTCTTCTGCAGAAAGACGACGTAGGAATCCTTGCCGAGGAAGCGGCCCGCCGGGTTCGTGTAGAACGCCTCGCGCGTGTCGTTCATCTTCGTGTCGGTGTAGTAGGCGCCGATCGTGAAGTCGGCCGGCAGCGCGTAGGTGACGCCGAGCCGCCAGTCCTTGTAGGAAGCGACGTCGTCGTTGTCCACGCCGGCGTTGTCGCCCTTGAACTCCTGGATGCCGTAGTGCGCCTGAAAGGCGAGCTTGTCGGTGACGGGAACGTTCGCCGAGAGGTCCACGTAGTAGGTGCCCTTGGCGTCGTTCACGCCGAAGGTGTCGCCGAGGCTGTAGCTCAGCTTCGCGGTGAGCCACTTCCAGCTGACGGCGCCGTACGCTTCGAGCGT
>CAYWSG010000017.1:44857-46677 GCA_964461055.1 uncultured Enterobacteriaceae bacterium | reverse complement strand
ATTGAGCTTCTGGCGCACCGAGCGCGAGCGCACCGCCTGCCCCGGCATGATGAAGGTCCGGCCGATGTAGCGGTTCTTCACGAAGCCCTCGCGGTAAGGCACGCCCAGGCCCTGGGCAAGCTGGAGGGCCGAGGGCCTGCTCGAGTCGGGGATCGGAATGACCACGTCGACCTGCAGATGCCGGTACTGGCGACGGATCTTGTCCGCGAGCTTCTCGCCCATGTGGAGCCGCGTCTCGTACACCGAGGCGCCGTCGATGAGGGAATCGGGGCGCGCAAGGTAGACGTACTCGAAGATGCAGGGATTGAGGCTCCACTTGGCCGCGCATTGCTGGCTGTGGAAGCTGCCGTCCTCCTCGATGAACACCGCCTCGCCGGGCGCCACGTCGCGCAGCACGCGAAAGCCGAGCGCGTCGAGCGCCACGGATTCGGATGCGACCATGTACTCGGTGCCCGCTTCCGTCTCGTTGTATCCGACCACCAGGGGCCGGATGCCGAACGGGTCCCTGAACGCGAGCACGCCGTAGCCCGCGATCATCGCCACCACTGCGTACGCGCCCTTGAGACGGCGATGGACCTGGGCGACCGCCGTAAAGATCGTTTGCGGCTCGAGCCGCAGCTTGACCGATGCGCGCTCAAGCTCGTGCGCGAGCACGTTGACGAGCACTTCCGAGTCCGAGCCGGTGTTGATGTGCCGCAGGTCGGTGCGGAACATCTCCTCCTTGAGCGCCTCGGCGTTCGTCAGGTTGCCGTTATGCCCGAGGACGATGCCGAAGGGCGAATTGACGTAGAAGGGCTGCGCCTCGGCCACCTTGAAGGCCGATCCGGCGGTGGGATAGCGGCAATGCCCGATGCCGATGTTGCCGGGGAGCGAGCGCATGTTCCGGGTGCGGAACACGTCGCGCACCTGCCCGCTGCCCTTGTGCATGTGAAACGAGTTGCCTTCGCACGTGACGATGCCGGCCGCATCCTGGCCGCGGTGCTGAAGGAGAAGGAGCCCGTCGTAGAGAAGCTGGTTGACGGGCGTACGAGCGACGATTCCGAGAATCCCGCACATGGGGAACGGTTGTCCCGCAGTCGTTAAGGGCTAATGATAGCGCAAGCGCTCGCTGAGCGCGGGCGGCAGCCAGGGCTTCACGGCCATGGAGAGTCGCGCGAGCCAAGGCCCGCTCAACGATGCCGTCCAGCTCGGGTGCCGAGGCAGCGCGGTGAGGCCCGCGGCCAGCGCAAGCGCCAGAATGAGCAGCGCGGCACGCGCCAGGCCGAACAGGCCGCCGAGCGTCCTGTCGAGTCCGGCGAGCCCGGCCGCTCGCAGCATCTTCGAGAGCAGCACGCCGGCGAGCGTGGTCATCGCGAGCGCCAGGATGAAGACGACCACGAACGCCACGAGGATCCTGATCTGCGCGCTTCCGAGCGCATCGGGGAGCCTCTCGCCGACCGGACCGGCCAGCAGGTTCGCGGCGAGAAAGCCGATCACCCATCCGGCGAGCGAGATGACTTCACGCACGAGCCCGTGCCACAGCCCCCAGGCGGTCGAAAGCACGACGACCGCCAGGACCACGTAGTCGACCCACGTCATCCGCGACGGGAGGTCGTCGGCCCGGGCTTCAGCCCGAGCGACTTGAGCCGCTCGAACGCTCTATCGGCTGCCTCCTTGGTCGCGAAGGGGCCGGCGCGCACGCGCGTCAGGTTCCCGGGCGCCGGCTCCGTGTAGTGCGGAATCTTCGCGCTCGAGAGCGTGGCAATTACGCTCTCGGCGTTCTGGTAGGCGCCGACGGGAACGACGTACTCGGTGCCCGCGAGCGCGGCCTCTGCGCGCGC
>CAYWSG010000017.1:36117-44757 GCA_964461055.1 uncultured Enterobacteriaceae bacterium | reverse complement strand
TCCGGCTTCTTCGCCCCGGTCGCAGGAAGCTTCACCGACGGCGCGGGCGCGACCGCGGCCGGGGGAGAAGGCGCGAAAGCGCTGTCGCCTTCGCCGGGGATGCGCACGCTGACGGGCGGTACGCTGCGGCGTGGCTCCGGGTCGAAGATCATCGGAAGCGCAATGACCGCGAGCAGGACGAGCGCGACGGCACCCACCAGCCTGCGGCGCCCGCGCCGCTTCAACGCATCGACGTCTTGTTGTTGTTCAGCCACGCGCTCGCTTCGCCGACGGTGAGGAAAGACCCGAACACGACGATCTTATCATCCTGCCCCGCGCCCTCGAGCGCTGCGGCGAGCGCCGCCGCGGGCGAAGCATGCTGGCTTGCAGCCGCGGCGGCGTCGAGCGCCCGCAGCGCGTCGAAAAGCTTCTCCGCCGATGCCCCGCGGCTTCCGGGCAGCGAGCAGAGATGCCAGCGCGTGATGCGCGGCGCAAGCGCGCCGAGGACCCCCGGAATGTCCTTGTCCTGCAGCATTCCGCAGACGGCAATGGTGTTGGGAGCGAATCGC
The DNA here is from genome assembly GCA_964461055.1 of uncultured Enterobacteriaceae bacterium. Taxonomy (GTDB): domain Bacteria; phylum Pseudomonadota; class Gammaproteobacteria; order Burkholderiales; family SG8-39; genus SCGC-AG-212-J23. The sequence continues at coordinate 44,209 of CAYWSG010000017.1, read as the reverse complement.
GAGGCGCCCAGGTTGTCGGCGAGCGCCCGCGCGGCCTCGACGTTGTGGGCGACGTCGAGGATCACCTCCGGGCGGCCCGGAACGACCTGGAACCGTCCGGGGATCGCCACCTCGGCGAGCCCGCGCCTCACATCCTGCATCGCGATCGGAAGGCGCATGCGCAGGCTGTCGAGCGCACAGAGCGCGGCCGCCGCGTTCCGAAGCTGCCTCGCACCGCGCAGCGCCGGATGCGCGAGGCCCGAGCGCCGCCCGGCCGGCCCCCAGTACGACCACTGGCTCCCGCGTGCCGCGTAGCCAAAATCCCGTCCCAGCAGAAACAGGCGCGCAGCGCTTTCCAGGATTACGGCCGGCGGATCCGGATCGGCGACCACCGCCGGACGACCCGGGCGGAAGATTCCGGCCTTCTCGCTTGCGATGCTCTCCCGGGTGGAGCCCAGATAGTCGACGTGGTCGATGGCGATGCTCGTCAGCACTGCGCAGTCGGGGTCGACCACGTTCACCGCGTCGAGCCTGCCGCCGAGCCCCACCTCGAGCACCACGACCTCCGGCTTCTCCTGCGCGAAGAGCCAAAGCGCGGCGAGCGTGCCGAACTCGAAGTACGTGAGCGCGACAGTGCCGCGCGCGGCCTCCACGGCAGCGAACGCCTCGCAGAGCGGCGCGTCGTCCGCCTCGCGCCCCCGGAGGCGCACCCGCTCGTTGTAGCGCAGGAGATGCGGCGAGGTATAGAGCGCCGTCCGGTAGCCGGCGGCCCGCGCAATGGCCTCGAGCATGGCGCACGTCGAGCCCTTGCCGTTCGTTCCGCCAACCGTCACCACGGGGCACTCGAGCCGGATCTGCAGGCGCTCCATCACCGCCTTCACGCGGTCCAGCCCGAGCGCGATCTCCTGCGGGTGCTGCTGCTCAACGTACGCGAGCCACTGCTCGAGCGTTTTCATGACTGCGCCTCGAAGAGGCGCCTCACCGTATCGATGGAATCCGCCTCGTCCGGCGTCTTGTCGGGGCGATAGCGCTTCACGCGCGCGAAGCGCAAGGCCATCCCGGCCGGATACTGGGGGCTTGCCTGGATGTCGTTGAACGCCACTTCGACCACGAGCTCCGGGCGCACGTGGACCACCCCCTCGCCGGCAGCCCGCTGGCGCTCGAGGAGCTCGCGCGTCTGCCATGCCAGCATCTCGTCGGTGAGTCCCTTGAAGGTCTTGCCGAGCATGGCGAATGCGCCGCGCTCCGGATCGCGTGCGCCCAGGTGCAGGTTGGAAAGCCGCCCGCGCCGGCGGCCGTGGCCCCATTCGGCGGCGAGGACGACCAGGTCGAGCGTGTGCTCGCGCTTCACCTTGAGCCAGTTGGCGCCCCGGCGCCCCGCCTCGTAGGGCGAGCCGGGCGCCTTTACCATCGCGCCTTCGTGACCGGCGCGGAGCGCCTGCTCGTAGAACGCGCGCGCCTCCCCGGCGTCGCTCGTCACCAGGCTGGGAACGACGTGCTCGGGGCGCACGGCGCGCACGAGCGCCTCGCGACGCGCTTCGAGCGGCGCATCGACGAGCGGCGCGCCGTCGAGAAGCAGGCAGTCGAAGAAGAACACCGAAAGCGGCAGGGTTTCGCGGGACTCGGCATGGTCCTCCCGGCGTCCCAAGCGCCGCATGGTCGTCTGGAAAGGGTACGGGCGGCCATCGGGCCGCAGGGCAATGGCCTCGCCGTCGAGGATCGCAGTGGCCGCCGGAGCGGCGTGCACGGCCGCCACGACTTCCGGCACGGCGGCCGTCACGTCGTTCAGGCTTCGTGTGTAGACACGCACCGCGTCCATGGACTTGTGGACCTGCACGCGCGCCCCGTCGAGCTTCCAGTCGAGGCGCGCGCTCCCGAGCGCGCGCAGGGCGCTCTCGATGTCAGCGGCCGGCTGGGCGAGCATCGGCGTGACCGGCTGCATGAGCTGCACCGAGAAGCGCTCCAGCGCGGCCGGACCGTGCGCGAGCACCGCCTGCGCCACCGGGACCATGCTCCCGGCGAAGCTCGCGGCCCGGCGCACGCGCTCGGGAGGCGCCCCCGCCGCCAGGGCAAGGGCCTCGAGCAGCAGACCTTCGAGCGCCCCCTGGCGCAGCTCGCCCCGGATGAGCCGTTGCAGGAAGTCCTGCTCCTCCGCGTCCGCGCGAGCGAAAAGGGAGCGCAGCACGGCGAGCTTGCGCTCCGGGGAGCCTTTGCCGCGCGCCTGCTTGATCGTCTCGAAGGCCTCGTCGACCTCGTGCAGCGTAAGCGCGGGCTGCGGGGAGGGAGCCACGAGCGCCTCGCGAAGCGCGGCCGATCCCACGGCGAGCTTGCCCTGCCGCGCTTCTCCGCTCATGAACGCGATCGCGATCGGAAGCTCGTCCGGGCGGACCTGCCGCAGGAGAGCGGCGAGCGCTCCGATCTTCGCGGTGCGGCTTGCCGTCGCCGTCACGGCGGACGAGGTGCGCACGAGAGCCGCGAGCTCCGTCACCGGGCGCCGCAGGCAGCCGGACAGCTTATGCGGCGGCCTCGGCCGGGACGCGCTGCAGCAGGGCAAGCAGCCCGTGCAGCTTGTCGCGCAGCTGGCGCCGATCGACGATCATGTCGATCGCGCCCTTCTCCAGGAGGAACTCGGCCCGCTGGAAGCCCTCGGGCAGCTTCTGGCGCACCGTCTGCTCGATCACCCGCGGGCCGGCGAAGCCGATCAGCGCCCGGGGCTCGGCGATGACGATGTCGCCGATCATGGCGAAGCTCGCCGAGACGCCGCCCATCGTGGGGTCGGCGAGCACCGAGATGAAGGGAAGCCTGCGCTCGGCGAGCTCGGTGAGCGCCGCGGTGGTCTTGGTCATCTGCACGAGCGAGAGCAGGCCCTCCTGCATGCGCGCGCCGCCGGAGGCCGTGACGCAGATGAAGGGCAGCTTCTGCTCGATCGCGACGCGCACGCCGCGCACGAAGCGCTCGCCGACGACCGAGCCCATGGAGCCGCCCATGAAGTCGAACTCGAAGGCGGCACAGACCACGCCGAGCGCCTTGATCGAGCCCTGCATGACCACGAGCGCGTCGGACTCCGCCGTCTCCTCCTGCGCGTCCGCCAGGCGCTCGGTGTAGCGGCGGGTGTCCTTGAACTTGAGCGTGTCGACCGGCAGCACCTCTGCGCCGATCTCGAAGCGGCCGTCTGCGTCGAGCAGCGCGTCGAGGCGCGGGCGCGCGCCGAGGCGCTCGTGGTGCCCGCACTTCGGACAGACGTTAAGGTTCTTCTCGAGATCCGTGGTGTAGAGCACCGCGTCGCACGCAGCGCACTTCGTCCAGAGACCCTCCGGGACGCTCTTTCGCGCCGCACCGGTGCGCTGGATCTTGGGCGGCAACAGCTTTTGCAGCCAGCTCATGCGTCGATCGCCTGACGTATCGGGGCTAGGAAGGCCTTCACCCGCTGAGCCGCCCCTTCGGGCTCGCCGGCCTCGATTTCCTCGATGATCCTGCTGCCGATGACAACCGCGTCGGCGGTCGCGGCCACCCGCCGCGCCGACTGGGCGTCGCGAATTCCGAAGCCTACGCCGATCGGCAGCTTCGTCGCCGCCCGCAGCTTCGGAATGCGCGAGGCCACGTCCGCAAGATCGATGTTGCGCGCGCCGGTTACGCCGCGGAGGGACACGTAGTAGAGATAGCCGCTCGCGAGGCGCGCGACCTCCTCGATCCGCTTGTCGGTGGAGGTCGGGGCAAGCAGGAAGATCGGGTCGATTCCATGCTCGCGCGCGAGCTTCGCAAAGGCAGCGCATTCCTCGGGCGGATAGTCGACGACGATGACGCCGTCCACCCCGGCCTTCGCCGCGGCGGCGACGAAGCGCTCGGTCCCCATCGCCTCAACCGGGTTTGCGTAGCCCATCAGCACCACCGGCGTAGTCGCGTTCTCGCGGCGAAACGCCGCGACGAGATCCAGCACGTCCTTCAAGCCGACCCCGTTCTTCAGCGCGCGCTCTCCGGCGCGCTGGACGACCGGGCCGTCGGCCATCGGATCCGAGAAGGGAACGCCCAGCTCCAGGATGTCCGACCCTGCTTCGACAAGCGCGTGCATCAGGGGAACGGTCAAGGAGGGATGCGGGTCGCCCGCCGTGATGTACGGTATGAGCGCCTTGCGGCCGGACTTCCGCAGCGCGGCGAAGCAGGCTTCGATGCGCGACATCTAGAGCGGGATGCCGCTGCGCTCGGCGACGGTGTGCATGTCCTTGTCGCCGCGGCCGGAAAGATTGACGAGCAGGAGGCTCTCCTTGGGCAGGCTGCGCGCCATCTTCATCGCCTGCGCAACCGCGTGGGCCGACTCGAGCGCCGGGATGATGCCCTCCAGGCGACAGAGCGCCTGGAACGCGTCCAGCGCCTCGGCATCCGTGATGCCGACGTATTCAGCCCGGCCGATGTCCTTCAGCCAGGCGTGCTCCGGCCCCACGCCGGGATAGTCGAGCCCGGCCGAGACGGAGTGCGTCTCCGTGATCTGGCCGTTCGCGTCCTGCAGGAGGTAGGTGCGATTTCCGTGCAGGACCCCGGGCCGGCCCGCGCAGAGCGAGGCAGCATGCCGGCCGGTGGCAAGCCCCTCGCCGGCGGCTTCCACCCCGATGAGGCGCGTGCCCTTCTCGGGGATGTAGGGATAGAAGATCCCCATCGCGTTCGAGCCGCCGCCCACGCAGGCGACGACCGCGTCGGGCTGGCGACCGGCGAGCTCGACCATCTGCTGGCGGCATTCCTCGCCGATCACGGACTGGAAATCGCGCACCATCATCGGGTACGGATGCGGCCCGGCGACCGTGCCGATGATGTAGAAGGTCGACTCCACGTGCGTCACCCAGTCGCGCATGGCTTCGTTCAGCGCATCCTTGAGCGTCCGCGAGCCGGAGTCGACCGGCACGACTTTCGCGCCGAGGAGCTTCATCCGGTAGACGTTCTGCGCCTGGCGCTTCACGTCCTCCGAGCCCATGTACACGACGCACTCCATGCCGTAGCGGGCAGCCACGGTGGCGCTCGCCACGCCGTGCATGCCCGCTCCGGTCTCGGCGATCACGCGCGGCTTGCCCATGCGCCGCGCCAGCAGGGCCTGGCCGATGGTGTTGTTGATCTTGTGCGCGCCCGTGTGGTTGAGGTCCTCGCGCTTGATGTAGATCTGGGCGCCGCCGCACTCGGCGCTCAGGCGACGGGCGTGATAGATCGGGCTTGGCCGGCCGACGTAGTGGCGAAGCTCGTAGCGGAACTCGGCCTCGAAGGCAGGGTCCTTGCGGGCCGCTTCGTAGGCCGCGCGCAGCTCGTCGAGCGCATGGGTCAGCGTTTCGGCGACGAATACCCCGCCGTAGGGACCGAAGTGGCCCCGCGCGTCCGGCAAGTCATACATCTGCATTCCTGACCTCTGCGATGAAGGCGGCGACCTTGGCGGCGTCCTTGATGCCCTTCGCCGACTCCACGCCGCTCGAGACGTCGACGCCCCAGGGCTTGACCTGGCGGATCGCCTCGGCGACGTTGTCGGCGGCCAGGCCGCCGGAGAGAATGAGCCGTCGGTCCCGCTTGGCCGGCACGAGCGACCAGTCGAAGCGCTCGCCCACGCCGCCGTATTCGGCCACGTGGCTGTCGAGGAGCCACGCCGAGGCGCGGGAGAATGGGCGCAGGTATTCTAGCAAATCGACTTCCGGCCGTACCCGGCAGGCCTTGACGTAAGGCATGCCGAAGCTTTCGCAGAACTGCACGCTTTCCTCGCCGTGGAACTGCAGCAACGACGGCCTCACGGCGCCAATGACCTGCGCCACCTGGGCGGGATCCGGATTGACGAAGAGCGCGACCGTCTGGACGAATGGCGGCAACGCATCGCGGATTTCCATGGCGCGGCCGAGGCTGAGAAAGCGCGGGCTCGGCGGGTAGAAAACGAGCCCGACCGCGTCGGCGCCCGCCTCGGCGGCCATGACCCCGTCCTCGGCGCGGGTGATGCCGCAGATCTTGATTCGAGTCCTCATGGGATGAAGGGTAGCGGCGTTCGAGCCGCTTCGGGCAGGCTCCATCGGGCCGGATACTCGACCCGCTCCAGGTAGAGCCCTTCGGCGCCAAACGTCGGCGCGGCGCGCGAGCGATCGCGCGAGGCGAGGACCTCGGCGATCCACTGCGGAGGATGCTTGCCCTTGCCCACGTAGACGAGCGAGCCGACAAGGTTGCGAACCATGTGATGGAGGAAAGCGTTCGCCCTCAGGACGAAGTCGATGCGCTCCCCGTGCGCCTCGATGTCGAGCGCATGAAGCACCCGCACCGGCGTGGTCGCCTGGCATTCCGCCGCACGGAAGGCGGAGAAATCGTGCTCGCCGACGAGATGCCTGGACGCCTCGCGCATGCGGGCGACATCGAGCGGCAGATGAAACCAGCCTGCGTGGCGGGCCGCAAGCGCCGGGCGCACGGGGCGGTTCAGCAGGACGTAGCGATAGACGCGCGCCTGGGCGCTGTAGCGCGCGTGGAACTCCGGCTCCACCGGACGGGCCCAGAGCACCGCGAGGGCTGCCGGCAGCATCGCGTTCACGCCGCGTACCCAGGCCGATTCAGGCCTCGCGGCGTCGGTATCGAAGTGCACGACCTGGGCAAGCGCATGCACCCCGCGATCGGTGCGCCCGGCGGCCACGACGCGCACCGGGTGGCCCGCCATGGCGCCGAGCGCCTGCTCGAGCGCGTCCTGCACCGCGCCGCCGCCCGGCTGCGTCTGCCAACCGACAAAGCCGCTACCGTCGTATTCGATGCCGAGCGCTATTCGCATAAACAAAAGCCGCGGCCGGAGCCGCGGCTTTCGATCGGGAGGACGGCGGGCGGCTCAGCCGAGCTTGGCGAGAAGCTCCTGCGCCTGCCCCTTCTGGGCCGCATCACCATCCTTGACGACTTCGTTGAGGAGCTCGCGTGCCCCGTCCTTGTCGCCCATCTCCTCGTACGCCTTGGCGAGATCGAGCTTCGTGGCGATTTCCTGCCACTTGCCGTCGCCGCCGCCCGCCGCATCGGCCGCGTTCCCGAGGTCCAGGCTGATCGAGGAAAGGTCCATGGCAGCCGGCGCCTCCGCGGGCTTCTCCGCTCCCGAAGCGTCGCCAAGGTCCAGATTCAGGTCGAAATCGAGCCCGCCGCTGGTGTCGGACCCACTTTGGTCGGCCTGCGCTGCAGGCGCCGCGGCAGCCGGTGCCTGCGCCGGCTTCGTCTCGCCCGGAAGCCCGAGGTCGAAGTCGAGGCCGCCGCTCGCCGTCGAGTCGGCCTCGTTGCCCATGATGAGCGTGCCTTCCGGCGTGAAGTCGCTCTTCTCCTCCGAGGGCGCGCTCGCCGCCGCGCCAAGGTCGAAGTCGATGGTCGACGGCGTCTCGTCCTTCGGCGCGGCGTCCAGTGCGATGTCCGGGACGGGCGATTGGCTCGTCGGACCGCCGATGTCGAAGTCGAGGGCCGGCGCCGCTGCCGCGACGGCCGCCGCAGCCGGCGCCGCGGTCACCGCCGCGGCCGCACCGCCCGCGCCGCCGTAGAGCCCGTTCTGGGGATCGACGCCCCGTCCGAGCGCAGCCGCCTTCTCCCATTCGGGCCCGCTTCCGCCGGTGAGGCTCTTGAGCTTGAGGGCCGTCTGCTCGAACGCCTGGGCGTCCTTGCGGTTCGCGTAGATCTCGAGGAGCTTCGCGTGCACCGCGATGCGGCTGGGATCCTTCGCGACGGCCTCCTTCAGGATCTCCTCGGCCTGCGCGTCCCGGCCGTAGGCCATGTAGACGTCGGCCTCGGCGATCGGGTCGACTTCCTCCGCTTCCATGCCGGCAGGCGCCTGGCTCACCGAGACCTGGGAAGCGTCCGCACCGGCGGCGGCCCCTTCGGCGCCAAACACGGATGCGGCGCCCGCGCCGGAAGCGGCGTCGAGCACGCTGTCCTGGAAGCGCGCCTGGCTCTTCTTCTTGCGCCGCCAGGCCCATGCACCATAGCCGCCGAGCAGCACAACCACCCCGGCGAGGCCCGCGAGCGCGAGCGGATTCTCGAGGAACTCGTCCACCAGGCTCGGCTCCGGCGCTGGCGGTGGCGGCGGCGCCTTCTTCGCTGCCGGCTTCGGCTTCGGCTTGGCCGCCGGCTTGGGCGCCGGCGCGGCAGCCGC
>CAYWSG010000017.1:0-36017 GCA_964461055.1 uncultured Enterobacteriaceae bacterium | reverse complement strand
GGCGCTGCCGGTGCCGGCTTCGCGGCCTCGGCAGCCGGCTTGGGCGCTTCGGTCGCGGACGGCGCCTTCTGTTCCTTGGCCAGCTTCTGCAGCTCGGCGAGCTGCTGATTGCGCAGCGCGAGCAGCTTCTCCATGTCGGCAAGGTTCTTCTCGAGCTCGGCCTGGCGCTCCTGCGCTTCCTTGAGAGCCCGTTCCTGCGCGACGCGGTCGTCCTCGGCCGCCGCCTGGCTGCCGGGCGCCGCGGGCTTGGCCGGATCGACCTTGGACAGGCGCACTTGATCACGAGGCTGGGCGGGCGGCGCCGCTTCGGGCTTGGCTTCGATCCGCCCCGTCACCTCCCTTGTGCCCGGGGCGGCGTCCGCCGCCGTCGGCGCGGCCGCCAGCCGGCTGCGATAGGCGTTGAACTCGGCGTTGTGCGTGCGAACCAGTCGCCGCGCCTCGCTCTCGTCAACCGGCTGCGGGTCGGAGGGAATATTGAGAATGCGCCCTTCCCGCACCAGGTTGACGTTACCCCGGATGAAGGCGTCCTCGTTGGCGCGGAAGATGACGATCAGCATCTGCTCGAGCGTCAGCCCCGGCAGCATGTGCTCGCGGGCGATCTTGCCGAGCGTGTCACCCCGCTTCACCTCGTACTGGCGATCGCCGCGGGGCTCCCGCGCGGGCTCGGCTGGCGCAGCAGCGACGGCAGGCGCGGGTAGCGGCCTTGCCTCGATGGGGGCAGCCGGCTCGGCGGCCGGGGCTTGCGCCTGAGGCGCCGGAACGGCGGGCGCGGCCGCCAGGGCCCGGGGGGCCTTGTATTCGGGCGGGTCGAGAAGGAACGTGTACTCGCGGATCAGGCGGCCCGAGTTCCATTGGAGCTCGACCAGCAGGTCGACGAACGGCTCGCTCACGGGCTGCGACGTGGTGACGCGCAGCACCGGGCGGCCTTCGCGTCGAACGATGTCGAAGCGCATCCCGAGGAGCGCCGAGCTGTACTCGATGCCGGCCTGCATGAACGCTTCAGGCGAAGCGAGTCGTGCCGAGAGCCCTTCTTCCTCGTTCGGCTGCAGGGACACGATGTCGATCTCGGCGACCAGGGGGTGGCCGAGGGCAGAGAGCACCGTCAGCTTGCCGAGCCCCGCGGCGTGCACGACCGGCGACCCCGCACCGAACAGCGCGGCCGCAACGACTGCGATGGCGATTGTTCTACCCACGATTTCCCCCGCCCTGCTTATGTTCTTGAATCGGACCAACTAACATAACATCATGGCCTTAGGCTGGCAAATCGAGAATTTCCCTGAATTGCGCAGAAACCTGGGCGGGGGCCTTGCCAGCCTGGCGGCCCTGTCCTAGCCCTTGACCCCGGCGTCGAGCAGGATCCTCAGCATCCGCCGGAGCGGCTCGGCGGCTCCCCAGAGCAGCTGATCCCCCACGGTATAGGCGGCAATGTACTCCGGTCCCATGGGCAGCTTGCGGACCCGGCCCACAGGGACGGTCAGCTTGCCCGTCACGGCCGCCGGCGTGAGCTCGGCCAGCGACTCCTCGCGCCGGTTGGGGACGACCTTGACCCAGTCGTTGGCCTCGGCCAGCATGCCTTCTATCTCGTCGACCGGCAGCGCGCGCCGGAGCTTTACCGTCAGCGCCTGGCTGTGGCAGCGCATTGCGCCGACGCGCACGCAGATGCCGTCGATCGGAATGGGACGATCGGCGCTGCGCCCGAGGATCTTGTTGGCCTCCGCCTGCGCTTTCCACTCCTCCCGGCTCTGGCCGTTTCCGAGGTCCTTGTCGATCCAGGGAAGCAGGCTCGCCGCGAGCGGGTGGCCGAAGTGCTCCTTGGGCATTGCCGGGGAGCGGATGGAATCGGTCACCTTGCGGTCGATTTCGAGGCTGCTCGAAGCGGGATCCGCGAGCAGCGCCTTCGCGTCGTCGGCGATGCGAGCCATCTGCGCCACGAGCTCGCGCATGTTGGCGGCGCCGGCGCCCGAGGCCGCCTGGTAGGTCATGCTCGTCATCCACTCGATCTCGTCGCGCTGGAAGAGCCCGGCCATGCCCATGAGCATGAGGCTCACGGTGCAATTACCGCCGATGAAGCTGCGCTTGCCGCTCTTCAGCGCGTCCTTGATGACCGGCATGTTGACCGGATCGAGCACGATGGTCGCATCGTCCTGCATGCGCAGCGCGCTCGCCGCGTCGATCCAGTAGCCCTTCCAGCCGTCGGCGCGAAGCCGGGGATAGACGTCGTTGGTGTAGTCGCCGCCCTGGCAGGAGATGACGACGGGCAAGGCCTTGAGCGCGGCGAGGTCGGTGGCCGACTGCACGACGCTCGACGCCTTTCCGATGTCGGGCCCGTTTCCGCCCGCCTGGGAGGTGGAAAAGAACACCGGCTCGATATGGTCGAAGTCCCGCTCCTCGCGCATGCGCTGCACGAGAACCGAGCCCACCATCCCTCGCCAACCGACGATTCCGACTCTGAGCATGGCGCTAGTTTATAAGGCGGCCGCGACGGCGTCGCCCATTTCGGCCGTTCCGACCCTGCGACAGCCCTCGGTGTAGATGTCCGGGGTGCGCAGTCCATCGCGCAACACCCGCGCCACGGCGGCCTCGATCCTCGCGGCGGCCGCTTCCTGGCCGAGCGAATAGCGCAGCATCATCGCCGCGGAAAGGAGCGTGGCGAGCGGATTCGCCTGGTCCTTGCCGGCAATGTCGGGCGCCGAGCCGTGGATCGGCTCGTAGAGGCCCTTGCCGCTCGCGTCGAGCGAGGCCGAGGGCAGCATGCCGATCGATCCCGTGAGCATCGACGCCTCGTCGGAAAGGATGTCGCCGAAAAGGTTGCCGGTCACGATGACGTCGAACTGCTTGGGCGCGCGCACGAGCTGCATGGCGCAGTTGTCGACGTACATGTGGGTCAGCTCGATGTCCGGATAGGCCTTCGCCTCGGCCGTGACGGTCTCGCGCCAGAGTTGCGAGGTTTCGAGCACGTTCGCCTTGTCCACGGAGCAGACGCGCTTCCCGCGCTTGCGCGCGGCCTCGAACGCCACGCGCGCGATGCGCCGGATCTCCGGCTCGCTGTAGCGCATGGTGTCGAACCCTTCGCGCGCGCCGCCCTCGAGGGTGCGAAAGCCCTTCGGCTCGCCGAAGTAGATGTCGCCCGTCAGCTCGCGCACGATGAGGATGTCGAGTCCCGAAACCACCTCGGGCTTCAGCGCGGACGCCGCGGCGAGCTCGGGGTGCACCTGCGCCGGCCGCAGGTTGGCGAAGAGGCCAAGCGCCTTGCGAAGGCCGAGGATCGCCTGCTCCGGGCGCTTGGCGCGCTCGAGCGTGTCGTAGCGCGGGTCGCCCACCGCGCCGAAAAGGACCGCATCGGCCTCGCGCGCGAGGGCGAGCGTCGCCTCGGGAAGCGGGTCGCCGCTCGCCGCGTAGGCGGCGCCGCCCACCGGCGCCTCCTGCAGCTCGATGCCGAGGTCGAGCTTGCGCAGGATGCGGCAGGCCTGCGCGACGATCTCCGGGCCGATGCCGTCGCCGGGAAGTACCGCGACCTTCATGCGCTCAGAAGTACCAGGGGAACTGCGCCTTGCGGCGCGCCTCGAAGGCGCGGATCCGGTCGGCATGGCGCAGCGTGAGCCCGATCTCGTCCAGCCCGTTCACCAGGCAGTACTTGCGGAACTCGTCGACCTCGAAGCGCATCGTCTGCGCGCCGTCGGCGGTGGCCACCGTCTGCTGCTCGAGATCCACGATGAGGCGAAAGCCCGGAAAGGACGCGCACTCGTAGAAGAGCCGGTCGACCTGCGCCTCGGTGAGCACGACGGGGAGCAGGCCGTTCTTGAAGCAGTTGTTGTAGAAGATGTCGGCGAAGGACGGCGCGATCACGCAGCGAAAGCCGTAGTCCATGAGCGCCCACGGGGCATGCTCGCGCGAGGATCCGCAGCCGAAGTTCTTGCGCGCGAGGAGGATCGTGGCGCCCTTGAAGCGCGGCTGGTTGAGCATGAACTCCGGGTCGTGGCGCCAGGCCGAGAAGAGCGCATCGGCGAAGCCCGTGCGCTTGATCGACTTCAGGTGCTCCTTCGGGATGATCTGGTCGGTGTCCACGTTGGCGCGGTCGAGCGGCGCCACGAGGCCGTTCAGCACGGTGAACTTTTCCATCAGCGCCAGCTCCGGATGTCGACAAAGTGGCCGGCGATCGCCGCGGCGGCGGCCATGGCGGGGCTGACGAGATGCGTGCGGCCGCCGTCGCCCTGCCGGCCCTCGAAATTGCGGTTGGACGTCGAGGCGCAGCGCTCGCCCGGATCCAGCCGGTCCGGGTTCATGCCGAGGCACATCGAGCAGCCCGGCTCGCGCCACTCGAACCCGGCGTCGCGGAAGATGCGGTCGAGGCCCTCGCGCTCGGCCTGCGCCTTCACGAGGCCCGAGCCCGGCACCACCATGGCCGCGCGGATGCTGGAAGCCACGCGGCGGCCCTTCGCGACCGCGGCGGCCGCGCGCAGATCCTCGATGCGAGAGTTGGTGCACGAGCCGATGAAGACCTTGTCCAGCTTGATGTCCGTGACTCGCGTGCGCGGCTTGAGCCCCATGTAGGCGAGCGCGCGCTCCATGCCCTCGCGGCGCGTGGCGTCCTTCTCGCGGTCGGGGTCCGGCACCTCGCCGTCGATCGCCACGACCATCTCGGGGGAAGTGCCCCAGGTGACGTGCGGCTTGATCTCGCGCGCGTCGAGGGTCACCTCGCGGTCGAACTTCGCGCCCGGATCGCTCGTCAACGTGCGCCAATACGTCACCGCGGCATCCCAATTGGCGCCGGTGGGCGCGAACGGCCGGCCCTTGACGTAGTCGATGGTCACGTCGTCGACCGCGACCATGCCGGCGCGCGCGCCCGCCTCGATCGCCATGTTGCAGACTGTCATGCGGCCTTCCATGGAGAGCGAGCGGATCGTCGTGCCGGCGAACTCGATCGCGCAGCCGGTGCCGCCGGCGGTGCCGATGCGGCCGATGATGGCGAGAATCACGTCCTTGGCCGTCACGCCGCGCGCGAGCGGGCCTTCGACGTTCACCCGCATGTTCTTCATCTTGCGCGTGACGAGGCACTGCGTGGCGAGAACGTGCTCGACCTCGGAAGTGCCGATGCCGTGCGCGAGGCAGGCGAACGCGCCATGCGTGCTCGTGTGCGAGTCGCCGCAGACGACGGTCATCCCGGGCAGGGTCGCGCCCTGCTCCGGCCCGATCACGTGCACGATGCCCTGCCGCTTGTCGAGGAACGGGAAGTAGACCTTCGCGCCGAACTCCCTCATGTTGGCGTCGAGCGTCTCGATCTGCAGCCGGGCGAGCGGATCGCTCACCCCCGCCATGCCTTCGGCCCAGTTGGTGGTGGGCGTGTTGTGATCCGCAGTCGCGACGACCGAGTCGACGCGCCAGGGCTTGCGGCCGGCGACCTTCAGGCCTTCGTACGCCTGCGGGCTCGTCACCTCATGGATGAGGTGACGATCGATGTAGAGGAGCGACGTGCCGTCCGGCTCGCTGTGAACCAGGTGGCTGTCCCAAAGCTTGTCGTAGAGCGTCTGACCCATTTTGCCGCAGCGCGGAAAATGGGAAATTATGGCACAGGAGGGCCGCCGCTTTACTTGCCGGCAGTGGCGTTTGCACCCGATTTCGACGCCTGGTAGAGCGGCAGCACCCGCGCAGCGTACTTCTGCAGGTCCTCGAGGCGATCCTCGTGCGAGGGATGGGTCGACAGGAACCTCGGCGGCTGGGCGCCGCCCGCCGCCTTCTTCATCTTTTCCCAGAGGGAGATGGCCGCGCGCGGATCGTAGCCGGCACGGGCGGCGAGCTCCACGCCGATGCGATCGGCTTCCTGCTCGTGACCGCGCGCATTGGGCAGGTTGAACGTGAGATCGAGCACGAGCGGCGCGAGGTCGGAGGCGACCTGCGGGGCGCCGAGCACGGCTCCCACCACGCCGAGCGCCATCTGCTGCGCGATCGCCTGCGAGGCCCGCTCGCGACTGTGCTCGCGCAGCGCATGGGAAAGCTCGTGCCCCATCACGGCGGCGATCTCGTCGTCGGTGGCGTCGAGCTTCTCGATGAACCCCGAGTAGATCGCCATCTTGCCCCCCGGCATGGCCCAGGCGTTGATCTCGTCGGAGCTCAGCACATGGATCTGCCACGGCCACTCCGGCCCGTCCTTCCGGAAGGCCGCCGTTGCGGGGACGAGGCGCTTCAGGATGCGCTGCACGCGCGCGACCTGCTGCGGGTCGCGGTCGAGCGCATTGGCCTGCTTCGCTTCCGCGATGACCTTCTCGTAGGCCTGCTCGGCGGCGGCATTGATCTCTTCCGAGGAGACCAGCATGCGCTGCGCGCGGTCCACGCCGACCACCCCGGGCTGCGTCGTATCCACGGTCTGGCATGCCGCCGCGCCGAGCGACAACGCCATGAACATCAAAAGCCTGCGCATGATCACCGCTCCTCTTCGAGTGGCCGAAGCCGCGGCTCCAGTCCCGTCAGAGCCCGAAGCGCCTGAGCGCCCTCGCAAAATACGCGCCTGCCAGCCCGAAGGCCGCGGCAAGCGTGAAGGTGGCCTCCGGCCCGCCGGCTTGCCACGCCCAGCCGGCCACGAGCGCGCCGGCCGCGCCCCCTGCGCCATAGGAAACGCTCGAGAAGAGCCCCTGCCCCCTGGCGAGCGCGGAACGCGGGAAAACACGCTGGATGACGGCAAGCGAGGCGGCATGGAACGTTCCGAACGTGGCCGCGTGCAGAACCTGCGCAACGCACAGGATCCACAGGCTGTCCACGGCCCAGGCGATGGCCGTGAAGCGCGCGGCCGCGCACAGGAAGCTGAAGACGAGCACTGCCGAGAGGCGAAAGCGGCGAAAGATGGCCGGGAGCAGCGCAAAGACGAAGATTTCGGCCACCACGCCGATCGTCCAGAGGGCGCCGATGGCGCCGCCCGCATAGCCTGCCTGCTGCAGGTGCAGCGTGAAGAAGGCGTAGAGCGCGCCGTGGGCGGCCGACATGCAGATCCCGGCGGCAAGGAGCGCCGCCACGCCGGGCGGAAGCGCGACTCGCCAGGCGCGCGGCGCCTGGCGTTCGGCGCATGGCGGAGCCTCGCCGGGCGGAAAGAGCGCCGCGCAAGCGAGCGAGAGGAGCGCGAAGAGGGCGAGCGCCCAGGGCGCATCCGCGGCGGAGCGGCGCTCGAGCCAGAAGCCTCCGCCCAGCACTACTGCAATGAATCCTATGGAGCCCCAGAGTCGGATGGGACCGTAGCGCCCGGGCGAGGCGACGGCGCCGAGCGTGCGCGCCTCGACGAGCGGCAGCGCGCCCGCCGAGAAGATGCCGCCGAAGCACACGAGCAGCGCGACGAGCGCCACGCTCTCGGCGAGCGGGAGCAGAACGAAGCCGGCCGTCATCGCTGCGCAGGAGAGGATGACGATGCCGCGGTGCGCGCCCGTCCGGTCGGCGAGCGCGCCCCAGGCGGCCGGGGCGGCGATGCGCGCGAGCTGCGGCAGAGCGAGGATCAGCGCGATGTTGGCCGCGCTGAAGCCGCGGCCCGCCAGGTACGCGGGGAAGTAGGCGACGTAGGCCGCGGAAAACGAGAAGAACGCGAAGTAGAACGCCGCCAGCCGAGCCTCGAGCGGCGGCAGGCTCATGCGCGTTTCGGTGCCGCGCCCACGAAGCGGACGGCGCCGAGCACTTCCCGCACGAAGCGCGCGGCATCCGTGCCCTCGCGGGTCGCCTGCCGGAAGTGGCCGTCGAGCAGCAGATGCGCAAGTCCATGGACAAGCGACCAGGCGGCCGCGGCGGCGGCTGCGGGATCGCCGATGTCGCCGCGGTCGCGAAACGCCTGGAGGAGCGCCTCGTACGCCTGGCGCGAAGCGGTGGCGAGCGCAGGGTCCGAGGCGAGCGGCACGAGCCCGCCGAACATCAGCCGGAAGCGCTGCGGGTGGGCGAGCGCGAACGCGACGTAGGCCTCGCCCATCGCCTCGGGGGCGGACTGCCGCAGCCGCTCGCCGAGCTCGCGAAACCCCTCGCCGGCGAGGGCGGCAAGCAGCGCCCCGCGGTCGGCGAAATGCCGGTAGGGGGCGTTGTGGGAAACCCCGGCGCGGCGCGCCACCTCGCGCAACACTACGCCCGCAGGCCCTTGTTCTTCAAGGAGTTTGGCAGCAGCGGCGAGCGTTTCCGCCCGGAGGTCGCCGTGATGGTACGAAGTCTTGCGGCGCGATGTTGACATTGTCTACTTTGGCTCGTAGAGTAATGTTGTCGTTGTCTACATTGCAGCATCATACCCCATCCCGATACGGAAGGTCGCTCCATGACAAGCTCGTTCTTCGCCTTCATCCACCATGTCGCAGCCTTTGCTCTTGTCGCCGTCCTGGCTGCGGAGCACATGCTGTTCGAGCCGAAGCCTTCGCTCCCGGTCGCCCGCAGGCTCATGCGGCTCGACATGCTCTACGGGATCAGCGCCGCGGTGCTGATCGGCGTCGGGCTCCTCCGCGCGGTGTACTTCGAGAAGGGCTGGGCCTACTACTCCGCGAGTCCCTACTTCCTCGGAAAGATGGCGCTGTTCGCCGCCATCGCCCTCCTTTCCGTGTATCCCACGATCGTCTTTCTTTCGTGGCGCAAGGACGTGAAGGCGGGGCGTGCGCCGCAAGTGTCGCAAGGACGCGCCTCGGCGATCAGCATCCTGATGCGCCTTCAGCTCGCGCTCGTGGCGGGCGTCCTGTTCGCGGCCGCCGTGATGGCGAAGGGCGGATGATCCCGCTTCACGCGACGGCAGCGCTCGCCGCGGCAGGCGCGCTGGCGCCGGGAGGCCTGCCTCACCTGCTCCTGTTCGCCTGACCGCGGCGCCGGGCGCGCTCGGCTTTCGCCTCGCGGAGCGCGCGCGCCTTTCCGGCAGGCAGGCGCTTTCGCTTCTGCGCGAACGGGTTGGGGCCGGAGCGCAATTCGATGCGAAGGGGCGTGCCGACCAGACCGAAGGCGTCGCGGAACTGCCCCTCGAGGTAGCGCTTGTAGGACTCGGGCACGCGCCCGAGCGCGCTCCCGTGGATCACGATGCGCGGCGGGTTCATGCCGCCCTGATGGGCGTAGCGCAGCTTCGGGCGGACGAGGCCGGACTTCGGCGGCGCCTGCCGCTCCACCGCGGCGGAGAGCGCGCGCGTGAGCTTCGGCGTGGCGAGCTTCGCCATCGCGGCGGCGTACGCGCGGTCCACCGAGCGCATGAGCGGGGCAAGCCCCTTGCCGTCCCGCGCGGAAATGTAGTGCACTTCGGCGAACGACAGGAAAGCGAGCCTCCAGCGCAGCTCCGCCTTCATGCGCTCGCGCGCCTCGCCGTCGGCCGCGTCCCACTTGTTGACGGCGATCACGACCGCCCGGCCGCGCTCGAGGATGTAGCCCGCGACGTGGGCGTCCTGGTCGGTGACGCCGTCGAGCGCATCGAGCATGAGCACCGCCACGTTCGCCGCCTCGATCGCCTGCAGCGCCTTGACGATCGAGTAGTACTCGATCGGCGTCCCGGTGCGGCCGCGGCGGCGCACGCCCGCCGTGTCGATGAGCGTGTAGCGGCGCCCGGCACGCTCGAAGGGCACCTCGATGGCGTCGCGCGTGGTCCCGGGCTGGTCGAAGGCGATGACGCGCTCCTCGCCCACGAGCGCGTTGACGAGCGTCGACTTGCCGACGTTCGGCCGGCCGACGATCGCCACGCGCGGATGACCGGTGTCCGGCGCCTCTTCCTCCGCTGCCTGCGGGAACCGCTCCATCACCGCGTCGAGCAGCTCGCGCACCCCGTCGCCGTGGGCGGCCGAGACGGCCGCCGGCGAGCCCATGCCGAGCTCGTGGAACTCCGCCACCGCCGCCTCGGGCGGCAGCCCCTCGGCCTTGTTGACGGCGATGTGCACCGGCACGCGCTTGAGGCGAAGCCGCGCGGCGATCGCACGGTCGCCGGGCGTGAGCCCGGCGCGCGCATCGACGACGAAGACGACCGCGTCCGATTCGGCGATGGCCTGCTCGGCCTGCCGGGCCATCTCGGCGAAGATGCCCTCGGGCGCGTCCGGCTCGAGCCCGCCGGTGTCGATGGCGATGAACGCGCGATCGCCCGCGCGTCCCTCGCCGTAGTGACGATCGCGCGTCACCCCGGGCACGTCGTGCACGATGGCATCGCGGCTGCGCGTGAGCCGGTTGAAGAGCGTCGACTTGCCGACGTTCGGGCGCCCGACGAGCGCAATGACCGGCTTCACAGCGCGAGCGCGAAAAGCTCGCCGCCCTCCGTTTGCACGAGAACGCCGCGCGCGAGCGGGACAAGGGGCGCCTTCACCGCGCCGCCGCCCGCCGCGAAGCGGGCGACGAAGGCGCCGGAGTCGCGCGCGAGGAAGTGCACGTAGCCCTCGAAATCCCCCACGGCGACGGCGTTGCCGACGGCGGCGGGAAGCGAAAGCTGTCGCAGAAAGAGCCGGTCCTGCTTCCACGCCGACTGGCCGCTCGAGCGGTCGAGGGCGTGGACCGCGCCTCGCACGTCGCTCACGAAGGCATAGCGGGCATCGAGGCCAACCCCCGTGGACGAGGAGAGCTCGCGCGCCCAGAGCTGGCGGCCGGTCTCGGCCTCGTAGCAGGCGACGCGGCCCTGATAGGCGGCGACGCAGACCTCGCGGCCTTCGAGCGCCGGCGGGCCGACGACGTCGGTCACGCGCTCGAGCTCCGTAGCCCCCTGCGGCAGGGCCACGGTCGCTTCCCAGCGCACGCCGCCGTTCGCGAGCGCGATGGCCGTGAGCTTCCCGCCCGAAAAGCCGGCGTACGCGGTGTCGCCGGCGATGGCAAGGCCCGAGGGTGTGCGCAGCATGAGGGAGGCCGGCGCACGCTGGTAGACCCAGCGGCGCTCTCCGTCGTCTTCCGCGAAGGCGAAGATGCGGCTGTCCAGGCTCCTCACCAGGACCACGCCGGCGCCGACCGCCGGCGGGGCCAGAACCTCGCTCGACACGCGCGCTCGCCAGCGCACCTTGCCGTCCGCCGCCTCGAGGGCGATGACCTCACCTTCTTCGGTGGCGACCACTACCGTGCGCGCGCCGGCGCCGACCCCGGCCGAGAGCGGCCGCTCGAGCGCGACGCGCCACTGCTCCTTGCCGCTCGCCGGATCGAACCGCGCCACCGCTCCGTCGCGCGACGCCGCGTAGACGCCGTCGGCGGCGACAGCCGGCGCAAAGACATAGTGCTCGCCGCTCCCGATGCTCGCCGACCAGAGCACGCGCACCTCCTGCGCGCCCTCGGTCAGCGCCGGCACTTCGGCCGGCTTGGGTCCCGCCGAGCCGCCCATGCAGCCGCCGAGCGCGAGCGACGCGGCGAGGAGGACGGCGGCTGCGCGCATCAGCCGCCGAGCCCCTCGAGCCGCATTCGCACGCTTTCCGCGAACGCGCGCTCCCCCTGGCCCGCCTTCTCGAGCGCCTGCCGATACGCAGCCTTCGCCTGCTCGCGCTCGCCCTTGGCCACGAGAACGTCGCCCTTCAGGGCAGCAAACTGGGCCGCGTAGACCTCGCCGTGCGGCGCCTCGACGAGCGCGAGCACTTCGTCGTAAACCTTCTCGTCCAGAAGCACGGCGCCCAGGCGCAGGCGCGCGATGTCGCGCAGGTCGTCCGAGGGCGCCTCCTCGATGACCCACTGGAGCTGGGCCCTCGCGTTCTTCAGGTCGCCCTGGTCGAAGTAGTGTCGTGCGGCGAGAAGCGCGCCGAGCGCAGCGTAGTGGGTGCCCGAGTAGGACTCCACGAGCGTCCCGCCCGCCTCGCGCACGGCCTTGTCGTCGCCCGCCTGCACCGCCTTGGTGAGCGCCTCGTAGAGGACGCTCGCCTCCGCCGCCTGGCCGCTCTTGTAGCGGTTCCACCCGGTCCAGCCGGCAAACGCGACGGAAGCGGCCAGCACGACTGCGACCACCAGCGTCCCGTTTTCCTTCCACCACGCCTTCAGCGCGGCGAGCTGCTCCTGCTCTTCGAGGTCCAACGCCATCTATTTCGCCCTTTCACGCGCCGCGGCGAGGAACTCCGCCAGGCGCTCGCGCTTTACCGAAACCTGCTCCGCTTCTTCCCTCAGGTACTTGAATGCCACCTCGCCCGCCTTCACTTCGTTCTCGCCGACGATGAGCGCGAAGCGGGCGCCGCTCGCGTCGGCCTTCTTCATCTGCGACTTGAAGCTTCCCCCGCCCGCGTGCAGCACCACGCTCGCGCCCTGTGCGCGAAGCGCCTCCGCGAGGAGGAACGCGTAGGTGTCCGCGCCTTCTCCCTGGTGCACGAGGTAGATCTCCGGCGCCGGAGGCGCCGGCAACCGGCCTGCCTCCGCCAGCAGCGCCATGAGGCGCTCGTTGCCCATCGCGAATCCCGCCGCCGGCGCAGGCTTGCCCCCGATCAGCTGGAAAAGGCCGTCGTAGCGCCCGCCCCCGCACACCGTGCCCTGCGCGCCGAGCCGGTCGGAGACCCACTCGAACACCGTCAGGTTGTAGTAGTCCAGGCCCCGGACCAGCCGGGGATTGATCGTATACGAAACCCCCGCCGCATCGAGCAGCCGCCGCACGCCGTCGAAGTGGGCTCGGGACGCCTCGCCCAGGTACTCGGCGAGCGAAGGCGCCTGCGCGAGCACTTCCTGCACCTGCGGGTTCTTGGAGTCGAGCGTGCGCAACGGGTTCGTGTGCATGCGCCGCCGTGCGTCGGCGTCGAGACGCTCCACGTTGCGCTCGAGGAATTCCACCAGCGCCCCCCGGTAGCGCGCGCGCTCCTCGGGAGCGCCGATGCTGTTCAGCTCGAGCCGCAGGCCCTCGATGCCGAGCTCGCGCCAGAGCGCCGCGCACATCGCGATCAGCTCCGCATCGATGTCCGGGCCGGCGAAGCCGAGCGCCTCGACGCCGAACTGGTGGAACTGGCGATAGCGGCCCTTCTGCGGCCGCTCGTGGCGGAACATGGGGCCCGCGTACCACAGCCGCTTCGGCCCGTCGTGGAGCAGGCTGTGCTCGATCGCCGCGCGCACGCAGGAGGCCGTGCCCTCGGGGCGCAGCGTCAGCTCTTCGCCGTTCATCTCGTCGCGCCAGGTGTACATCTCCTTCTCGACGATGTCGGTCGCCTCTCCGATCGCGCGGCGAAAGAGCGGGGTCGGCTCGACGATCGGCATGCGGATGTTGCGATAGCCGTAGCGGGCGAGCCAGCCCTGCACGATGGCCTCGAACTGAAGCCACCGCTCGGCCTCCCCGGGCAGGATGTCGTTCATGCCGCGCACGGCCTGCAACGTCGCCATGGGAGCCCGCCTCAGAGCGCTTTGATCGGAATCTGGCGGCCGGGCCCGGAAGGCTCCCGATCGGCCGACGGCTCAGGCCCCCGCCGCGAGAAGCGCTCCTCGACGTAGCGCTCGACGATCGCCTGGAACTCCTCCGCGATGCGCTCGCCCTTGAGCGTCACGGTCTTCTTGCCGTCCACGTACACGGGCGCCACGGGGGACTCGTTGGTGCCCGGCAGGCTGATGCCGATGTCGGCGTGCTTCGACTCGCCGGGGCCGTTGACCACGCAGCCCATGACCGCCACGCGCAGCGTCTCGACGCCGGGGTAGCGGCTGCGCCACTGCGCCATGTTCGCCCGCAGCGACGCCTCGATGCGCTGCGCGAGCGTCTGGAACTCGGTGCTGGTGGTGCGGCCGCAGCCCGGGCACGCGCTCACCATCGGCGCAAAAGCGCGCAGGCCCATCGTCTGCAAGAGCTCCTGCGCAACCTGCACCTCGCGCGTGCGATCGCCGCCGGGCTCCGGCGTGAGCGAGATGCGGATGGTGTCGCCGATCCCTTCCTGCAGGAGCACGGCGAGGGCGGCGGCGGAGGCGACGACGCCTTTCGTCCCCATGCCCGCCTCGGTGAGCCCGAGGTGCAGCGCATGGTCGCAGCGCCGCGCGAGCTCCCGGTAGACCGCAATGAGGTCCTGCACCTGGCTCATCTTGCAGGAGAGCACGATGCGATCGGCGGCGAGGCCGAGCGCCTCGGCCTGCCGCGCCGACTCGAGCGCCGAGCGCACCACCGCCTCGCGCATGACCGCCTGCGCGCTCAGCGGCTCCGCTCGCGCGGCGTTCTCGTCCATGACGCGCGCAAGGAGCTCGGCGTCGAGGCTTCCCCAGTTGACGCCGATGCGCACCGGCTTTCCGTAGCGGACGGCGCATTCGATCAGCGTCGCGAACTGCTCGTCGCGCTTCGCGCCCCGGCCGACGTTGCCCGGGTTGATGCGATATTTGGCGAGCGCCTGCGCGCAGTCGGGGAACTGCGTGAGCAGCTTGTGGCCGTTGAAGTGGAAGTCGCCCACCAGCGGCACCCGGCAGCCGGCGGCGTCCAGGCGCTCGCGGATCGAGGCTACCTGCGCCGCGGCCTGGGGCGAATTGACGGTGATGCGGACGAGCTCCGAGCCCGCCGCGGCGAGCGCCATGACCTGGCGGGCGGTCGCCTCGGCGTCCGCCGTGTCGGTGTTGGTCATCGACTGCACCACGATCGGCGCGTCCCCGCCGATGGGCACGCCGCCGACCAGGACCTGGCGCGAGCGCCTTCTCGCCTGGGTCGTCATTGGATGACGAAGCGCGCGACCTCGACCCGGATGTGCGGCTTGAGGTCGATTTCGCGGCCGTTGTAGGTGACGCGGACGTGCTGGGCGTTGCCGACCACGATGTTGAGCGGCGGGCGGGCGCGCAGCGAGCGCTCCGTCCCGGCGGCGTTCAGCGACGAGATGAGCCGGCGGCCCTGGGCGTCCACCACTTCGACCCACGATTCGTCCTCGAACCGGAAGACGAGCCGGTTCGCCTGCGCCGCCGGCGGGCTCGCGTCCGCGAGGACCACCGAGCCGGGTCGCACGGACGGCTTCGGCTTGGCGTCTTGCGTCGTTTCCGCGCTCGATTCGCGTGGCGGCGTCGTCGGCGCAGTGGCGACGGTTTTCTCCTCGTCCTGCACGGTCCCGGCATCCGCTTCCGCGGGTGGTGCTTTGGCCGGCTCGGCGAGTGGCGCCTTGACGGGCTCGACTTGCGGCGCCTTGGCAAGCGCGACGGCAGGCGCCGCCGCGGGCGGCGCGGCCGTCGCCGGCGGCGACCCGAGGTCCGAGGCGGCGACGAACTGCGGCAGGGGCTTCTCCTGGCGCCATTCGTATACGGCCGCGCCCGCGACGGCGAGCACCGCGACGGAAACGCCAAGGTAGATGGCCGTGGAGCGCCTGCCGCCGTCATTCATCGGCACCGGCTCGCCGCGGCGCACGCCGAGCTGCGTGGCCGGATCCGGCGAGCGGACATGCCCTTCCATGAGGCTGAGCAAAGGCTCGGCCTCGAGCTTGAGCAGCCGTGCGTAGCTCCGCACCATGCCGCGCGCGATGGTGGGTCCGGGAAGCGAGGCGAAGCGCTCCGCCTCCAGCGCCTCGATCTGCCGCGGCATGAACTTCAGCTGCTGCGCGACGTCGGCGATTTCCAGCCCCTGCGCCTCGCGCGCCTGCGCGAGCGCCCGGCCTACGCCCAGCCCTTCGGGCTCAGTCAAACTGCCCCCGCTGCAGGGCCTGGTACTCGGGAGAGCCGGGGAACCGGCGGCGCAGCTGGTTCGCGAACGACATCTCGGCCGCGCGCTGCCCGAGCTTGCGCTCGACGCGCAACGCGAGCCACAGCGACTCGGCGCTCGGCGCGACGAGCTTGTTGTACTGCGTGACGTAGCGGCGCGCCGCGTCCATGTTGCCCTGGCGGTAGCGCACCTGCCCCATGGAAAGGAGCGCTCCCGGATCGTTCGGGTCGAGCTTGAGCGCGCGCTCGAGGAAGCCTTCGGCCTGCTTGAGGTCGTTCATGCGCATCGAGCACTGCCCCGCGGCCGAATACGAGCGCCAAGGCATCGGATAGAGCGGGTTGCGCACGGCCTGCAGGAAGTACGCGATCGCCTGCTTCTCCCGTCCGCTCTCGCACAGGAACCAGCCGTAGTTGTGGTTGATGTCCGGATCGTTCGGCGCGAGCTTGAGCGCCCGCTCGAAGCTCGCCTGCGCGAGGGCCTGCTCGCGCAGCTCGTGGTAGACCACGCCGAGCATCCCGTGGGCCGGCGCGTACGTGGAATCGGCCTCGACGGCGATGCGCAGCTCCTCGAGCGCGACGCCCATGTTCCCGCGCGCGTAATAGGCGGCGGCGAGCTCGGTATGGAGCTTCGCGCGGTTCTTCGGGTCGCCGACCTCGCCGACGATGGTGCCCGTGTCGACCCCCGGTCCCCCGCCGTCGGCGCCCGGCCCGCCCGGCGCAGCGCAGCCGGCGACAAGCGCGGCCGCGAGGATGGCCATCCCCCTCATGCCAGCCATCCCCTTCATGCCAGCCATCCACCTCATGCCCTCACCTCCTTCAGTGCGACGGCGCGCTGCGCGCTGCGCCGCGTGCGGTCGGCGACGTCGCCCGCGAGCTGTCCGCAGGCAGCCGCGATGTCGTCGCCCCGCGTCTTGCGCGTGGTCACCGTGAGGCCTGCCCGGCGCAGGATCTCGGCGAACTGGGCGATGCGCGCCGGCGCTGAGCGGCGGAACTCGGAGCGCGGAAACGGATTGAACGGGATCAGGTTGAACTTGCAGCGCACCTGGGCCGCGATGCCGACCAGCTCGCGCGCGTGCGCCGGCGTGTCGTTCACGTCCTCGAGCATCACGTACTCGAACGTCACGAAGTCGCGCGGCGCGCGCTCGAGGTAGCGGTTGCAGGCGGCGATGAGCGAGCGGATCGGGTACTTGCGGTTCACCGGCACGAGGCGGTCGCGCAGGGCGTCGTTCGAGGCGTGCAGCGAGACGGCGAGCGCGACCGGGCACTCCTCGCGCAGCCGGTCCATGCCGGGCACGACGCCCGAGGTCGACACGGTGACGCGGCGCCGGGAGAGCCCGTAGGCATGGTCATCGAGCATGAGCCGCAGCGCCGGCACCACCTCGTCGAGGTTGAGGAGCGGCTCTCCCATGCCCATCATCACCACGTTCGAGATCGGGCGCGGCTCGGCATCGCTGCGCAGCGCCCGGTTCGCCATCCAGAGCTGGCCGATGATCTCTGCGCTCGTGAGGTTGCGGCTGAAGCCCTGCTTGCCGGTCGAGCAGAACGCGCAATCGAGCACGCAGCCCGCCTGGCTCGAGACGCAGAGCGTGCCGCGATCGACCTCCGGGATGAAGACGCTCTCCACTGCATTCGCGCCGTCGACCTTGACCAGCCACTTGCGCGTGCCGTCGGCGGCGAGCGTGTCGCCTACCACCGCGGGCGCCTCGACGCAGGCCACCCCGGCGAGCTTCTCCCGCAGCGTCTTCGCGAGGTCGCTCATCCGCGCGAAGTCGTCCTCGCCGGCCTGGTGGATCCAGCGCAGCACCTGCCGGGCGCGGAACGGCTTCTCGTCCAGCGACTCGAAGTACCGGGCGAGCGCGCGGGCGTCGAGGCCGAGCAGGTTCCGCTTCAACGGGAGAACACCTCGCACGCCGGGAAGAAATACGCGATCTCCGTGCGGGCGGTCTCGGGCCCGTCCGAGCCGTGCACCGCGTTGGCATCGATCGACTCGGCGAAGTCGGCGCGGATCGTGCCCTTGGCGGCCTTCTTCGGGTCGGTGGCGCCCATGAGCTCGCGGTTCTTCGCGATCGCGTTCTCGCCCTCGAGCACCTGCACGAGCACGGGACCCGACACCATGAACTCGACGAGGTCGCGGAAGAACGGCCGCTCGCGGTGAACGGCGTAGAACCCTTCGGCCTGCGGCACGGAAAGGTGCATCATGCGGGCGGCGACGATGCGAAGCCCCGCCGCCTCGAAGCGCGCGAGGATCTGTCCCACCACGTTTTTTCTGACCGCGTCGGGCTTGACGATCGACAGGGTTCTTTCGACTGCCATTCCGTTCTCCGTGAGAGCTCTGAAGTGAGCGCGCGATTCTATCATGCCGACTCACCGAGTTTCGTAAAAACAAGAGCTTAGAGTCGCTCGCGACGCCACTCCGGAACGAATCCGCGCCGCTCGGCCGCGACATAGCGGCAATCGATGCCGATTCCCGGCACCCACACGAGATCCTCGCCGCAGTAGAGAAGCGGCATCGCGTCGCGCTGCCAGGGCGCGATGCCCGCCTCCTGGAAGAGGTTCTTCAGCGAGCGGCTCGGCCGCCGCGCGTCGGGCTTCAGGCGCTCCCCGCCACGGCGCCGCTGCACGCGCCATGCGCCGCCCGCGACGCGCGCCGGATCGAGCCCTTCGCCGGGCGCCGAGGCGCGACGAAAACGCACCTCCCCCCATCCCGGCGGCAGGCGGAGCCTGCGCTCGCCCGTCCAGGCAATCGGCGCAAACGCCGCGGCGCTTGCGTCGGGCTCGACGCGCACCGCGCCCCGGTACATCCGCACAACGTGGCCGTCGTGTCGCACCGCCACTCGCTTGCCCTCGCCGACGAGCTGGCGCAGCAGCTCCTGCAGCTTGGCCTCGCTCGGAGCGCGCAGGCCACGCGCCTGCAGGAATCCCCGCAGTGCCCGATGGGCCTGAAGCTCCTCGGCAGCGAAGAGCCGCGCCGCACGTGCGACGTTCTCACGCCAGCGCGGGAAGCGCTCGTCGAGCAACGGCCCTACGCGATGGCGCAGGAAGTTGCGCGTGAAAGCTTCGTCGGCATTGCTTTCATCCTCGATCCACGCGAGTCCGCTCTCGCGCGCATAGGCGAGGATCGCCTCGCGCGGGATGTCGAGAAAAGGCCGCAGGAGCTGCATCGCCCCGAGCGGAGCGGCGCGAGGCATGCCGCGCGCGCCGGCCGGACCGGTGCCGCGCAGCAGGTTGAGAAGCACCGTCTCGGCCTGGTCGTCGAGATGATGGCCGAGCACGACCGCGTCGGCGCGCAGCCCTTTCAGGACCTCGTAGCGCGCTTCGCGTGCCGCCGCCTCCACGCCTGCGCCTGCGCGCCGGACCTTCACCTGCCGGACCGCGAGGGGAACGCCGAGAGACCTGCAGTAGCGACGGCAGAACCGCGCCCAGTCTGCGGCGTTCGGGCTCAGGCCGTGATTCACGTGCACGGCGCTCAGCCTCAGGCGATGCGTCGCCCGCAGGCGATGCAGCACGTGGAGAAGCACGACCGAGTCGACGCCGCCGGACAGCGCGGCGACGAGGCGCTTGCCGGCTAGGCCGCCCGCCTCCAGGGAGTGCGCGACGGCGCGCGCAAGCGCATCGGCGGCCTCACCGCTCCGCGGCTTCCTTGAACTTGCCATAGGCCATGAGGCGCTCGAGGCGCTCTTCCACGAGCTCCTTTGGCTTCTTCGACACGAGCGGCTTCAGCGCGTCGGCGAGCGCCTTGCGAAGCGCCTGGCCCGCCGCCTGCGGGTCGCGGTGCGCGCCGCCGAGCGGCTCGGGCACGACCTTGTCGACGAGGCCGAGCGTCTTCAGCCGGCTTGCGGTGATGCCAAGCGCTTCGGCCGCCTCCGGCGCCTTGTCGGC
The DNA here is from genome assembly GCA_964461055.1 of uncultured Enterobacteriaceae bacterium. Classification (GTDB taxonomy): domain Bacteria; phylum Pseudomonadota; class Gammaproteobacteria; order Burkholderiales; family SG8-39; genus SCGC-AG-212-J23. Next base: position 16,655 of record CAYWSG010000017.1, on the reverse strand, counting down.
GCTGCGCCAGAGAATCGAGGCGCAGCCCTCGGGCGAGATCACCGAGTAGGTCGCGTACTGCATCATGAGGACGGTGTCGGCGACCGCGATGGCGAGCGCGCCGCCCGAGCCGCCCTCGCCGATGATCGTGGCGACGATGGGCGTGCGCAGGCGCGCCATCTCGAAGAGGTTCCGCCCGATGGCCTCGGACTGCCCCCGCTCCTCGGCGTCGATGCCGGGGTACGCGCCCGGCGTGTCGACGAAGGTGAACACCGGCAGGCCGAACTTCTCCGCGAGCTTCATGACGCGCAGCGCCTTGCGGTAGCCCTCGGGCCGCGGCATGCCGAAGTTGCGCAGGATCTTCTCCTTGGTGTCGCGGCCCTTCTGGTGGCCGATCACCGCGCAGGGCTCGCCGTTGAAGCGCGCGAGCCCGGCGACGATCGAAGGGTCTTCGGCGAAGGCGCGGTCGCCGTGCAGCTCCTCGAAATGGGTGAAGAGCATGCCGACATAGTCGAGCGTGTACGGGCGCTGCGGATGGCGCGCGACCTGCGCCATCTGCCACGGCGAGAGCTTGCCGTAGATCTCCTTCGTGAGCGACTGGCTGCGCTTGGCGAGCCGCTGGATCTCTTCCGAGATGTCGACCGCCGAGTCGTCCTGCACGAAGCGCAGCTCCTCGATGCGGTTCTCGAGCTCCGCGATCGGCTGTTCGAACTCGAGGAAGGTCGTCTTCATAGTGTCGTCGGGTGGCCGGGACCGGCCCGAGGCCCCCCGGCGCGGTCAGTATTCTACTGGCACCGGGTCGAGCGAGCGCCAGAGGTACCAGGTGGCGACCGAGCGCCATGGCCGCCAGGTCTCGGCGAGGCGCCGCATCCGGGCGGCCGAGACCTGCCGGCCCTTGAAGTACGCGAGGCGGATGCCGCGCTGCAAGCCGAGGTCGTCGAGCGGAAAGACGTCGGGCCGCAGCAGGTTGAACATCAGGAACATTTCCGCGGTCCAGCGGCCGATGCCGCGCACCTCGACCAGCTCGGCGATGATCGCCTCGTCGTCCATCTCGGGCCAGCGGTGCACGTGGATGCGGCCGTCGACGAAGTGCTGCGCCAGGTCCGCGACGTATTCCACCTTGCGCTCGGAAAAGCCGCACGCGCGAAGCTCCGCCCGGCTCACCGCGAGCACGCTCTGCGGCGTGACATTCTGCACGCAGGCGGTGAAGCGGTCCCAGACGCTTTGCGCCGCCTTGACCGAGATCTGCTGGCCGACGATCGCGCGAGCGAGCGTGAAGAACGGCTCGCCGCGCTGCGCCATGTAGACCTTGGGGTGGGCGCGCATGATGGCGCCGAGAATGCTGTCGCGCCGCCCCAGCGCGCGCTTCGCCCGATCCCAGTACGGAGGCTTCGCCGGAACCTTCGCCGGCGGCGGCGCCTCAGGCTTCATGGAGCGGCAGGTTGACGAGCAGGTTCTGCGGCTTCATCCGCACGACGCCTTCTTCGGTGGCCGAGAGGGCCAGATAGACGGTGCGGCCGCGGATCTCGGCGCGCATGGCCGAAGGATCGGCGAACTCGAGCGCGAAGAGCGCGAGGATCCGGCGCATGCGCCCGGCATCCACTTCGTGGCCGGCCCAAAGGTCGTTGAGGATGGCGGTCGACTCGGCGTCGAGGCCGATGTGCCACGCCCAGTGCGCCTCCTCGACCCTGCGGATCGGGCGCACCTTGACCGCGATGTCGAGGAAATGCGCGATCCAGGCCTCGATCGCCCGGCAGAGCGCGTCGAGCGCGGGGCGGCCGTAGGTCAGGCTGATCACCGTGTCGTGGCGCGACTCGCGCTCCCAGTAGAGCGCGGCGTTCGTCCGGTCGAGGACGTCGAGGTTCACGGTGCCGAGCTCGCCCTGCGCCTCGACGAGAAGCCGGCCGATGCTGCCGTAGCGGCTGCCCGAGGCGTGCAGCTCCACCGTCTCGAGGTCGGCGAGCATCACGTGGCCGTCGCGGATGGTGGCCTTCTGCTCGCGAAAGAAAAGCTCGGCGGCGCGCGGCCGCAAGGGATCCTCGCAGCCGTCCAGGACATTGCGCAGGATCACGTGCACCAGCTGCTCGATGAAGAGCGGCGGCACGTCGACGACGCCCTTGAAGAGGCCCTGATAGGCGCCCTCCACCGTGCCGGCGTCGAGAAGGCGGGCACGAAAGCCGAGCAGCACCCGGTAGTTGTCCCTGGCATCGGGATCCTCGACGGCCGCGAGCTCGTCCTGCCGGACGTCACGCCGCGGATTCTCCATGAGCGCCGCGTGCAACGCGCGCTCGTGCTCGCCCGATTCCTCGACCGGGTGGATCTCCGGACGCAGGTAATAGGCGCGAAGGAAGTCGTCGGTGACCTTCAGCCGCCCGGCCGGGTCGCGCTCGAGGAGATGGAAGCCGCTATTGCGCCAGAAGTCGGGCAGGGTCGCTCAGGCCGCGTCGGGCACCAGCCGCGAATGCGACGCGACGTGCTGCCTCAGGAAGTCCATCTGGTCGGCGAGGATGCGGCGGTTGGTGAGAATGAGGTACTCCGCCTTGTTCGGAACATACGGTGCGTACAGGAGCTCCATGCCCGCTTCCTCGGGCAGGCGATTGCGCTTCGCACCATTGCATTGCCGGCACGCGGTCACGACGTTCATCCAGCTGTCGCGTCCGCCGCGGGAGAGCGGCGTGATGTGATCGCGCGTGAGCCTGAAGTAGCTGAACTCGCCGCCGCAATACGCGCATACGTGCCGATCGCGCCGGAAGAGCTCCCGGTTGTTGAGCGGAGGGACGTGGTTGAAGCCCCGGGCGGCGAGCGCCTTGCCCTTGATCGCGACGATGGAGTGGGCCGTGATGCTCGAGCGCTCTCCGGTCAGGCGGGAGATCCCCCCGTAGTACGTGAAGGTGCGCTCGCCGAGCGTCCAGGCGACGAGATTCTTGGCGTAGTAGAAGCAGGCCTGCTGCCAGCTGATCCAGCGGTGCGGGACACCGTGGCTGTCGAGCGAGAGGATGAGCGGGCTGTCCATGGCAGGTTTCGTGCCAGCCGATTCTGCCCCTCCCGCCGGGGCTTGGCAATCCCCGCCAAAACAACGATCTGCGGCCGCTGCGGCGCCTGCGGGAGCGGGGCCTGCCGGCCGGCTACTTGGCTCGCCCAACGGCTTCCCGGAAGCCCTGCCCTGCGGCAAACGCGGGCAGCGTCTTCGCCGGGATCTTGATCTCCTTGCCGTTGGCGGGGCTTCGTCCCTGGCGCGCCTTGCGCTTGCGCGGCAGGAAGGTGCCGAAGCCGACCACGGTCACGCGCTTTCCCTTCGCGACGTTCTGCACGATGGCGTCGAAGAGCGCATTGACGGCCTCGCCCGCCGCGGCCTTGCTCACGTTGCCGGCCTTGGCGGCGACCTCGACAAGATCGGATTTGGTGACGACGGATGACATTGATCTCTCCTCTCGGCGGCCTGGTGCGGCCGCCGCCCCCTTTGCGGTGCGCCTCGCGTGGTGCGTCGACTGGCCCGGCTGCTTTCGCCTGCGTGTGGCCCGCCTCTTTTCGCCTCCGATGCTATCCAATCCGATTTCCAAAGACAACGCAGGCGCCGCCGCGGTCCCCGCCGGCCGACCGGGATTGTGCTTTTTCCAACACTGCTACACTAACGCCTCCCGAGGAGGAGATCATGAAAACAGTCAACGTACGCACTGCAGCACTCCGCATTCTTGCAACCGCCGTCGGCGCGCTCGGCCTCGCAGCGCCATCGCATGCGCAGATCACGCTCACCTACTCGTCGTGGGTCCCGCCCACGCACCACCTGACCATCTGGCAGGCCAACTGGGCCGCCGAGGTGCAGAAGGCCACCGGCGGCCGCGTCAAGTTCCAGTCGCTGCCGAAGGCGCCTGCCGCCCCGCCGGGAACCTTCGACGCGGTCCGCGACGGCCTCGTCGATCTCTCGTACGTGACCGCGAGCTATACGCCCTCGCGCCACATCCTGCCGCTCATGGCGGAGCTCCCGGGCGCCGGCGAGACGGCCGAGATCAACTCGGTCGCCTACTCGCGCATCCACTGGAAGCACTTCCACAAGGTCGGCGAATACAAGGGCGTGAAGCTGCTCGCGGTCTGGACGCACGGCCCCGGCCAGATGTTCACCAAGACGCCGGTCAACGGCATCGACGACATCCAGGGTCTCAAGATCCGCACCGGCGGCGGCATCGCCGAGGCGGTGGCGAACGCGCTGGGCGCCTCGGCCTTCGTGAAGCCCGCGCCCGAGTCCTACGAGCTCCTGAAGTCCGGCGTCGCCGACGGCGTCTTCTTCCCGCTCGAGTCGGTGGTGTCCTTCAAGCTCGACACGGTGCTCCAGCAGGCGACGCTCTTCCCGGGCGGCATGTACAGCTCCGCGTTCGGCTTCTTCATGAACCAGGACAAGTGGAACAAGATCTCGCCGCAGGACCAGAAGATCATCGAGAAGTACTCCTACGAGTACGCGGCGCGCAGCAACGGCCAGTCCTGGGACCGCGCCGACCAGGCGGGCCTGAACGCGCTCAAGAAGGCGAACGTCAAGATCGTGCGCGCGGACGCCAAGCTCCTCGCCGAGGTGGAGAAGCGCTCCAACGCGATCATCGAGGACTGGATCAAGAAGGCGAGCGCGACGGGCGTGGACGCGAGGGCCGCGCTGCAGGAGTTCCGCGCCGAGCTGAAGAAGGTGGCGGCCGGGAAGTAGCCGGCGGGCGGAAAAGGCGCGGGAGAGCCGCGCCTTTTTTCTTTTTGCCTCCTGGATGAGCGCACCCGACCACAACTGGGAGCGGCGCGCCGACGCGGTGCTCGGCATCGCGGCCTCGGCGCTCCTCATGATGCTGATGACGCTCACCTTCGTGGACGTCGTCGCCCGCTATCTCTTCAACCGGCCGATCCGCGGCGGGTTCGAGGTGACGGAGCTGCTGCTTCTCGTGCTGATCTTCGCCGGCCTGCCGCTCGTCTCGCACGCCGACGAGCACGTCACGATGGACTTCATCGACCGCCTGCTCGGGGGCCGCGCGCGCCGGTGGCTGAACGCGATCGTGAACGCCGTCGTGGCCGCCATCTTCGCCTTCATGGCGTGGCAGATGGTGATCCGCGCCGGGCGCATCTCCTCCTACGGCGACGCGACGGACGTCCTGCGCATTCCCTACGGCCCGTTCGTGTACTTCATGGCGGCGACGCTTGCGCTCGCCGCGCTCATCCACCTCTACAAGGTCTACGACCCCGGCAGGCCGCGGGGCGGCGGCGAGAGCGGCACATGACCGAGGCGCTCATCGGCCTGGCCGCCATGCTGGTCCTTTGCCTGGTGCGCATTCCGATCGCGCTCTCGATGGCGATCGTGGGCGTGGTGGGCTACGCCTACATGCGCGACTGGAACTGGGCGCCCGCGTTCGCCAGCCTGCAGACGCGGCTCTACGAGACCGGCCGCAACTATCACCTGTCGGTCGTCCCGCTCTTCATCCTGATGGGCAACTTCGTCACCCGCGCGGGCATGTCGCAGGAGCTTTTCCGCGCCGCCTACGCCTTCGTCGGGCACCTGCGCGGCGGCCTCGCCATGGCGACGATCATGGCGTGCGCCGGCTTCGGCGCCATCTGCGGCTCGTCGATCGCCACGGCGGCGACCATGGCGAAGGTGGCCTACCCGTCGATGAAGCGCTTCGGCTACTCGGACAAGCTTGCCACCGGAGCGATCGCCTCGGGCGGCACGCTCGGCATCATGATTCCGCCCTCCACGCTGCTCGTGATCTACGGCGTGTTTACGGAGACCAACATCGGCGAGCTCTTCGCCGCCGGCATCCTGCCAGGGATCCTCGGCGCGACCCTGCTCTGCCTTGCGGTCCAGTACGTCGCCTGGCGCGATCCGCAGGCCGGCCCGCGCGGCGAGCGCGCAACCTGGCGCGAGCGCTTCGCCTCCCTGAGCGGCATCTGGGCGGTGGTCGCGCTCTTTGCCTTCGTGATCGGCGGCATCTACGGCGGCCTCTTCACCGCCACCGAGGGCGCGGGCATGGGCGCGTTTGCCGCCATGGTGCTCGCCCTCTGGCGTGGCGTGCTGTCCTGGAAGGCGCTCTACCAGGCGCTGGTCGAGAGCGCGCGCACCACCGCGATGCTCTTCATGATCCTGATCGGCGCGCTGATGTTCGCCGAGTTCATCAACATCACCACCATGCCGACCGACCTCGTCGGCTTCGTCAAGCGCTTCGAGATCAACCCGATCCTCGTCGTGGCGGTGATCTGCGCCATCTACGTGCTGCTCGGCACCGCCATGGAGGAGCTTTCCATGGTGCTGCTCACCATTCCCGTGTTCCTGCCGGTCATCCTGCAGCTCGGATTCGATCCCGTCTGGTTCGGCATCCTGATCGTGGTCGTGGTGGAGATCGGCCTCATCAGCCCTCCGGTCGGGATGAACCTCTTCGTCCTGAAGACCCTATTGCCATCGGTGTCGACCGGCACGGTTTTCCGCGGCGTGATACCTTTCATCGTCGCTGACATCGTACGCATGACCGTCATCCTGCTCTTCCCCGCGCTCTCGCTTTTCCTGCCGAACCTCATGCGATGAACCATCCCGCCGCGCAAACCAGGGACAAGGCGCACTTCATGGAGCGCGTAAGCCGGGAGATGGAGGAGGACTTCGCCAGCATCAGCTTCCCGGACCGCGAGGCGCTCGCGCTCGCCTGCCGGATCCTGGCGGCGGAGGGACACGAGTCCGGGCTCGCGGGACAGGTCACCGCGCGCGGCGACAGGCCCGACACCTGGTGGACGCTGCAGTTCGGCTACGGCTTCGAGGAAGCGACGCCCGAGCGCATGGTGCTCGTCGACGCCGACCTGCGACCCGTGGATGGCAAGGGGCGCCCGAACCCGGGCGTGCGGTTCCATGTCTGGATCTATCGCCAGCGCCCGGACGTGAAGGCGATCATCCACACGCATCCGCCGCACGCCTCGGCGCTCGCCTGCACCGGGTCGCCCCTCAAGACGCTGCACATGGACTCGGCCATGCTGCACGGCACGGCATACCTTCCGGATTGGCCCGGGGTTCCCGTCGCCGACGACGAAGGCCGCATCATCTCGGGGGCGCTCGGCAAGGCGAAGACGATCCTGCTCGCCAACCACGGACTCCTGGCCGCGGGCGCGAGCGTCGCCGAAGCGGCCTATCTCGCCGTCTTCTTCGAGCGCGCCGCGCGCATGCAGCTTCGCGCCATGGCGGCAGGCGGCGTGCGCGAAGTGAAGCCCGAGCTTGCGGAGGAGGCGCGCGCGTTCCTCCTGCAGGACTCCATCGTGCGGGCGACCTTCGCCTACTGGGCCCGCCGGGTCACCTAGAGCGCCGGCCGCCGCTGTGGGTCACGGCGCCGAGGTTCGCGGGGCCGACGAGCGCCGCGTATTTCTCCAGCGCACCCGATAGCGGCCGCGGCCTGCGGCCGTGCAGCGCCTTCTGACGGCGACGGAGCTCCGCCTGCGACACGAGGGCGTCGATCGTCCCCCTGGCCGCGTCGATGCGGATCCGATCTCCGGTCTTCACCAGAGCGAGCGGCCCTCCGGCGGCCGCCTCCGGGCTCACGTAGCCGATCATCATGCCGCGCGTCGCGCCGGAGAAGCGCCCGTCGGTGAGAAGCGCCACCTTTTCGCCCATGCCTTGCCCGTAGAGGAGCGCCGTGACGCCGAGCATCTCCCGCATGCCGGGGCCGCCGCGCGGTCCCTCGTAGCGGATCACGAGCACCTCGCCCGCCTTGTAGGCCCTGCGCTTGACCACGCTCGCGCACGCTTCCTCGCTGTCGAAGACCCGCGCCGGTCCTTCGAACGTGAGCGACTTGAGCCCCGCCACCTTGATGAGCGCGCCGTCGGGCGCGAGGTTTCCCTTGAGGACCACGAGCCCGCCCGTCTTCAGGATGGGCTCGGCGCGCACCACCTCGCCGTCGGCATCCGGGGCGGCGGCGAGCGCCGCTTCGAGCTTTCGCCCGTCCAGCGTAAGGCACTCCCCGTGGAGCGCTCCGCGCTCGAGGAGCGCCTTGAGGACGGCATGAACCCCGCCCACCTCGTGCAGATCCTTGGCCAGGAACCGCCCGCCGGGCTTCATGTCCGCGATGAGCGGGGTGCGGCGGGCGACGCGCGCGAAATCGTCGAGCGTGAAGCGGATCCCCGCCTCGTGCGCGATCGCCGGAATGTGCAGCGCCGCGTTGGTCGAGCCGCCCGTGGCAGCCACGGCGGCGCAGGCGTTCTCCAGGCTCTTTCGCGTCACCAGCTCGCGCGGCAGCGGGCCGTTTCCCCGGAGGATGGCCATCACCGTCTCGCCCGCCCGGGCGGCGAGGCGCCCGCGCGCGGGATCGACGGCGGGCATCGTTGCCGTTCCCGGAAGCGCGAGCCCGAGGGTCTCCGCCACCATGGCCATCGTGTTCGCGCTGAACTGGCCGGGACAGGCGCCCGGCCCGGGAAGGCAGGTCTCCTCGAGCCGCGCGAGCTCGTCCTCCCGCATCTGCCCGGCAAGCACGGCGCCGACCCCTTCGTAGGTGTCGAGGACCGTCACCTCGCGCCCTTCGAGCCGTCCGGGCAGCGCTGCCCCGCCATAGACGAAGACCGACGGCAGGTTGAGCCGCACCATCGCCATCATCATGCCCGGAAGCGTCTTGTCGCAGCCGGCGAACGTGACGAGCGCATCGTAGGCATGCCCGCGCGCCACCGCCTCCACGCCGTCGGCGATGATCTCGCGCGAGACGAGCGAATAGCGCATGCCGCCATGGTTCATCGACATGGAGTCGGCGACGGCAATGGAAGCGAAGTCGAAGGGCGTGCCGCCCGCGCCGCGGATCGCCTCGCAGGCTTCGCGCGCGAACGTGCCAAGGAGCGCGTTGCACGGCGTGACGCGCCCGTCGGTCGACGCGACGCCCACGAAGGGCCGCGCCATGTCCTCGCGCGAGAGGCCGAGCCCCCGGAGGAAGGCGCGGTGCGGCGCCCGGTCGAGGCCCTCAACCGTGATGCGGGAGGGCAGGATCGGAATGGTCTTTTTGGTATTCATCGACGATTTCCTCGATGCTGGCGCTCGCCGGCAGGCCGAGCGCGGCGGCGCGGCGGGAAAGGGTCGCCTTCGGCACGGCGTCCATGATGGCCTGTACTCGCGGATCGGGCTCGAAGCGCACGCTCGCCTTTGCCCTTGCCTTCACCGCATTCCACATCGCCTCGGCCGACACCGGGATGCCGGTGAGGAGCACCGTTCGCGAAGCGCCCAGGTCCCCGGCAGCGACGGCCGCGATGGCGACGAACGCCTCGACCACCTTGCCGACGGAGATGCACGCCATGCGCGTGCCGGGATGCACGGGGCACACGTAGTCGCGGCCAGCGAGCGGCTCGCGGATGATCGCGCTCGTCCAGCCCGATACCGCCGTGTTGGCGGTGCCGGGACGCACCATGACCGTGGGCAGCCGCAGCGCCCGGCCGTCCAGGAAGCCGCGACGCGTGTAGTCGTCGATCAGCAGCTCGCAGACGAGCTTCTGCGTGCCGTACGAAAGACGCGGCGCAGCCGGCGTGTCGTCGGTCACGGGATCGGGCAGCGCCCCGCCGTACACCGCGATCGAGGAGGCGAAGACGAACTTCGGCGCGTGCCCTGCGAGGCGGCAGGCTTCCATGAGATCGCGCGTGGCGTCGAGGTTCACTTTCGTCCCGAGCTCGAAGTTCTGCTCGGCACCGCCCGAGACGAGCGACGCGAGATGGAACACGACGTCGGTCTGCGGCGTGACGAGCTCGCGCGCGAACCGGGGATAGGCGAGATTGCCGGTCACGGCGCTGACGTTCGACGGGAACGCCGGCAGCGCGCCCTGGTCGGTGGCGAGCACCTGGTTGTCCGGCTTTGCCGCGAGCGCGCGAACGAGCGCGGAACCGATATGGCCGGCCGCGCCGGTGACGAGTATTCTCATGAGCGGCCCGATTCTAAGCGCGACGGAGAAGATCGCCATGCAGGACAAGCTCGAGATCGCAGAAGTGGTGCAGAACTGGGCGCTCTGGCGCGATGCCGGCGACTGGGAGCGCTTTCGCACCGTCTGGCACGACGACGGCTGGATGACGGCCACCTGGTTCCAGGGACCGGCGGCGAAGTTCATCGAGGTCAGCAAGGCCGGCTTCGAGAAAGGCGTGAGCATCCTGCACTTCCTCGGCGGCACGACGATCGAGCTGCGCGGCCATCGCGCCATCGCGCAGACCAAGATGACCATCAGCCAGCGCGGCGACATCGACCGGGTCACCGTGGACGTCGTCTGCACCGGCCGCTTCTACGACTTCTTCGAGAAGCGCGCCGGCCGGTGGGCCATCGTGCGGCGCCAGCCGATCTACGAGAAGGACCGCCTCGACGTGCTCGACCCCGCCGCGACGCTCAAGCTCGACCCCGACCTGCTCGGCAGCCTCCCCGAAGGCTATCGCCACCTCGGCTACCTGCAGACGAAGCTCGGCTTCGCGGTCAAGCGCGACCTGCCGCAGCTCAGGGGGCCGGCGGTCGAGCGCCTCTATGCGCACGGGAGCGCCTGGCTGGAAGGCGCGGCCTCCGCCTTCCCGCCCGAGGACCGTCCGGCCTAGAAACTCGGCCTGCGCCGCGGCATCACACTCTCATGACGCCCGGCACGCTGTACCTCGTCCTCCTGCTGGCGCTCTTCGTTGCCGGCATCGCCAGCCTTTTCTACTTCGGCTGGCTGCGGCGCAGGGAGAAGCCTCCGCCCGGGGTCAAGCCGCTCCCGAGGGACGACGACTGGGATTAGTGGAGACGCCCGACCCGGGAGTAGCGAAGATGCCCGGCCAGGGCATCAGAGGATCCGGTTGAACCAGAGAAGCGAGAGCAGCGCCGAGACGATGGCGAGGACGGCGGCCGCGGCGGCGAAGAGCGCGGTGATCTCGGTCTTCTGCTTTTCCATCACCAGCTTCGCGTTCAGCGTCTCGTACACCTTCTTGAGGTCCGGCGCCGTGCCGGCGTAGAAGTACTCGCCGCGCGTCACGTCGGCGATGGTCTTGAGCGTCTCTTCGTCCAGGCGCACGTGCATCGACCAGCCCTCGAAGCCGACGATCTTGCCCTCCGGCGTGCCGACGCCCACGGTGTAGATGCGCACGCCCTTGTCGGCCGCAAGGCGCGCCGCCTGGATGGAGTCGGGCCCCGTCGTGCGCTGGCCATCGGTGAGCAGGATGATGACGGCAGACTGGTACGACCCCGGCGGCACGGGCTTGGTCACCGGGCCGTGGCTGCCCGGCGCCCCCGCGCCATATCCTGCGGTCCCGCGCGAGGCGCCGTTCGCGTCGCCGTAGGAGAACCCGGCGACGTCGATGCCGTCCTGCGGAAAGATCGTCGCGAGCGAGACGAGGATCGCGCTGCCGATCGCGGTGGCGCGCTGCAGCTGGAAGCGGTCGATGGCCGCGATCAGGTCTTCCTTGTTGCGCGTGGGCGACTGCGCGAGCGTCGCCGTGCCGGCGAACGCCACGATGCCGACGCGCACGTTGTCGGGCTGCTCGGCGATGAAGCCCTTCGCCGCGTTCTGCGCCGCGACGAGGCGGTTCGGCTCGACGTCGCTCGCGCGCATGCTCCCCGAGACGTCCATCGCGAGGATGACCGTCTCGTGCTGCGACGGCAGGGTGACGGTTGCCTCCGGGCGCGCCATCGCCACGAGCAGCAGCGCAAGCGCGCCGAGGAAGAGAAGCGGCGGCACGTGCCTTCGCAGGCCGACCCGGCGGCCCATCGCCTCCTTCACGAGATCGAGGCTCGCGTAGCGGAGCGCGAACTTCTTCCTGCGCCGAAGCACGAGGACGTACGCCGCCACGAGCACGGGAAGGGCGAGGAGAAGCCAGAGGAGCTCGGGCCAGATGAAGCTCATGCGGCGCGCCTGCCACCAGGCAAGGACTCCGGCGTCCGGGAAGCCTGCGGCATGCGGCTACGCCGACGGCGCAGGTCGGAAAAGCGCCGGATGGATTCGACGAGATCATCTTCGGTGGAGAGCTCGAGCACGTCGGCGCCCGCGCGCGCGAAGCCCTCGCGCAGGCCCTCCTCGCGCCGCTCGGCCGCTTCGGCGAAGCGCTCGCGAAAGCCGGCGTCGTGCGTGTCGACGAGCACCTGCTCGCCCGTCTCGGAGTCGACGAAGGGAATCAGGCCGAGGTCCGGAAGCGCGGACTCGAGCGGGTCGTACAGGCGCACGGCGAGCATCTCGTGGCGCCGCACCATGTGGGCGAGGCGCTCCGCCCAGCCCGGCGCGCTGAAGAAATCGGAGACTACGAAGATGAGCGAGCGGCGGCGCACGACCTGCGCCGCGGCTCCCAGGAGATCCGCGAGATCGGTCCTGCGGGCGGCCGCCTGCTTTCGCGCCCCCGGCGCCGCGCGCTGCTGCATGGCGTGAAGGATCCGCAGGACCTGCCGCCGCCCGCTGCCGGCCGGAATGACGCCTTCGACGGCGCTCCCGTAGAGGAGCGCGCCCACGCGGTTGCCATGCCGCGTCAGGAGCCGGCCGACGAGCGCGACGAAGTCCTGCGCGATCTCGCGCTTGCGCGCCTGCCCCGAGCCGAAGTCCACCGACGGGCTCAAGTCGAGCAGGAACCACGCGGTCACCTCGCGATCCTCGAGATACTCGCGCACGTGCGGCACCTGCAGCCGCGCCGTCACGTTCCAGTCGATGTGGCGCACGTCGTCGCCGTACTGGTACTCGCGCAGGTCCGCCAGGTCGATGCCGTTGCCGCGGAAGAGCGTGCGGTAGTCGCCCTGCAGCAGCCCGTCGAGCCGGCGCAGCACCGTCCACTCGACGCGCCGAAGGACGCTCTCAGGCGACGGCCGGCTCGGCATGCTTGTGCAGGGGCTTGTCGGGCGCGCGGACGTGCTGCATCACGCGCGCGATGACGTCGTCGGGGCTGACCCCTTCGGCGAGCGCCTCGTAGGTGAGGATCAGCCGGTGCCGGAACACGTCGGCGACGAGGTCGGTGACGTCCTGGGGCAGCGCGTAGTCGCGGCCGCGCAGGAAGGCGAGCGCACGGGCGCCCTCGATCAGGTGGATGGGGGCGCGCGGGCTCGCGCCGTACATCAGGTACTTCTGCAGGCCCTTGATGCCGTGGCGCTCGGGGTCGCGCGTGGCGGCCGCGAGGCGCACCGCGTATTGCACGAGCGAGGGCTCCACGTACCCTTCGCGGCACTGGCGCTGGAGCGCCGAGAGCTCCTCGGTGCTCGCCACGGGCACCACGTCGGGAAGCGGCCCCGTCACCCGCTCGACGATGACGAATTCCTCGGCCTCGCTGGGGTAGCCGACCAGCACCTTCATCATGAAGCGGTCGACCTGCGCCTCGGGCAGCGGGTAGGTGCCCTCGGTCTCGATCGGGTTCTGCGTCGCCATGACGAGGAACGGATCGGGCACGCGATAGGTCTCGCCCGCGATGGTGACCTGCCGCTCCTGCATGACCTCGAGCAGCGCGCTTTGCACCTTCGCCGGCGCGCGGTTGATCTCGTCGGCGAGCAGCAGGTTGCAGAAGACGGGCCCGAGCGCGGTGGAGAACTCGCCGCTCTTCTGGTTGAAGATGCGCGTGCCGACGAGGTCGGCGGGCACGAGGTCGGGGGTGAACTGGATGCGGCGGAAGCTGCCGCGCACGGCCTGGGAGAGCGTCTTCACCGTGAGCGTCTTCGCGAGCCCCGGGACGCCTTCGACGAGAAGATGGCCCTGCGCCAGCACCGCCACCAGCACCCGCTCGAGGAAGTGGTCCTGTCCGACCACCACCTTCTTCACCTCGTAGAGGATGCGCTCCATCAGCGAAGCGACCTCGCCGGCTTCGCGAGGGGATTCGCGCGGCAACTCGGATGGTTCCATGGTCCTCCCTAGAATGGGGTGAGCCCGGCGGCCGCCGCGGCGTTCTCGATCGGCACGGCGAATCCGACGCCGACGAAAACGCGCTGCTCCGTGGGGTTGAGTAGCCCGGTGACGATGCCGACCACCTCTCCTTCCATGGTCACCAGCGGGCCGCCCGAGTTCCCGGGGTTCACCGCCGCGTCGAACTGGATGAGGTTGGTCAGGATCCGGCGGCCTTCGGGCGAGCGGTACTCGCGCTTCAGGCCCGAGACCACCCCGGCGCTCGCCGAGGGCCCGATGCCGAACGGAAAGCCGACCGCGACGACCGCGTCGCCCGGCCGCAGGCCGGCCGTGGAGCGGATCGTCGCCGGCATGAGATCGTCGGGCAGCTGGTGCGCCTGCAGCACGGCCAGGTCGTGCTCCGGCCGCACGCCCGTCACGTGCGCCTCCGACTCCGTGCCGTCGTGGAAGGTGAGCCTGATGCGCGATGCGCCATGGACGACGTGCAGGTTGGTGAGGATGACCCCGGTGTCGACGATCACGACGCCGGTCCCGACGTTTCCTTCCTCCGTCGGATGGGCCTTGCCCTTCTCCCCGGGCTCGCTCGCCGCGAGCCCTCGAACATGGACCACGGAGGGCACGATCGCCGCGTACGCATCGGCGGGCTGCGGCGCCACCGCCTGCGCCTGGAGCGCCTGCTCGATCCTTCCGTCGACCTGCGCCGGCGTGAGGCCGCGCGGCGCGAGCCAGGGGGCGACCAGCGCCACGAGGAGCGCAGCCGCAAGGCTGGTGTTGAGAACACGGGGATGCCGCCGCAGCCGCTCGCGCAACGGGACTCGCTCTCGCACGGCCGCATCGGGCTGCTGCGGTGTCGTCGGCTGCTGGAATACAGGGGAGCCTGCCCGCCGCCGGGAACTGCTGCTGTAGATCGCTGCCCGCTTCATGGCGTCCGCTCTCAGTGTATCAGCCTGCGCGAGCAAGCGATGGGCCCGCAAGATGGTGCTGGTGCGTCCGGCCGCGCGATCGTGCTGGCCCGGAGCGCATCCGCTACGCGAGCCGCTGGCCGAGCCACGCGACGATGGCGCGCGCGTCGAGGGCGCCGGAGATCCGGTCCACCTCGCGCCCATGCCGAAAGAGGACGAGGGTCGGAATCGAGCGAATGCCGAAGCGCTGCGCCACCCCCTGGAGCCGTTCCGTGTCGACCTTGACGAACCGGGCCTGCGTTTTCAGCTCGGCGGCCGCGCGCTCCAGGGCCGGTGCCATGGCCCGACAGGGCGCGCACCAGCCGGCCCAGAAGTCGACCACGACCGGCAGCTCGGTCCGCCCGATCATCGCGTCGAAGCGGGCTTCCTCCTCGATCGGGGCAGGCTTTCCGTCGAGAAGCGGCGTCCCGCAGGTGCCGCAGCAAGGCCCCTCGCCCAGGCGCGCCGCGGGAATCCGGTTCACCGCCGCGCAGGCCGGGCAGGCGACATGCACCGCCTGCGATTGCGCTGCGACCATGGGCGCATTCTGCACCTCCAGACGCCCCCCGATCGAGGCGCTGATGACCCCAAAGGGGGCGTAGGGGCATTCACTACGCCACGCATCGCAAGGCTGCTTCACCAGAATCAGCGTTTCACTACGGCGGCGTCGCCGTGCCTGCCCGACCATTCAGGACATTCAAAGGAGACCGGGCTGTCATGGAAAAAAGGAACAAGAACGTCGTCAGGCTGTTCGTCGCCGCAGTGCTGTTCGCGATCGCGGGATCCGCGGCGGCGCAGACGTACCTGAACGAGGTGTCGATCTTCGGCACCTGGGACAACATCGACGAGCCCGCCGATCAGGAAACGATCGCGCTGCATTTGCGCTACGGGCGGTTTGTGACCGAGCGCCTCGTGGGGATCGGGACCATCAGTCGCCAGAGCTTCGACGGGCCGGGCCCGAACTCGAAGACCACGGCGCTGCTGGTGGGGGCCAAGTACTACTTCACCGAGCTGCGGCCGCAGGCCATCGTGCCCTTCGGCGAAGCCTCCATCGGCTTCGCCAACACCGACGCCGGCTCGGTGGACGACACGGACTTCAGCTGGGAATTCGGCGTGGGCGCCGCCCTGATGATCTCCGAGCGGACCTCCATCGACGGCTCCTTCCGCTTCTTCGCCACCGAGACGGACGCCAAGACCGAGGGGACGCGGTTCTTCCTCGGCCTCACTACGCGCTTCTAGGCGCCCTTCTTCCCTCGCGCCGCCTCGAGGAAGCTGTCGAGGAGCGGCGCGCAATCGAGCACGCCTTCGTCGCCCGGGACGTGGAACTCCGGGTGCCACTGCACGCCCAGCACGAACCCCTTGCCCGTGCCGCTGATCGCCTCGATCACGTGGTCGGGCTCCGACCAGGCTTCGACGGCGAGGTTGCGGCCGAGCCCCTTGACCGACTGATGGTGGATCGAGGTCACGCGCGCCCGCGACTCCCCGCGGTAGATCCGGGCGAGGCGTCCGCCGGGCTCGAAGCGCACCTCGTGGAAGTTCTTCTCGTAGTCGTCGCTCACGTGCGCCCGTGCTTCGGCGATCTGCGTGCCGATGTCCTGATAGAGGGTGCCGCCGAGCGCGACGTTGATGAGCTGCAGCCCCCGGCAGATGCCGAGCACGGGCTTGCCGGCCTCCATGAACTCGTGGAGGAGCTCCATCTCGTACTCGTCGCGCAGCCGGTCGCCGGCCCACTCGGGCGTGAGCGGCTCCTCGCCGTAGCTGCGCGGGCTCACGTCCGAGCCGCCCTGCAGCACCAGCCCGTCGAGATGGCGGGCGTAGTCGGCCAGGCGCACGTTGCTCCGGTGCAGGAGCCCGTCGGTGGCGACGGTCGGCACCATGAAGACGAGCACGTCGCGCGACATCACCCAGTGCGCCACCGACTGCTCGAGGTACTGGAGCGTGCGCGACTGCA
>CAYWSG010000016.1:0-46748 GCA_964461055.1 uncultured Enterobacteriaceae bacterium | reverse complement strand
TCGCGACGTCGTCGTACTCGAGCAGCTGCTTGCGGATGTCGAAGTTGCGCGCCTCCACCTTGCGCTGCGCGCTCTCGATGGAGCGGGTCACCATGGAATGCTCGATCGCCTCGCCCTCCGGCATCTTCAGCATGACCATGATGCGGTTGATGCGCTCGCCGGCGAAGATGCGAAGCAGCGGATCCTCGAGCGAGAGATAGAAGCGCGAGCTGCCCGGATCGCCCTGGCGGCCGGCCCGGCCGCGCAGCTGGTTGTCCACGCGCCGCGACTCGTGCCGCTCGGTGCCGATGATGTGCAGGCCGCCCGCCTTCACCACCTGGTCGTGGAGGGCCTGCCACTCGTTGCGCAGCGCCTCGATGCGCCTCGCCTTTTCCTCCTCGGAAAGCTGGGGGTCGGCGGCGACGAGATCGCACTGCTTGTCGACGTTGCCGCCGAGCACGATGTCGGTGCCCCGGCCGGCCATGTTGGTGGCGATGGTGATCATGTGCGGGCGCCCCGCCTGCGCCACGATCTCGGCCTCGCGCGCGTGCTGCTTGGCGTTCAGCACCTGGTGCGGCAGCTTCTCCTTGGCGAGGAGGCCGGATATGAGCTCCGAATTCTCGATGGAGGTCGTGCCGACCAGCACCGGCTGGCCGCGCGCCTGGCAATCGCGGATGTCGGCGATGACCGCCTGGTACTTCTCCTTCGCCGTGCGGTAGACCTGGTCGAGTCGGTCTTCGCGGATCATCGGCTTGTTGGTCGGGATCACCACGACCTCGAGGCCGTAGATCTCCTGGAACTCGTAGGCTTCCGTGTCGGCGGTGCCGGTCATGCCGGCGAGCTTGCCGTACATGCGGAAGTAGTTCTGGAAGGTGATGGAAGCGAGCGTCTGGTTCTCGTTCTGGATGCGCACCTTCTCCTTCGCCTCGACCGCCTGGTGAAGGCCGTCGGACCAGCGCCGGCCCTGCATGAGGCGCCCGGTGAACTCGTCGACGATGATCACCTCGCCGTTCTGCACCACGTAGTGCTGGTCGCGGTGGAAGAGGTTGTGCGCCCGCAGCGCGGCGTAGAGCAGATGAACGAGGTTGATGTACGCGGGCTCGTAGAGGCTCGCCCCGGCCGGCAGGAGTCCCACGCGCGCGAGGATTTCCTCCGCCTTCTGGTGCCCGGCCTCGGAGAGGACGATCTGGTGCGCCTTCTCGTCGACCCAGAAGTCGCCCTCGCCCTTCTCGTCCTTCTGCCGCGTGAGCAGCGGCGCCACCTCGTTCATCCGCTGGTAGAGCTCGGTGCGGTCCTCGGCCTGGCCGGAGATGATGAGCGGCGTGCGCGCCTCGTCGATCAGGATGGAGTCGACCTCGTCCACGATGGCGTAGGTGAGGCCGCGCTGGAAGCGCTCCTCCCGGTGCATCGCCATGTTGTCGCGCAGGTAATCGAAGCCGAACTCGTTGTTCGTGCCGTAGGTGATGTCGGCCGCGTACGCCGCGCGCTTCGCCTCGGGCGGCATGTTGGGCAGGTTGACGCCCACCGTCAGGCCGAGGAAGCGGAAGATGCTGCCCATCCATTCCGCGTCGCGGCTGGCAAGATAGTCGTTCACCGTG
Organism: uncultured Enterobacteriaceae bacterium; assembly: GCA_964461055.1. GTDB lineage: Bacteria > Pseudomonadota > Gammaproteobacteria > Burkholderiales > SG8-39 > SCGC-AG-212-J23. The sequence goes on along the minus strand of CAYWSG010000016.1, from coordinate 45,171 downwards.
ACGATGTGCACGCCTTTTCCGGTGAGCGCGTTGAGATAGGCCGGAAGCGTGGCGACGAGCGTCTTGCCCTCGCCCGTCTTCATCTCCGCGATCTTGCCGTCGTGCAGGACCATGCCGCCGATCAGCTGCACGTCGAAGTGGCGCATGCGCAGCGTCCGCCGGGCGGCCTCGCGGACCACCGCGAACGCCTCGGGGAGGAGGTCGTTCAGGCTCGCGCCGTCCTCGTGGCGCTTCTTGAGCTCGGCCGTCTTGCCCGCGAGCTGCGCGTCGTCGAGGGCGGCCACGGCGGACTCGAGCGCGTTGATCTGCGCGACGGTCCGGTTGTACTGCTTGAGCAGCCGCTCGTTGCGGCTGCCGAAGATCTTGGTGAGAACGTTGAGCATTGAAGGCGGCGGTGGCGGCGCCAATGGGGCTACGGGGGACCGTCGGTGCCGCCGCGGCCCGTAAAGCTCGAGATTTTATCCGGAAAGGCCCCTACCGGGCCTTGGCGACGGAGGTGGCTTTCTTCTTGCGCACCAGGAACTTGTTCGGGTCCTGGGCGACGCCGCGAAAGCGGACCTCGAAATGCAGGTGCGGCCCGGTCGAGCGCCCGGTGCTGCCCGAAAGCGCGATGCGGGCGCCCCGCAGCACGACATCGCCCTCCTTCACGAAGAGCTTGGAGAGATGCGCGTAGCGCGTGACGAGGTCGTTGCCGTGGTCGAGGTCGACCATGAAGCCGTACTGGGGATGGAACCCGGAGTACTGCACCACGCCGGCGGCGGCCGCCATGACGTCCGAGCCCATCTCGGCGAGGAAGTCGATCCCCTCGTGCATCGCCCACTGGCCGGTGAAGGGATCGATCCGGCGACCGAAACCCGAGGCATTGTAGGGGGCGGCGACCGGCATCATGGTCGGCAGGAGCTTCTTGTTCACCGCCTCCTCGAAGAGCTGCGCCTCGAGCACCCCCAGCATGTCGTTGCGGGCCTCCACCTCGCGCTCGAGCGCCGCGAGCTTCTCGCCGAACTCGCCGAGCGACAGGTTCTGGGGTGGCAGGAGCGTCGGCTGCGCGCCGCCGAGGCCGGGCAGCTCCGCGAGGCGCAGGTCCTGCGCGCGCACGCCGGCGGCGGTGGACAGGCGCTCCCCGAGTGCGTCCAGGCGCGTGAGCTGCGCCTGCATCTCGCCCAGCTTGACCGCCATGGCATTGAGGTTCTGCTGCACGAACGTCCGGGTTCGCTCGGCTTCCGCGCGCTGCGCCGAGAGCACGAGCTCCTGCAGGACCGGGATGCGCAGCTCCGCGGCGTGGCGCAGGGTTACCCAGTACACCGCCGCCGTCGCCGCGATGAGCAGGCCGAGCGCGAGGAGCGCCAGGCCGGCGAGCCCGGCGCCGGACAGGGTGATCGACCGCGCTTTCGCCAGCCGATCCGGTATAAGGATAATCTGCACGTTCTTCCTCCCTCTCGCCCCCGTGCGACTTCCGTCCAAGATCGATCGGATCCTCTCGACCGGGGAGCTGCTGCCCATTTTCACCAAGGCGCGCGAGCTGCGCGCACTGGCCGGGCTTGTTCACGGGTTCTTCCCGCAGGACCTGGCCCGTCAGGTCCGGCTTGCCAACTTCCGGGAGGGGCAGCTCGTGCTGGTCGCCGCCAGCCCCGCTGCCGCCGCCAAGGTGAGGCTCATGGCGCCCTCCCTCATCCGCTTCCTGTCCAAGCAGCGCTGGCAGGTTAATTCAGTTTCCACGAGGGTGCAACCGAGCATTGTGCAAGCCGCTGTCCCGACGGGAAAAATCGGCAAATCCGTGGAATTTTCCACGGCTACGCTCGAAGCCCTGCAGGGCCTTTACCGGAGGCTTGCGGATTCGCCGGCGCGCCGCTCGCTCGGCGCCCTGCTCGAGCGCCATGGCGCCCCGCCGCCGGCGGGCGGGGAAGGGGCTAGAGCGCGACCAGCCGCTCCGCGAAAAGGAGCAGCAGCATTACCGCGACGACGGCGAGCGCGACCCTGAAGAGGTTCCAGCCGTAGCGCAGCCACTTGCGATCGCCGCTCGCGAGCCACAGGACGACGCAGGCGCCGAGCGCCACGGCGACGAGCAGCCCGACGAGGCGGACGACGAACACCTAGGCGGCAGCCGGGTGGCCGGCAAGCCGCGCCACGGCGGCGGGCGCCTTGTCGGCCTGCTCGAACTGGACCGTCTCGTGGGAGGCCGGGTCGCCGATCAGCGCTCTCAGGAGCCGGTTGTTCAGCGCGTGACCCGACTTGTGGGCGCTGAAGGCGCCGAGGAGAGGCTGTCCCAGGAGGTAGAGGTCGCCCACCGCGTCGAGCAGCTTGTGCCGGATGAACTCGTCCGCGTAGCGCAGGCCCTCCGCGTTGAGGACTCGGAACTCGTCCAGCACGACCGCGTTGTCGAGCCCGCCGCCGAGGGCAAGGCCGTTCTCGCGCAGGTTCTCGACGTCCTGCATGAAGCCGAACGTGCGCGCCCTGGCGATCTCCTTCAGATAGGAGGTCTCGCCGAAATCCACGGTCACCGACTGCGTCGAGCGGTCGATGACCGGATGCCTGAAGTCGATCGAGAAGGAGAGCCGGTAGCCCTCGTAGGGATCGATGCGTGCCCATTTGTCGCCGTCGCGCACCTCGATTTGCCGCAGCACGCGCAGGAACCGCTTCGGCGCCGGTTGCGCGGCGAGGCCCGCCTGCTGCACGAGGAGCACAAACGGCGCGGCGCTTCCGTCCATGATGGGCACTTCCGGACCGTCGAGGTCGACGTAGGCATTGTCGACGCCCAGCCCGCCGAGCGCGGACATCAGGTGCTCCACCGTATAGACCCTCGCGTCGCCGCACACGAGGCACGACGAAAGGCGCGTCTCGCCGACGGCCTCGGCGCGCGCCGGAATGTCGACCGGCGCAGGCAGATCGATGCGGCGGAACACGATGCCCGTGTCGGGCGCCGCAGGGCGAAGCGTCATGCGTACCTTGCACCCGGTATGCAAGCCGACGCCGGAGGCGGTGACGAGGCTTTTCAGGGTGCGCTGCTTGAGCATCGGGTGCGCTTTTGCGGCCTTGCGATTCGCGAGTGCGGCTGGTGAGTGAGCTAAGTGCTTGTGGGGCTTGAAATTCTAGCAGGCGAAAAGCGGCCACCCTCCCGGCAAGGACGAGGGCGGCCGCCCGCCGTGCGGACTAGTCGGCCTGCTTCCGGAGGAAGGCCGGGATGTCGTACTTGTCCACGCCCGACTGCTGGAGCGCCTCCACCGTCGAGGCGCGGTTGCGGCGGATGACCGCCGGCGCGTCGAGCTGGTTGTAGTCGACCCCGGCGCCGGGATACGCGGGCAGGTTGTCGGTCCCGGTCTTCTGCGACACGACGAGCTGCGGCTTGGGCTGGCGCGAGATCCCCGCCATGCCGAGGCCGGTGGCCACGACCGTGACCCGCAGCTCGTCGCCGAGGTCGTCGTCGTACACGCCGCCGTAGATGATGGTCGCGTCCTCGGCCGCGAAGGTGCGGATGATGTTCATCACCTCCTTCGTCTCGCGCAGCTTCAGGCTCGGGCGCGAGGCGGTGATGTTCACGAGGACGCCGCGCGCGCCGGCGAGGTTCACGCCCTCGAGGAGCGGGCAGGCGATCGCCTGCTCGGCCGCGATGCGGGCGCGGTCGATGCCGCTCGCCTGCGCCGAGCCCATCATGGCCATGCCCTGCTCGGACATGACGGTGCGCACGTCCTGGAAGTCGACGTTGACGAGGCCGGGCAGGTTGATGATCTCCGCGATGCCCGCCACGGCGTTGTTGAGGACGTCGTCGGCGGCGCGGAAGGCGTCCTCCTGCGTGACGTCCTCGCCGAGCACCTCCTCGAGCTTGTCGTTCAGGATGACGATCAGCGAGTCGGTGTGCGGCCCGAGGGCCTCGATGCCCTGCTCGGCAAGCTTCATGCGCTTCGAGCCCTCGAAGGCGAAGGGCTTGGTGACCACCGCGACCGTCAGGATGCCGAGCGAGCGCGCGACCTCCGCGATGACCGGCGCGGCGCCCGTGCCCGTGCCGCCGCCCATCCCGGCAGTGATGAACACCATGTGCGCGCCGGCGACGGCCTCCTCGATGCGCTCGCGCTCGGCGAGCGCCACCTGCCGCGCCTCCTCGGGCTTCGCGCCCGCGCCAAGGCCGCTCGCGCCGAGCTGGATCTGGTTGGTCGCCTTGTTCCGGGCGAGCACCTGCGCATCGGTGTTCACGACGATGAACTCCACGCCCTGCACGCCCTGCTCGATCATGTGGTTGACGGCGTTGCCGCCCGCGCCGCCCACCCCGATCACCTTGATGACCGGTCCTGCCACTTCGCCGTCGACGATTTCGAACATGTTCTTGCCTCCTTGCCGGTTGAGTTTCGACTGCACCTTCAAAAATTGCGCTGGAACCACTCCCTCATGCGCCTCAGCACGGCCCGGAACGAGCCGCTGTTGCGCGAAAGCTGTCCGTGCTGCACCTGCGAGGCGCCCTCCAGGAGCAGCCCCACCGCGGTCGCGTAGCGCGGATTGCGCACCACCTCGGCGAGCCCGCCCTGGTACTTGGGCAGCCCGAGCCGCACGGGCATGTGAAAGATCTCCTCGCCGAGCTCCACCATGCCCTGCATCGTCGAGGAGCCGCCGGTGAGCACGACGCCGCTCGAGAGCAGCTCCTCGAACCCCGACTCGCGCAGCACCTGCTGCACGAGCGAGTAGAGCTCCTCGACGCGGGGCTCGATCACCTCGGCGAGCGTCTGGCGCGACATCGCGCGCGAGCCGCGCTCGCCGATGCCGGGCACCTCGATCATGTCGTTCGGGTCGGCGAGCTGGCGCAGCGCGACCCCGTGGCGCGTCTTGATCGTCTCGGCATCGAGCGTCGGCGTGCGCAGCGCCATCGCGATGTCGTTCGTGATCTGGTCTCCCGCGATCGGGATGACCGCCGTGTGGCGGATCGCGCCGTGCGTGAAGATGGCGATGTCGGTCGTGCCCCCGCCGATGTCGAGCAGGCACACGCCGAGGTCCTTCTCGTCCTCGGAGAGCACCGAGCGCGAGGAGGCGAGCGGCTGCAGGATGAGGTCGTTCACCTCCAGGCCGCAGCGGCGCACGCACTTCACGATGTTCTGTGCCGCCGACACGGCGCCCGTGACGATGTGCACCTTCACTTCCAGGCGCACGCCCGACATGCCGATCGGCTCGCGCACGTCCTCCTGCCCGTCGATGATGAACTCCTGGCGCAGCACGTGCAGGATCTGCTGGTCGGTCGGAATGTTCACGGCGCGCGCCGTGTCGATGGCGCGCTCGACGTCGAGCGCGCTCACCTCGCGGTCCTTGATCGCCACCATGCCGGTCGAGTTGAAGCTCTTGATGTGGCTGCCCGCGATGCCGACGAACGCCGAGGCGATCTTGCAGTCGGCCATCAGCTCGGCCTCCTCGAGCGCGCGCTGGATCGCGGTCACCGTGGCCTCGATGTTCACCACCACGCCCTTCTTGAGGCCCTTCGACTCGTGGCTGCCCATGCCGAGGATCTCGAGCGTGCCGTCCGGACGCATCTCGCTCACCAGGCAGGCGACCTTGGAGGTGCCGATATCGAGCGCCACGATCAGGTCCTTGTCGTCGCGCGCCATCAGCCCCCCTTCCCCGCGCCGGCCGGCACGCGTAGCGCGAAGCCGTTCGGATAGCGCAGATCGACATAGGCGTGGCGCCCGGGGACGGCCTCGCGCGCGAGCGGATACACCTCGACGAAGCGGCGCAGGCGCTCCTCGGCGGCGGCGGCGTCGCGCCCGAGCAGGAGATCGAGCCCGCCCTCGAGGCGCACCTGCCAGGCATAGCGGGCGCTCAGCACGACGCGCTCGATGGCGCCGAGCGGGGCAAGGACCTCGCCGAACCGGGCGTACTGCTCCGTGACCTGGCGCGAGGTGCCTGCCGGCCCGACGAAGAGCGGCAGCCTCGCGTCGGTGCGCCCCGGAAAGAGCTCCCCCTGCCAGTTGACGAGGCCCTCGTCGCCCCAGCGCGCGAGCGCCCGGTGCTCCTGCAGCGTGATCGCGAGGCGATCGGGCCAGACCCGGCGCACCGAGGCGCGGCGCACCCACGGCAGCGCCTCGAGCGCGTCGCGAACCGCGTCCGGCGACACGGCGAAGAAGTTGCCGCGCACGGCGCTTTGCACGGCCGCCTCCACCTCCGCGCGCGTCGTATGTTGCAGCGGCGCCGTCACCTCGACTTCGCGCACCGGGAACAGCGCCGAGTGCAGCAGCAGCCAGGCGCCCGCGGCCGCGAACGCGAGCAAGGCGACGCCCACCAAAGCGCCCGCCATCATGTTGAGCAGTCGCGGGTTATCCCACACGGGCGGGCTCCTGCGCGCCGGAGAGGCGCGCCGACTCGAGGATCTTCACGCACAGGTCTTCGTACGAGAGGCCGACGGCGCGCGCGGCCATCGGCACGAGGGAATGCGAGGTCATGCCGGGCGCGGTATTGACCTCGAGGAGGGACGGCTCGCCCCGGGCGTCGAGCATGAGATCCACCCTTCCCCATCCCGAGCAGCCGACCAGCCGGAAGGCGCGCAGCGCGAGCTCCTGAAGCGCCTTTTCCCGATCGGGCGCGAGCCCGGCGGGGCAGTGGTACTTCGTCTCGTCGGTGAAGTACTTGTTCTGGTAGTCGTAGTTTCCCTGCGGCGCCTCGATGCGAATGAGCGGCAGCGCCGTCTCGCCGAGAATGCTCGCGGTGTATTCCGGCCCGTCGACGAACTGCTCGGCAAGGGCGATGTCGGCGTACTTGCCTGCGGCCAGCTCGTAGGCCGCCGGCAGCTGATCGACGGAGGTCACCTTCGTGAGGCCGAGCGTCGAGCCCTCGTTCGCCGGCTTCACGATGAGCGGCAGGCCGAGCTCGCGTGCGACGGCGCTCCAGTCGTCGCCGGCCGCCAGGATGCGGTAGCGCGGCGTGGGGAGCGCGTTGGCGATCCAGATCATCTTGGTGCGCCACTTGTCCATGGCGATCGCCGAGCCGAGGACGCCGCTGCCGGTGTAGGGAATGGCGAGATGCTCGAGCGCCCCCTGGATCGTGCCGTCCTCGCCGCCACGGCCATGGAGCGCGATGAAGCAGCGCGCGAAGCCCTCGCTGCGCAGCTCGAAGAGGTCGCGCACCGAGGGGTCGAACGGATGGGCGTCCACGCCCTTCGAGCGCAGCGCCTGCAGCACGCCGTTGCCGCTCATGAGCGAGATTTCGCGCTCGGCGGAGCGGCCGCCGAGGAGCACCGCCACCTTGCCGAAGCTCATGGCGCCTCCCCCACGATCCGCACCTCGGGAACGAGCTCGATCCCGTGGCGCTCGGCAACCTTCCTGCGGACCTCCTCGATCAGCCACTCGATGTCGGCCGCGGAGGCAGCGCCCTTGGGGTTCACGATGAAGTTCGCGTGCTTCTCGGACACGCGGGCGCCGCCGCGCCCGAAGCCCTTGAGGCCGCACGACTCGATGAGGCGCGCAGCATGGTCGCCGGGCGGGTTGCGGAACACGCTGCCGGCGTTGGGAAGCGACAGCGGCTGCGTCGCGATGCGGCGTGCAAGGAGCTCCTTGATACGCGCCGAAGCGCCGGCGGCCTCGCCCGGCGCGAGCGAGAACGCGCCCTCCAGGAACCACTCCTCGCCCGCCGCCTTCAGGCGGCAGTGCCGGTAGCCAAGCTCGTAGTCCGCTTTCGTCCGGCGCCGGATCTCGCCCGCGCGGTCGATCGTGGTGACGGCCGCGACGATGTCCCAGGTCTCGGCGCCATAGCAGCCGGCGTTCATCGCGAGCGCGCCGCCGATGGTGCCCGGGATGCCGGCGAGAAACTCGGCGCCGGCAAGCCCATGGCGCGCGGCGAAGCGTGCGACCTTCGGGGCGGCCACGCCGGCGGCCGCGTGCACTGTCCCCGCCTCGAGCCGCGGGTGCAGCCGCGCGGAATGGAGCGACACCACCGTGCCCCGGAAGCCGCCGTCGCGCACGAGGAGGTTGGAGCCGAGCCCGACGAAGAGCAGCGGCTCGCCCAGCGGCAGGCCGCGCAGGAAGCGCTGCAGGTCCTCGGTGTCGGCGGGCTCGAAGTACCGGTCGGCCGGGCCGCCGGCGCGCCAGCTCACGTGGCGCGCCATCGGCTCAGCGTGCCGGAGGGTGCCGCGCAGCGTCTCGAGGAAGCGGGATTCGGCCATGTTCATATGAGCTGGGCGGGAACGTTGCCGATCGACCCCGCCCCCATGGTGACGACCACGTCGCCGTCGAGCGCGGTGCGCAGGATCGCCTCGGGCATCTCCGCCATGTCCTCGACGTAGAGCGGCTCGACCTTGCCCGCCACGCGAAGGGCGCGAGCGATGCTGCGAGCGTCGGCCGCGACGATGGGCGCCTCGCCCGCCGGGTACACCTCGGCGAGGATCAGCGCGTCGGCGGTGGAGAGCACCTTGACGAAGTCCTCGAAGAGGTCGCGCGTGCGGGTATAGCGGTGCGGCTGGAAGGCGAGCACGACCCGGCGGCCCGGATAGGCGCCGCGCACCGCCTCGAGCGTCGCCGCCATCTCCGCCGGATGGTGGCCGTAGTCGTCGATGAGCGTGAAGCTGCCGCCGGCGCGAAGCGCGACTTCGCCGTAGCGCTGGAAGCGCCGGCCCACGCCGCGGAACTCCGCGAGGCCGCGCAGGATGCCCTCCTCGGGCACGCCGAGCTCGGTCGCCACCGCGATCGCGGCGAGCGCGTTCAGCACATTGTGGCGGCCGGGCAGATTGAGCGTGACCTCGAGGGCGCCGCCGGGCTCGCGTACGGCGCGAAAGCGCATGCGCGGGCCTTCGGCGCGGACGTCCTCGGCGCGCACCATGGCGTCCTTCGCCGTGCCGTAGGTCACCACCGGCTTGGTGACGAGCGGGATGATCTCGCGCACGTGCGCATCGTCGGCGCAGAGGATCGCCGAGCCGTAGAACGGCAGGTTCTGGAGGAACTGCACGAAGGCCTGGCGCAGCCGGGCGAACTCGTGCTCGTAGGTCTCCATGTGGTCTTCGTCGATGTTCGTGACCACCGCGACGACCGGCTGCAGGTGCAGAAACGAGGCATCGGACTCGTCGGCCTCGGCGACGATGAAGTCGCCCGCCCCGAGCCGGGCGTTGGAGCCCGCCGCCGTGAGGCGGCCGCCGATGACGAAGGTCGGATCGAGCCCGCCCTCGGCGAGCACGCTCGCGACGAGGCTCGTGGTGGTCGTCTTGCCATGCGTTCCGGCGATCGCGATGCCCTGCTTGAGCCGCATGAGCTCGGCCAGCATGAGCGCGCGGGGCACCACGGGAATGCGCCGGCGGCGGGCCGCGATCACCTCGGGATTGTCCGATCGCACGGCCGAGGAGACGACGACCGCATCGACGCCCTCGACGTTCCCGGGCTCGTGCCCCAGGACGATGCGCACGCCGAGCCCCGCCAGGCGGCGCGTGGCCGCGCTCGCGGCGAGGTCGGATCCGCTCACCTGGTAGCCGAGCGTGGCGAGCACCTCTGCGATGCCGCTCATCCCGGAGCCGCCGATGCCGATGAAATGCACGCGGCGCACCTTGTGCTTCATGCGGCCCTCCTCGCGGCGAGCTCGATGCAGCGCTCGGCCACGATGCGCGCCGCGTCCGGCTTCCCGAGCGCGCGCGCCTTCATCGCCATGTCGAGGAGCCGCGGGCGATCGAGCGAGCGGATGAGCGCGGCGAGCCGCTCCGGCGTGAGCTCGCGCTGCGGCAGCAGCACGGCCGCGCCGCGGTCGGCGAGAAAGCGCGCGTTCGCCGTCTGATGGTCGTCGGTGGCGAAGGGAAACGGCACGAGGATGCTCGCGACGCCGGCCGCGGTGAGCTCCGCCACGGTGACTGCGCCCGCCCTGCAGAGGACGAGATCGGCCTCGGCGTACCGCGCCGCCATGTCCTGGATGAAGGCGACAAGCTCGCCGTGCACGCCGGCGCGCCGATAGCTCTCCCGCAGCGCCTCGAGATGCTTCTCCCCCGACTGGTGGACCACCTGCGGCGCCTCGCCGCCGAGCAGCGCGAGCGCCTGCGGAACCGCCTCGTTCAGCACCTGCGCGCCGAGGCTGCCGCCGACGACGAGCAGGCGAAGCGGTCCGCTTCGCCCGCGCAGCCGCTCCTGCGGCGGGGGAAGGCTCGCGATCGCCTCGCGCACCGGGTTGCCGGTCCACTCGGCGTGCTTGAGCGCGCCGGGAAAAGCGACCATGACCTTGTCCGACACGCCCGCCAGCACGCGGTTGGCGAGCCCGGCGATGGCATTCTGCTCGTGCAGGGCGAGCGGCCGGTTGAGAAGCGAGGCCATCATGCCGCCCGGGAAGGCGACATAGCCGCCGAGGCCGAGCACGACGTCGGGCTTCGCGCGCCGGATGTGGCCTGCGCTCTCCCAGAACGAGAAGAGCAGGTTGGCAGGCAGGAACATCTTCTGCAGGAGACCCTTGCCGCGGGCCGCGCGCGCGCGGATCCACGCCGTGCGGTGCCCATGCGGCGGCACGAGCCGCTCCTCCATGCCGCCCTTCGCGCCCATCCAGAGCACGTCCCAGCCGGCCGAGCGCATGCGCTCGGCCACCGCGAGGCCCGGAAAGATGTGGCCGCCGGTGCCGCCCGCCATGATGAGGATGGTCTTCGTGGACGCGGTGGCCTCAGGCATGCAGGCCTCGCGCAAGCTGACGGTTCTCCCAGTCGATCCGCAGCAGGATCGCCAGGGCGACGAAGTTGACGACGAGCCCGGAGCCGCCGTAGCTCATGAGCGGCAGGGTGAGCCCCTTGGTGGGCAGCAGGCCCGTGTTCACGCCCATGCTGATCAGCGCCTGGAAGCCGATCCACAGGCCGATGCCCTGGGCGGCGAGCGAAGCGAAATGCCGCTCGTTCCGGCTGGCATGGCGGCCGATCGCGAAGGCGCGCACCACGATCCAGGCGAAGAGGCCGATGACGAGCGCGACCGCCACGAAGCCGAGCTCCTCGGCGATGACGGCGAGCAGGAAATCGGTGTGCGCCTCCGGCAGGTAGTGGAGCTTCTCGACGCTCGCGCCCAGCCCCACGCCGAGCCATTCGCCGCGGCCGAAGGCGATGAGCGCGTGCGAGAGCTGGTAGCCCTTGCCAAAGGCGTCCGACCACGGATCCATGAAGCCGAAGATGCGCTGCATGCGGTAGGGCGAGGAGAGCACGAGCAGCGCGAACCCTGCGCCGAGCATGCCGAGAAGCGCCGCGAAGTGCCGGCCGTTCATGCCGCCGAGGAACAGGATCCCGAAGGCGGTGACCGCGATCACCACGAGCGCGCCGAAGTCGGGCTCGCGCAGGAGCAGCCACGAGACGAGCAGCATGACCGCCAGCATGGGCAGCAGGCCCTTGCGGAAGCTCTTCATCACCGTGTGCTTGCGCACGGTGTAATCGGCGGCGTAGAGGACGGCGGCGAGCTTCATCAGCTCGGAGGGCTGCAAGCTCATGCCCGGCAGCGCGAGCCAGCGCCGCGCGCCGTTCACCTCCCGCCCGATCCCGGGGACGAGCACGAGCACGAGGAGCGCCACGCCGAGCACGAAAAGCCACGGCGCAAAGCCCTGCCACCAGCGCACCGGCACGAGAAAGACGGCCAGGGCGGCGACGAGCGCCACGCCGAGGTACATGGATTGGCGCACGAGGTACCAGGCGGGATTGTTGCCCGTGAAGCGGCTCGCCTCGGCGATGGCGATGGAGGCCGAGTACACCATGACGAGGCCAAGGGAGGCGAGAATGAGCACCGCCCAGGTGAGCGAGCGGTCGTACTCCGCATCGGGAGCGCTCCGGGCGAAGACGTAGGTGCGGCTCATGCGTCGAGCGCCCTCACGGCGGCCGCGAACGCCTCGCCGCGATGCCTGTAGTTGCGGAACATGTCGAAGCTCGCGCAGGCGGGCGAAAGGAGCACGGCCTCGCCCTCCCCGGCAAGCTCGGCCGCGCGCGCCACCGCCGCCTCGAGCGACGGGCAGCGCTCGTGCGCGACGCCCGCGCTCGCGAGCGGCTGCGCGATGCGGTCCGCGTCGCGGCCGATGAGAAGCACCGTGCTCGCGAAACGGGCGGCGGCGGCCGCGAGCGGCGCGAAATCCTGGCCCTTGCCGTCGCCGCCGGCGATGAGCACCACCCGCTTGCCGAGGCCCGAAAGGGCGGCGACGGTGGCGCCCACGTTCGTTCCCTTGGAGTCGTCGTACCACTCCACGCCCGCGCGACGGGCGATCGGCTGCACGCGATGCGGCAGGCCGCGATAGGTCTGCAGCCCCTCGCGCAGGGCCTCGAGCGGCGCCGCGACCGAGCGCGCGAGCGCGCAGGCCGCGAGGGCGTTGGCGACATTGTGATCACCGCGCAGCGGCAGCGCCTCGCGCGCCAGGATGCGCTCGCTCCCGTGCACGAGCCAGCCCTCGCGCACGCCGAAGTCCCAGGCGACGGCGGGCGCGCCGAGCCCGAAGGTCATGCGCGCGCGGCCCTCGGCCGCCATGGCGAGCGACGCGCCGTCGTCCCGGTTCAGCACCTGCACGCCATCGCCCTGGAAGACGCGCGCCTTGGCCGCGCCGTAGCTGGCGAGCGTGCCATAGCGGTCGAGATGGTCCTCGCTCAGGTTGAGCATCGCCGCCGCGTCCGGATCGAGCGACCAGGCGGCCTCGAGCTGGTAGCTCGAGAGCTCGAGCACCCACACGGCCGGCTCGCGGCCCGCCGCCCTTCGCCGCAGCAGCGCGTCGAGCGCCGCCGGGCCGATGTTTCCCGCCACCTCGCAGTCCACGCCGGCCGCGCGGAGCAGGTGGCCGGCGAGCGAGGTGACGGTCGTCTTGCCGTTGGTTCCGGTGATGGCGAGGACTTTCGCGCGAGTCGCGCTCCGCACGTGCCAGGCGAAAAGCTCGATGTCGCCGAGCACCGGAACGCCTCGCGCGAGGGCTTCGTCGACGATCGGCTGCTCGAGCGGGAGCCCCGGGCTCACGCAGAGGAGATCGACGCCTTCGAGAAGGGACGCTTCGAACGGCCCGCCGCGGAACTCGCCCCGGAGCTCCTTCGCGTAAGCCTCCAGGCCCGGCGGCGCGGCGCGCGTGTCGGCGACGCGAACGCTGCCGCCCTCGGCCGCCACCCAGCGCGCCACGGAAAGGCCGGTGTCGCCCAGGCCGAGGACGAGCACGCGCCGGCCCGCGAGGCCGATCGGCCGCGGCCGGGGAAGTCGGAGGAATGCCGGCTCGCGCATCATCGCAGCTTCAGGGTCGAGAGCCCGAAGAGCACGAGCATCATCGTGATGATCCAGAAGCGCACCACTACCTGGCTCTCCTTCCAGCCCTCGAGCTCGTAGTGATGGTGAAGCGGCGCCATGCGGAAGATGCGCTTGCCGCCGGAGTACTTGAAGTAGAGCACCTGGATCATCACCGAGAGCGTCTCGGCGACGAACACGCCGCCCATGATGAAGAGGACGATCTCCTGCCGCGTGATCACCGCGATCGTGCCGAGCGCCGCGCCCAGCGCGAGCGCGCCGACGTCGCCCATGAAGACTTCCGCCGGATAGGCGTTGAACCAGAGAAATCCGAGCCCCGCGCCGGCAAGCGCGCCGCAGATCACGGCGAGCTCCCCGGCGCCCGGGATGTACGGGATCTGCAGGTACTTGGAGAACACCGCGTTCCCTGCCACGTAGGCGAAGATGCCGAGCGCGCTGCCGACGAGCACGGTGGGCATGATGGCGAGGCCGTCGAGCCCGTCGGTCAGGTTGACCGCGTTGGAGGTGCCGACGATGACGAAGAACGTGAGCACCATGAAGCCGACGGTGCCGAGCGGATAGGCGACGTGCTTGAAGAAGGGAACGATGAGCTCGTTCAGCGCCGGGGTGGACTGGGCCACGTAGGCGAGGTAGCCGGCGGCGGCAAGGCCTATCAGCGACTGCCAGAAAAGCTTCGCCCGCGGCGAGAGGCCCTTGGGATTGCGGTGCACCACCTTGCGGTAGTCGTCGACCCAGCCGACGATCCCGAAGGCGAGCGTCACGAGCAGCACGACCCATACGAAGCGGTTCGAGAGGTCGCCCCAGAGAAGCGTGGTGAGCACGATGGAGACCAGGATGAGCGCTCCGCCCATCGTCGGCGTGCCGGCCTTGGTGAGGTGCGAGCGCGGGCCGTCGTCGCGCACGGACTGGCCGATCTTGTAGGCCGTCAGCTTGCGGATCACGTAGGGGCCGAGCATGAGCGAGATCGCGAGCGCCGTGAGGCTCGCGAGGACCGCCCGCAGCGTGATGTAGTTGAAGACGTTGAAGACGCGGGCGTCCTTTGCCAGCCACTGCGCGAGCTCGAGGAGCATCAGTGCCCTCCCTGGTCCGCCGCGCCGGTGAGCGCTGCCACCACGCGCTCCATGCGCATGAAGCGCGAGCCCTTCACGAGCACGGTGCGGCCATCAATGGCGTCCACGAGCGACTCCAGGCGATCGAAATGCCGCCCGCCCGGGCCGAACGCCGCCACGGCGTGCGCGCTCGCCTCGCCGAGCCCGAGAAGCGAGCTGATGCCGCGCGCCGCGGCATACGCTCCGACCTCCCGGTGGAAGTCGCTGCCCTGCTCGCCCACCTCGCCCATGTCGCCGAGCACGAGGACCCTCGGCCCTTCGCAGGCGGCAAGCACGTCGATCGCGGCGCGCACCGAGTCGGGGTTGGCGTTGTAGGTGTCGTCGATCACCGTCGCCCCCGTGCGCGCATGCTTGACCTGCAGCCGCCCGGTATAGGGACGAAAGGCTTCCAGGCCCTCGCCGATGCACCTGGCATCGATGCCCGCCGCGAAGGCGCATGCGGCAGCGGCGAGAGCGTTACGCACGTTGTGCAGCCCCGGGATGGCGAGCTTCGCGCGCGCCGAGCCCGAAGGCAGTCGGATCTCGATCTCGCTGCCCAGGGCGCCGAGCGTATAGGAGGCCGTCACGGCGGCGCCGGAGAGCCCGAACTCGACCGTCCGCCGCGCGCCTGCGGCGCGGCGAAAGACGTCGGCCTGTGCGTCGTCGGCGTTGACGACCGCGATGCCGTCAGGCCCGAGCGCCTCGTACACGGCCGCGTTCTCTTCGGCGACGGCGCGTACCGAGCGCATGAACTCCAGGTGCTCGCGCTGGGCGTTGTTGACGAGCGCGATGGTGGGCCGGGCGATCCCCGCGAGGTACCCGATCTCGCCCGGGTGGTTCATGCCGAGCTCGAGCGCGCACCAGCGGTGCATCGCGCGCAGCCTGAGGAGCATGAGGGGCACGCCGATGTCGTTGTTCAGGTTGCCCTCGGTGGCGAGCACCGCCGGGGCGCCCGCATGCGCGCGCAGGATGGCCGCGAGCATCTCCTTCACCGTGGTCTTGCCGTTCGAGCCGGCGATGGCGATCAGCGGCAGCGAGAAGCGCGCGCGCCACGCGCGCGCCAGGTCGCCCAGGCCGCGCCGCGTGTCCTGCGCGACGACGACGGGCATCGGGAACTCGGCGTCGTAGGCGCGGTCGACCATCGCCGCCACGGCACCCGCCTCCTGCGCCTTGCCGAGGAACGCATGTCCGTCATGGCGCTCGCCGCGAAGCGCGACGAAGAGCTCTCCGGAGCGGAGCGTGCGGGTATCGATCGATACGCCCGTGAAGCGCGGGTTGCCGCCGGCCGTGCGGCCCTTGACCGCCTTCGCGGCTTCCGCCAGGCGCATCATGGCGCACCCCGCGTACCGGCGCCGCGCGTTCCTTGCGCGGCACCCATCTTGGCAGCTGCCGCGAGCACCGCTTCGCGGTCGGAAAACGGCAGGCGGCGGCCGGCGAACTCCTGGTAGCTCTCGTGGCCCTTGCCGGCGATCAGGACGACGTCGGCCGGGTCGCTCTGCGCGAGGGCCTGCTCGATCGCGCGCGAGCGGTCGGGCTCCACCTCGGGAAGCGCGTCCATGCCCTCCGCGATGGCGCCGATGATCGCGATGGGATCCTCGCTGCGCGGATTGTCGGAGGTCAGGACGACGCGCTCGGCGAGCCGGGCGGCCACGGCGCCCATGACCGGCCGCTTGGCGGGGTCGCGATCGCCGCCGGCGCCGAACACCGCGACGAGACGGCCGCCGCGCGAGTGGGCGAGCGGGCGCAGGGCGAGCAGGACCTTTTCCAGCGCGTCCGGCGTATGCGCATAGTCCACCACGACAAGCGGGCGCTCGAGCACGGGCTCCATGCGGCCCGGAACCGCAGGCAGGCGCTCGAGGCACTCGGCCGCCTCGTCGAAGGGCAGCCCGTAGGCCACGAGGCAGCCGAGCACGCCGAGCGCATTGGAGACGCCGAAGCGCGTGAGCTGCCGCATGGCGACGCGGCGCTCGCCCCAGCTCGAGGCGAGGAGCACCGCGTTCTCTTCGATGGCGGCCGCGGCGACGAACTCGCTCACGCTCCCCGGCGCGACGGCCGAGGGCGAGAGGCTGTAGCCGATCGTGCGAAGGCCCCGGGCACCCAGCCGCTTCGCAAGGCGCACGCCGACGAAGTCGTCGAGGTTGAGAACGGCCGTGCCGAGGCCCGGCGTGTCGAAAAGCCGTCCTTTCGCCTCCGCGTAGCGCTCCATCGTCCCGTGATAGTCCAGGTGGTCGTGCGAAAGGTTCGTGAAGAGCGCGCAATCGAAGGCGACCCCGTTCACCCGGCCTTGCACGAGGCCGTGGGAGGACACCTCCATCACGGCCGCGCGAGCGCCTTCGTCGCGCAGCTTCTTGAGGGACGCGTGCACCTCCACCGCATCGGGCGTCGTGTTCGCAAGCGGCTCCAGGCGCCCCGGAAATCCCGCCCCCAGCGTGCCGAGCACGCCCGTGCGCACGCCTTTGTGCTCGAGGGACGCGGCAATCCACTGGCTGCAGGTCGTCTTGCCGTTGGTGCCCGTCACGCCGCACATCCAGAGCGCTCGGGACGGCGCGCCGTAGAGCTCGCTCGCCAGCTCGCCGGCCCGCTCCCGCAGGCCGCGGACGGCGACGTTCGGCACCCGCGGTCCGGCGCGCCACGAAAAGCCCTGCTGCTCCCAGAGAACCGCGGCCGCGCCGCGGCGCAGGGCATCGTCGATATGGGCGCGTCCGTCGGCGGACTCGCCCGGGTAGGCGAGGAAGGCCACGCCGGGCGCGCAGCGGCGGCTGTCGGCGCTCAGGCGCTCGATCATCGCGCCCTGGCTCCGCAGCGCTTCGAGGAGATCGCGGGCATGGGCCACGGCATCACCGCGCTTTCCGTCCCGAGGGCCTCATGTGCTCTCCCTCGCGTCGAACTCGATCGGCTCGAAGGGCTCGAGGGGCGCGTCGTTCGGCACGCCGAGCAGGCGCAGGGCGCTCTGCATCACGCGGGCGAAAACGGGCGCCGCGACCACGCCGCCGTAGTACTGGCCGGCGGAAGGCTCGTCGATCACGACCGCGAGGACGAGCCGCGGCGCGGTGACGGGCGCAAACCCGACGAACGAGGACAGGTACTTGTTCGCGGCATAGCGCCCGTTCTCCTGCTTGTGGGCCGTTCCGGTCTTCCCCGCGACGCGCCAGCCGACCACGCGCGCCCGCGGGCCGGTGCCTTCGGCCTGCACCGCGCCTTCCAGCATGCGGCGCACCGCTCGCGCCGTTTCGCGCGAGAGCACGCGCTCCCCGGTCGCCGGCCCGTCCGCCTTGACGAGCGTGACCGGCATGAGAAGACCGTCCGTCGCGAAGACGGTGTAGGCGCGCGCGAGCTGGATCAGGCTGACCGAGATGCCATGGCCGTAGGCCATCGTCGCCTGCTCGATGGGCTTCCAGCTGCTGTAGTGGCGAAGACGTCCTTCGGCCGCCCCGGGAAACCCGAGCTGAGGCTCGGTACCAAAGCCGACATGGCGGAAGAAGTCCCACATGGCCTGGCGTGGGAGGCCGAGCGCGATGCGGGCCGCGCC
Organism: uncultured Enterobacteriaceae bacterium; assembly: GCA_964461055.1. Lineage (GTDB taxonomy): Bacteria > Pseudomonadota > Gammaproteobacteria > Burkholderiales > SG8-39 > SCGC-AG-212-J23. The sequence goes on along the minus strand of CAYWSG010000016.1, from coordinate 27,397 downwards.
GACGTTCGACGACTTCTGGATCACCTCCGCCACGGTGAGCTCGGCGGCCGGATGCGAGTCGTGGATGGTGTAGCGCGCCATGGTGAGGCGGCCGTCGGGCGTCGGAATCACCGTATGCGGCTTGACCCGGCCCGTCTCGAGCGCAACCGCGACGGTGAAGGGCTTCAGCGTCGAGCCCGGCTCGAACGTGTCCGTGATCGCCCGATTGCGGATCTGCGCGCCGCTCAATCGCGCGCGGCTGTTCGGGTTGTAGGAGGGCACGTTCGCGAGAGCAAGGACTTCCCCGGTGCGCACGTCGAGCGCGACGATCGCGCCCGCCTTCGCCCGGTGCTGCTCGACGGCGCTCTTCAGCGCGCTGTAGGCGACGCTTTGCAGCTTGCTGTCGATGGAGAGGTGCAGCGGCCGACCGTCCTGGCCGGCGCGGATCGACTCGACGTCCTCCACCACGCGGCCGAGCCGGTCCTTGATGACCCGCCGGCTTCCCGGCTTGCCGGCGAGCATGGCGTCGTACGCGAGCTCCATGCCCTCCTGTCCGCGATCCTCGATGCCCGTAAAGCCGATCAGGTGGGCCGTGACTTCTCCGCCCGGGTAGTAGCGGCGAAACTCGTCGTGCTGGTGGACGCCGGCGAGACCCATCTCGGCGACCGCCTCGGCGACCGGCGGCGGAACCTGCCGCTTCAGGTAGACGAAGTCGCGCGAGACGTCGCTGATCTTGCGCTCGAGCTCGCGCGCCGGCATGTCGAGGAGGGAAGCGAGCTTCCTTCGTTGCCCGAGCGTGAGCTTCACGTCCGCCGGGATCGCCCAGACCGACTTGACGGGCGTCGAGACGGCGAGCGCCTCGCCGTTGCGATCGAGGATCGCGCCGCGCGTGGCCGGGATCTCGAGCACGCGCGAGTAGCGGGCCTCGCCCTTGTCCTGCAGGAAATCGGTCCGCAGCGCCTGCAGGTAGATCGAGCGGCCGACGAGGAGCGCGAAGCCGGCAAGGAATAGCGCCAGCACGAAGCGCCCGCGCCACACGGGCATGCGCACGAGCCCCTGCACCGCCTGATTCACCGGCCCGCCTCCGGGGCGACGACGATGACCCGCCGGGGGTCGGGCGCGCGCATGCCGAGCGAGCCGGTGGCGACCTGCTGCACGCGCTGGTGCAGGCCCCAGGTGCTCGCCTCGAGGCGCAGGCGCCCGTATTCGACATCGAGCTCGCGCGCGCGGCTCGCTTCCCGCTCGAGCTCCGAGAAGAGCTTGCGGGCCCGATGCTGGGAAGTGACGAGCCCGAGCGCGCAGGCGACGAGAACTGCGAGGAGGAGGAGGTTCAGTTTCGCCACCGCGCGTCGGGCTCGGTTCGGTCGTAGGGTCCGCGAAGCCTGCCCCACGCTGCGGGCAGGGGTCCCGTGCCGCGCTCCGCCGTCCTCAGGATGGCGCTGCGCGAGCGGGGGTTGGCGCGCATCTCGTCGGGGGAGGGCCGCACGGGCCTGCCGATGAGCTTAAGCGCCGGTTCTGGCATTTCGCTGGCACGCAGCGGCAGGCCGCGGGGAACCTCGGGCCGCGCGAGCGACTGCAGGAACCGCTTGACGATGCGGTCCTCGAGCGAGTGGAAGCTGATGACCGCGAGGCGGCCACCGGGCTTCAGCCGGGCGAGCGCCTGGGGAAGCATCAACGACACTTCCTCAAGCTCCCGATTGACGTGAATCCGTAGAGCTTGAAAGGTGCGCGTCGCCGGGTCCTGGCCCGGCTCCCGTGTACGGACCGCCTGACCCACGAGATCGGCAAGTTGCCGTGTACTGCGGAGCGGTTCGCGGCTCCGAGCAGCAACAATCGCCGCTGCAATCTGTTTAGCAAACCGTTCTTCGCCATAGTCGCGGATCACCTCCCTGATTTGTCGTTCTTCTGCATGCGCGAGCCAGTCAGCGGCGCTCGGCCCCGACTCGGGGTCCATGCGCATGTCGAGAGGGCCGTCGGCTCTGAAGGAAAATCCGCGCGAGGGATCGTCGAGCTGCGGCGAGGAGACGCCGAGGTCGAAGAGCATCCCGTCGGCGGCCTGGATCCCGGCCGCCTCGAGCGCTGAAGCCAGCGCGCCGAAGCGCGCCCGGACGAAGCGAAAGCGCGGGTCGTCGAGCGTGCGCGCAGTGGCCTCGGCCTCGGGATCGCGGTCGAGCGCCACCAGCCGGCCCGAGGGGCCGAGCCGCGCGAGGATCGCGCGGCTGTGCCCGCCCCGCCCGAAGGTGCCGTCCACGTAGATGCCGTCGGGCCGGACGGCCAGGGCCTCGAGCGACTCGCCGAGCAGCACCGGCTGGTGCATGGGCCTCGTTCACAGCGAGAAATCTTCCATTCCGGCCGGCGGCCCGCCGGCGCTGGCAAGCGCCTGCGAAAGCTTCGCGTTCCACATGCCGGCGTCCCAGAGCTCGAAGTAGCGGCCCTGGCCGACCATCATCACGTCCCGCTCGAGCTTCGCGTGCAAGCGCAGTGCCGGGGGAAGCAGCAGCCGGCCGGCGCTGTCGGGCGAAACGTGCTCCTCGAACCCGAGAAGCAGCCGCTTCCACCAGCTCGCCTGCTGATGAAAGCTCGGGAAGCCCTCGACGCGGGCGCGCACCGGCTCCCATTCGGCCGATGGATAGACGAGAACACACCCCTCCGGATGCGCCGTCAGGACGAGAGGCGTCCCCGGCTCCAGCAGCGCCTGGCGATGACGCGTGGGGATCGCAAGCCGACCCTTGGCGTCGAGCGTAATGACCGTGGCTCCGTGGAACACTCCACCCATCCCTGTTTCACCACTTTTTCCTACCTTTTCCCACTTTAAGGTCTGGCTAGCGTTCGGTCAAGCAAAATCACTTGGTAGGACAAGTACTTAGCGGAGATTGTTGTCAACGATTCACGACATGTCGTTGTTCTGAAAATACAAGGAGTTGGGAAATCTTTTGGAGGTATAACCTTAAAAGTCCGCCGGAATCGGCCGATTTTGGCGAGGTGCGATAATCCACACCCCATGATCGACAAGACCGTAGCCACGCCTGCCGAGGCGCTCGCCGACGTGCCCGACGGTGCCACTGTCATGATCGGGGGCTTCGGCAACGCCGGCATGCCGGCGGAGCTGATCGACGCCCTGATCGCGCAGGGGGCCCGCGACCTCACCATCGTCAACAACAACGCCGGCAACGGCGATACCGGCCTCGCCGCGCTGCTGAAGGCCAAGCGCGTGCGCAAGATCCTTTGCTCGTTCCCGCGCCAGGTGGACTCCTGGCACTTCGACGCGCTCTACCGCGCCGGCGAGATCGAGCTCGAGCTCGTGCCGCAGGGCACGCTCGCCGAGCGCATCCGCGCCGCCGGCGCCGGGATCGGCGCCTTCTATACGCCCACGGCGTTCGGGACGCGCCTTGCCGAAGGGAAGGAAACGCGCCGCATCGGCGAGCGCGACTACGTTTTGGAATATCCGATCCACGCCGACTACGCGCTCATCAAGGCCGATCGCGCCGACCGCTGGGGTAATCTCGTCTACCGGAAGTCGGCCCGCAACTTCGGGCCGATCATGGCGACGGCGGCCCGCGTGACCGTCGCGCAGGTGCGCGAGATCGTGGCGCTCGGCGCGCTCGACCCCGAGAGCGTCGTGACGCCCGGCATTTTCGTCCAACGTGTCGTGCCCGTCGCGGCAGCAGCGAAGAAGGTGGCCTGATGAAGAAGCTCGATCGCAAGCAGATGGCGGCGCGCGTGGCGCGCGACATTCCCGAAGGCGCCTATGTCAACCTCGGCATCGGGCTGCCCACGCTCGTCGCCGACTTCCTGCCGAAGGGCCGCGAGATCATCCTGCACAGCGAGAACGGCATCCTCGGCATCGGCCCGAAGCCCGCGCCGGGCGAGGAAGACGAGGACCTCATCAACGCGGGCAAGGAGCCGGTGACGCTTGCCACCGGCGGCTGCTACTTCCACCACGCGGACTCGTTCGCCATGATCCGCGGCCGCCACCTCGACTTCGCCGTGCTCGGCGCCTTCCAGGTCTCGGTGCAGGGCGACCTCGCGAACTGGCACACCGGCGCGGCCGATGCGATCCCCGCCGTGGGCGGCGCGATGGATCTCGCCGTGGGCGCGAAGAAGGTCGTCGTGATGATGGAGCACCTCACCAAGCAGGGCGAGAGCAAGATCGTCGAGCGCTGCAGCTACCCGCTCACGGGCGCGCGCTGCGTCGATCGCATCTACACCGATCTCGCCGTGATCGACGTGAAGCCCGACGGCCTCCACGTCCTCGAGACGGTCGATGGCCTGAGCTTCGAGGAGCTTCAGCGCCTGACCGGCGTGCCGCTCAAGCGCCTCGCCTCCGCTGCCTAGCGGAGCCCGTCGCCGACCGGCACGTTCTCGGGCGCGAGCTCGATGCCGGCCGCTCTTGCCTGAAGGCGGATGAGCGCGGCGAAGTCCTCGTCGGTCATGCCCTGGCCGATCGCCGCCTCCAGCAGCTCGCGGGTGAGCGCCGCGAGCGGCAGCGGCGCTTCCATCGCCCTTCCCGCGTCGAGTCCCAGGTCCAGGTCCTTGCGCAGAAGCTGCGGCGTGAAGGTGACCGTGAAGTCGAGATTCACGAGCGCGGGCGTCTTGTAGCGCGTGAACATCGAGCCCATCACGCTGCGATTGATGAAATCGAGAAAGGCGTGGCGCGGCATGCCGGCCTTCTGCGCCAGGACGGTGAGCTCGCAAAGGCTCTGGATCACGACGCCGAGGAAGACGTTGTGGCAGATCTTCGCGATGCGCGCGAGCTCGCCTTCGCCGACGTAGCTCGACCCCGCACCCATGAGATCGAGGAAAGGCCTTGCCGCTTCGTAAGCCGCGCGCGGCCCCGAAACGACGAACGTGAGCTTGCCTGCGCGGATCACCTTGGCGTTCCCGCTCACCGGCGCGGCGAGATACTGAACGTTTTCTGCCTGCAGCAGCGCCCGCAGCTCGGCCGACCCCTCGAGCGAGATCGACGAGCATTCGACGAGCATCTTCGGCCGGGCGGCGCCGGAAAGAAGCCGGGCGACGACCTCCTTGACGTCCTTCTCGGTCGACACCATGCAGAAGACGATGTCGCGCTCGGCAAGCGCCTCGATGGCATCGACGACCGCGGCGCCGTGCGCCTCGAGCGGCAGCGCCTTCTCGCGCGTGCGGTTCCACACCGCGAGATCGCAGCCGGCGCTCGCCAGGCGCTCGGCCATCGCGTAGCCCATGCGGCCGGTGCCGATCCAGCCGAGAGTGGGTTTTTGCATCGCTTAAGGTAAATGGGACGCCGGAAGGCCCCGGCGGACCGATTCTAGCCGGACACGAGATCGATCCGGCGGCGGATGGCCGCCGCGGCGGCCTCGTCGCCGGCCTCGCGGGCGCGCATCTCCTGCACCCGCAGCCACGCCAGCAGCGGCCGGCGCCATCCTTGCGCCGAGGCGATCTCCACGGCCTGGGCGATGCCGGCGGGATCGATGGAAGCGCCGCGCAGCCGCACGGCGAGCGAGACGAGCCGGGACAGCGGCTCGTCCGACGGCGCGCGGGAGCGCCTTCCCGCCAGGTACTCGGCGTACGCGCGCTCCTCGCTGCCCGCGCCCGCCCGCACGGCCTCGAAGCCCGCGCAGGGGCCGAAATCCAGGCTCGCCACCTGGACGGCGCAGCGCACGAGCTCCGCGCGCGCGACGAGGTCCTCGCGCCCCGTGGCTGCGAGCTCGCGCCGGGCGCGCTCGAACTCGCCTTGTGCGCGCGGTTCGCCCGTCAGGTAGTAGCGCTGATAGGCGGAAAGCGCCTGGCTCGCATTGAGCGCCCAGTCCGCCGGCGGCGGCCCTCCGGCGCAGGCCGCGAGCAGGACGAGGAGCGCCGGCAGGATCCGCGTCATGGCAGCCGGATCTCCGTGTCGCGCTCGAACGGCCACTTGCGATTGATCTCCTCGAGGACGGCGGACACCTTGCGCAGCGACGCGTCGACCTCGGCGCGCAGCGCCTGGAGATCCGCGCTCGCTGCGCGCGCATTGCCGCTCACCTGCTCGGCGTCGGCGAGAATGCGCTCCACGCGCTTCAGGTTGTCGCGCACCTCGCCGAGAATCGCGTTCGCCTGCGCTATGGCGCGCTCCGTTCCCTCCACGAGGCCGTTCGACCCGTAGAGGCGTCGATCGGTGCGGTCGATGACGCCCTCGAGCTTGCGCGTCACGCCGCCCATCGCCGCAAGGAGCGCGTTCGCCCGGTCGATGGCGGCGGCGACCTTGCGTGCCTCGTCCTCGCCGCCGAGCAGGCCCGCGAGCGCGCCGCGCGGCCCGGCCATGCGCTCGCTCACCGCGCGCAGGTTGCCGAGGGTCGCCTGCAGGCTGCCGCCCTCGGCGGTCATCTGCTGCGCGTTCTCGAGGACGCTGCGCATGATCGCCACCATGCGGGGAATCTCCTCCGAGGTATCGCCGCGCAGCACGACCCGCTCCGCGCCGTCGGGAAGAGGCGGATCCTGCAGATTGCCGGTAAAGGCCCGGATCCGCGCCGGCCCGACGATGCCGCGCTCCAGGGTGAAGACGCTGCTCACGCGCAGCCATTTCGCGTCGCGCACCGGCACCGCGATCTCGATGCGCGCACGGCCGTCCTCGGCAAGGCTGATGCGCTCCACCTGCCCGATCGGAAAGCCCGAGAAGCTGAGGTCCATGCCGATGCTCACGCCCTCGACGTTGTCGGCGACGAGCACGAGCCGTTGCGTGGGCTCGAAGACGCCGCGCGCGTAGAGCACGTACACGACAAAGGCGACCGCGAGGAGCAGCGTGACGCCGAGGAGCAGGCCGACCCGAAACTGCAGGTTGCGCGGAATGGGAGTGAAGCCCTGGTCGTGCTCCGCCATCTAGACGTACTCGATCGCGAGCGAGAGAAGCTCGATGAGCCCCAGGGCAAAGAAAAGCCGCACCATTCCGCGCAGGACGGCCACCGGGGCCGATTTCAGGTCGCGCGTCGCCGCGAGGCCCGCGGCGATCGGAATGAGCGCCACGGCGAAGCCGAAGACGAGCGTCTTCAGCGCGAGGCCCGAAAGCGCGAGCGGCGTGAAGACCTGCCCGACCGAGCGGGTGAACTCCGCGAAGCCCCACGGCGAGAGGCCGTAGACCGAGAAGTACGCGGCGAAGAGCGCGACCGCGGCGCTGATCACGGTGAGCGCGAAGACCGACACGGCCGAGGCGAGCACGCGCGGCAGGAACTCGCGCTCGACCGGGTCGATGTTCGCCGAGCGCATGCTGTCGAGCTCGCCCGAGGCGCGCATCAGCGCCACTTCCGTGCCGATCGCCGAGCCCGAGCGCAGCGCGACGAAAAACGCGGTGAGGAGCGGCAGCATCTCGAGCACGAGCACGCGGAAGACGAGCTCGAGCGCGTAAAGGCCCAGGCCGTACTCGCGCGCCGTCTGCACGGTGATCGTGGTCAGGATCACGCTGAGGAGCGTCGAGAAGAGCAGGAACGGCACGATGACCTGCCCGACGGTGAAGTAGAGCTGGCGAAGCGCCGTGGTGCGCAGGCGCGCCGTGTAGCTCGACGCCGAGACGCCGAGCGCGGCCAGCACGAGCGCGAGCCGCACGACGCCGGACCAGCCGCGGATCCAAGCGAGCGTGGTCCCCACGCCGCTAGCCCTCGCGGGCGATCCGCTCGAGCGTTTCGGGGGCGAGCTTCACTTTCGCCGCCGCCGCGCGGATCTCGTCCCAGGTGGTGCGATCCACGGCGATGCCGTCCTTTTCCCGCCGCGCGCGCGTCTCGCGCTCCGGCTCGCCGGCGATCCTCACCCGGTCGAAGCCGGGCGCGACGGGCGAGCGGCGCAGTGAATCGAGGAATGCCCTCGTCTCCTCGGCAAAGAGACCGTCGGCGTCGAGGCGGGCGGGATCGATGAGGACGCTGAGCATGCCGTTCCACACACGCCGCCTGGACCGGTCGTCGGAGTGCCACGTCCCGCCGCCGGTCAGCGCACCGCCGAGGAGCTCGCATACCAGCGCGAGCCCATAGCCCTTGTGCAGGCCGAAGGTGCGCAGCGCGCCGAACGGCGGCACGACGCCGAAGCGCGCCTCGCTCGTCGGATTGCCCTGGTCGTCGAGCAGCCACTCGGGCGAGACCTTCTCGCCCTTGTTGTGGGCGACCCGCACCTTGCCCTGGGCGACGGCGCTCGTCGCCATGTCGAGCACGAAGGGCGGCTCGCCCGGAAGCGGGATGGCGACGCACACGGGATTCGTGCCGAAGCGGGCGTCGGCGCCGCCGTAGGGCGCAACGATGGCGCGCGAGATGACGTTGACGAAGCTGAGCGACACGAGCCCCTGCGCCGCAGCCTGCTCGCCCCATTGCCCGATGCGGCCGAGGTGATGCGACCGGCCGAGCGCCATGATGCAGCTGCCGTGACGGCGCGCCCGCTCGATCGCCAGGTCGGTCGCCTCGGCGCCGATCACCTGCCCGTAGCCCTGGCAGCCGTCGAGCGCGAGGAGCGAGCCCGCGTCGAGCTTGATCCTCGGGTGCTGGTTCACGGAGAGCCCGCCCTCGAGAAGGGCGTCGACGTAGCGCGGAATCATGCCGATGCCGTGCGAGTCGTGCCCCATGAGGTTGGCGGTGACGAGGTTCTCCGCGACCATGCGGGCCTCGCGCGGCTCGCTGCCGCCGGCCGCGACGATCGCCTCCATCGCCCGGGCAAGGGCATCCTTCCGGAATACGAGGCTCATAGGTGCAAGGACATTGTTTGCAGGCGAAGGCGCGAGGTCTTCTTCGAGCCGACGAGTGTACTGGTTTCCGCCTCCATTGACGCGCCGGCGAGGCGTTCCTAGACTGGCGCGCCCGAGCCCGAGCGCCCCACCGCCGTACTGATCCCCGCACCGATCCCATGACAAGCCGAAGGAAGTCGCCCGAGTCGCTGCGCAGCCATCGCTGGTACGGCGTCGACGACCTGCGCGCCTTCGGCCACCGCTCGCGCACCGCGCAGATGGGCTACGACCGCAGCGACTACGCCGGCAAGCCCGTCATCGCCATCCTCAATACCTGGTCGGACATCAATCCCTGCCATACGCACTTCCGCGAGCGGGCCGAGGCGGTCAAGCGCGGCGTCTGGCAGGCGGGCGGCTTTCCCGTCGAGATGCCGGCGATGTCGCTCGCCGAGCCGATGCAGAAGCCGACCACGATGCTCTATCGGAACTTCCTCGCCATGGAAACGGAGGAGCTCCTGCGCTCCTACCCGGCCGACGGCGTCGTGCTGATGGGCGGATGCGACAAGACGACGCCGGGCCTGCTCATGGGCGCTATCAGCATGGGCCTGCCCGCGATCTTCATGCCGGCCGGCCCCATGCTGCGCGGCCACTGGCGCGAGCACACGCTCGGCTCCGGGTCGGACACCTGGAAGTACTGGGCGGAGCTTCGCGCCGGGACCATCAGCCGCCAGGACTGGCAGGAGATCGAGGACGGCATCGCCCGCTCGCCGGGCACCTGCATGACCATGGGCACCGCCGCGACGATGATGGCGCTCGCCGAGAGCCTGGGACTCACCCTGCCGGGGGCTTCCTCGATCCCGGCGCCGGACTCGAACCACGCGAAGATGGCCACGCTCACGGGCAAGCGCATCGTGGACATGGTGTGGGAGGACCTTACGCCGCGCGAGCTCCTCACTGCGCGCTCGTTCGACAACGCGATCGTCACGCTGATGGCGATGGGCGGCTCGACCAACGCGATGATCCATCTCGTGGCCATGGCGGGCCGCGCGGGAATCCGGCTGCCGCTCGAGCGCTTCAACGAGCTCTCCGAGAAGACGCCGCTCCTTGCGAACGTGCGGCCCTCGGGAGACCGCTACCTGATGGAGGACTTCTACTACGCCGGCGGACTGCGGGCGCTGCTCGGCGAGCTGAAGGACCTCCTGCATCTCGACGAGCGCACGGTGAACGGACGCACCCTCGGACAGAACCTGGAGGGGGCGCGTATCCATCATCCGGAGGTCATCCGCCCGCGCGGCCGGCCGCTCAAGGCTTCCGGCGGGCTGGTGGTGCTGCGAGGCAACCTCGCGCCTGCGGGCGCAGTCATCAAGGCCGCCGCAGCCTCGCCGCATCTGCTGCGGCACAAAGGCAGGGCCGTGGTGTTCGAGGACTACAACGACATGGCAGCCCGCATCGATCGGGATGATCTCGACGTCGACGCGGCCTCGGTGCTCGTGCTTCGAAACGCCGGCCCGCTCGGCGGACCCGGCATGCCAGAATGGGGCATGCTGCCCGTGCCGAAGAAGCTCCTCAAGCAGGGCGTGCGCGACCTCGTCAGGATCTCCGACGCGCGGATGAGCGGCACGAGCTACGGGACCTGCGTGCTGCACGTGGCGCCCGAGTCGTTCGTCGGCGGCCCGCTCGCCCTCGTTCGCGACGGCGACCGGATCGAGCTCGACGTGGAGCGCCGCGTGCTCAACCTCGACGTTGCGCCCGAAGAGCTCGAGCGGCGAAAGGCGGCATGGCGCCAGCCGCCACCCCGGTACGAGCGCGGCTACGGCGCCCTTTTCTCGCGGCACGTCCGCCAGGCCGACGAGGGCTGCGACTTCGATTTCCTCGAAGGCACGGCGCCGACGCCCGAGCCCGAGATTCACTGAGCACTCCCAGGATGACCGCGTGGAATTGCCGAAGAACACATTCAAGCATGCGCTGAAGGCGCAGAAGGCGCAGATCGGCCTCTGGTCGAGCCTCTCGTCCAACTACACGGTGGAGGTGATCGCCGGCGCCGGGTTCGACTGGCTGCTGCTCGACAGCGAGCATTCGCCGAACGACCTCGAGAGCCTGCTCACGCAGCTGCAGGCGGCCGCGCCGTATCCCTGCCAGCCAGTGGTCCGCGTGCCGTGGAACGACATGGTGATGATCAAGCGGGTGCTCGACATCGGCGCGCAGTCGCTGCTCGTTCCCTACGTCTCGACGGCGGACGAAGCGCGCGCGGCCGTCTCGTATACGCGGTATCCGCCGCAGGGCGTGCGGGGCGTGGCGGGCACCACGCGCGCGAACCGCTTCGGCAGGGTCAAGGACTACGCGCGCCGCGCGCACGAGGAATTGTGCGTGCTCGTGCAGGTCGAGACCGAAGAGGCGGTGCGCAACATCGAGTCCATCGCCGCAGTGGACGGGGTCGACGGCATCTTCATCGGCCCGGCCGACCTGCACGCCTCGCTCGGCCACCCGGGCGAGACGGCCAACCCGAAAGTGAAGCCGCTCATCGACGAGGCCATCGGCCGCATCCGCAAGGCGGGCTGCGCGCCCGGCATCCTCACGTCGAATGAAGCCGACGCCAGGCATTGGCTCGGCTGCGGGGCCCTCTTCGTCGCCGTGGGCGCGGACGTCGGCATTCTCGCGCGCGGCGCCGACGCGCTTGCGGCAAAATTCAAGTCATGAAACCCGAGATCCTCATTTCCGCCAAGGGCCACGCCGGCACGCTGGCAACGCTCGAGCAGGAGTTCGTCTGCCACAAGCTGTACGAGGCGAAGGACAGCGCCGCGCTTCTCAAGGAGATCGCCCCGCGGGTGCGTGGCGTGGCGAGCTTCGGCCCCACGCCCGTCGACGCAGCCCTGATGGACGCGCTTCCGAAGCTCGAGATCGTCTCCAACTTCGGCGTCGGCGTCGACCAGATCGACCTCGAAGCGGCGAAGAAGCGGGGCATCACGGTCACCAACACGCCCGACGTGCTGAACGAGTGCGTCGCGGACACGGCCCTCGCGCTCGTGCTCTGCGCGCTGAGGAAGCTGCCGCAGGCGGACGCCTACACGCGCGCGGGCAAGTGGCTCGAGGCGCCCTTCCCGCTCACCACCTCGCTCGGCGGAAAGACGCTCGGAATCCTCGGCCTCGGCCGCATCGGCGAGGCGATCGCCAAGCGAGCGCTCGCCTGCGGCATGCGGATCCGCTACCACAACCGGCGCAAGAAGGACGCGCCGTTCCCGTACGATCCGGATCCGGTCACGCTCGCGAAGAACAGCGACGTCCTCATGGTCGTCACGCCGGGCGGCGCCGAAACGCAGAATCTCGTCGGCGCGCAAGTGCTCGATGCGCTTGGCCCGAAGGGTTACGTCGTCAACATTGCCCGCGGCTCGGTGGTCGACGAGCCGGTGCTGCTGCGCTACCTGCAGGAGAAGCGCATTGCGGGCGCCGGCCTCGACGTGTTTGTCGACGAACCGCGGGTCCCGCCTGCCTTCTTCGCGCTGGACAACGCGGTGCTCTTCCCGCACGTGGGTAGCGCCACGGTCGAGACGCGCAAGGCGATGGGCGACCTGCAGATCGAGAACCTGCGCCGGCATTTCGCCGGGCAGGACGTTCTTACCCGCGTGGTCTAGCTCCCCCCGGGCGCGCGAGCGCGCCCGGGACGGCTGGGGATCAGGAGGGCGAGCCGGCCTGTGACTGCAGCCAGTTCTGCAGGCCGAGCTTGTCGACGAGCTCGAGCTGCGTCTCCAGCCAGTCGATGTGCTCCTCCTCCGACTCGAGGATGTCCTCGAGCAGCTCGCGCGAGACGTAATCCTTGACCGACTCGCAGTAGGCGATCGCCTCCTGCAGCACCGGCCGCGCCGCCTGCTCGAGCTTGAGGTCGCATTCGAGCGCTTCGCGCGCGCCCTCGCCGATCATCAGCTTGCCGAGGTCCTGGAGGTTGGGCAGCCCCTCGAGGAAGAGAATCCGCTCGATCAGCCGATCGGCGTGCTTCATCTCGTCGATCGACTCGTGCTTCTCGTACTCCTCCAGCTTCTTCAGCCCCCAGTTCCCGAACATGCGGGCATGCAGGAAGTACTGGTTGATTGCCGTCAGCTCGTTGAAGAGCACCTTGTTCAGATGCTGAATGACTTTCGCGTCGCCCTTCATGGCCGGCTCCTGCTCTTCTCTGGGGGAACCGGCCGATTCGACGCCAGGACGTCGAGACCGGTCAAGTCGCCGGCTGGGGCGTCCGGCACACGCCGGCGCAAATCTCGCGCAGCAGATCGGAAGCGCACTCCCGGCAGCGTCCGCAGCCGGCCCCGACGCCGAGCGTCGAGGCAAGGTCGTCCATGGAGCGCGCGCCCTGTTCAGCGCATTCGCGGACCTGGCGCTCGGTGATCGCGTTGCAGAGGCAGATGTACATGCGACTGATTATCATCTCCGCAATACGCTTCCCGCAACAAAAATTGCGTCTGTTAGCGCACGCTTTCATATGGTTTCTTGTATTTGCATCATTAAATATGTCGAAATGGTATTGACGGTCAAAATGAGAACAATTATCGTTCGTTCCCATGTCGCCCTCCCAGCCTCTCAAGGCCGATAAGCCCGCCCCCACCGGCAGCGGGCCCCGGCGCATTCCGGTCGAATCGCTCCTCGGCCGGGGGCGCGAGGTCGTGATCGTCCACGCAGGACGCGAGTACAGGCTTCGACTGACGCAGAACGGAAAACTGATCCTGACCGCCTAGGCTCCTCAGGCCCGCGCCGCGCCTCCTCGCGCCCGGGCACGCAAGGCGGTCATTTCGCGAGCCAGCCGGCGGAGCACCTCCGCAGCCAGCCAGCGCTTTTCTCGAGTGACTACGGCGACGGCTCATTGGCACGACAGTCTGGCTGGCTCTGCCCCCCGAACCATCGGCGCGGCGGTGGCCGTCGCGCTCCACGCGGCGTTGGCGGTCGCGCTGCTGTCCCACGAGCCCGCCCGCTCGGCGCTCCTTGCCACCGCGCCGCTCATGGTCGAGCTCATCGTGCCGCCGAAGCCGGCGCCGGTGCCGGAGCCCAAGCCGGTGGAGATCCTTCCCCCGAAACCCAAGCCTCAACCGAAGCTCCGGCCGAAGCCCAAGCCGAAGCCGGTCGTCAAGCCGCGCCCCAAGCCGCCGGAGAAGCCGCTCGCCCTGGCGCCCGCGGAAGCCCCGTCGCCGGTCGTCGCCCCGCCGCCTCCCGAGCCCGAGCCGGCGCCTGAGCCGCCGCCACCCCCGCCGGCGCCGCAGCTCGCGCCTCCGGCGCCACCGCCCCCGGTGCCCATCACGGCTCCGATCTTCAACGCCGACTACCTGCGCAATCCGCCGCCGGCGTATCCCACGCTCTCGCGACGAATTGGCGAGCAGGGGCGCGTGGTGCTCCGGGTCCTCGTCAGCGCGGCCGGCAGCCCCCAGGCGGTCGAAATCCGCGAATCGAGCGGACACCCGCGCCTGGACCGCGCGGCCCGCGAGGCCGTCGAGCGCTGGCGCTTCGTGCCGGCCAAGCGCGGCGATCAGCCGATCGCCGCCTGGGTCCTCGTCCCCGTTTCTTTCAGCCTGGAAGGTTAGTCGTGGAACAGCAGATCGGCTTTGCCCATTTCCTCGCGCAGTCCGACGCCGTCGGTAAGGGGCTGCTCGTCATCCTCCTCGCCATGTCCGTGCTGAGCTGGTACCTCATCATCACGAAGTCCTTGGCCGGGGTGCTCGAGCGCCGGCGCTCCGCCGGGTTCCTGGCGGTCTTCTGGAGCTCGCCGTCGGTCTCGGTCGTGCAGCGCCATCTCGAGACCCATCGCGGCGACGACGCCTTCTCGCGCCTCGCCTCGCACGCGGTTGCCGCGCGCGGCAAAGGCGACAGCGAGTTCCTCACGCGCGCCATGCGCCGCATCATGGACGAGGAAACGGTGCGGCACGAATCGGGGCTCACGGCGCTCGCCTCGGTCGGCGCAACGGCGCCCTTCGTCGGCCTCTTCGGCACCGTCTGGGGCGTCTATCACGCGCTCGTCTCGATCGGCCTTTCGGGACAAGGGACGCTCGACAAGGTCGCGGGCCCCGTAGGCGAGGCCCTCATCATGACCGCGATCGGCCTCGCCGTCGCGATCCCCGCGGTCCTCGCCTACAACGCCTTCGTCCGCTCCAACCGGGTGGTCCTCGCGCGACTGGACGCCTTCGCGCACGACCTGCACGCGGTGCTCACCACCGGCTCGCACGTCGGCGAGGTGCGCAGTGTCATGCCGCCGCTGAAAGCGGCTGCGGCCCAGGCCTGATCATGGCGTTCGGCGGATTCGACCGGAGCAGTGCGCAGGCGCCGATGGCGGAGATCAACATGATCCCGCTCATCGACGTCATGCTGGTGCTGCTCGTCATCTTCATCATCACCGCGCCGCTCCTTACGCACGCCGTCAAGGTAGACCTCCCGAAAGCCGCAAGCCAGCCGAACCAGACGCAGCCGGACAACGTGCAGCTCGCCATCGACGCAGCCGGCGTCGTCTACTGGAACGGGGAGATCCTCGACCGCTCCGGCTGGCGCTCGCGCATGGACGCGGCGGCGGCGCAAAAGCCGCAACCCGAAGTGCATCTGCGCGCCGACGGCGCGGTCGCGTACCGGCGCGTAGCCGAGCTCATGTCCGACGCCGCGAGCGCCGGCCTCACGCGCATCGGGTTCGTCACGGATCCGAACGAGGCGCGCTGAATGCGAACGCTCGTCGCCCTGGTCCTCCTCGCCTGCTTCGTGCCCGCCGCGGCAGCTCAGGAGGCGCAGACGATTCTGCATCTCCTCGACTACATCGGCGTCGACTATCCGGAGGCTGTCGAGGACGGGCGCGTGAAGAACGCCGACGAGTACAACGAGATGGTGGAGTTCACCGGCCAGGTGGCGGCGCGGCTGGCGGCACTTCCGGCCCATCCGCGCAAGGCCGAGCTCGAGTCGGCCTCCGATGCGCTGTCGCGCCTGGTCGCCGAGAAAGCGACCCCCGCCAGCGTCGCCGCGGCAAGCGCGGGCCTGCGCTGGGCAATCGTCGAGGCCTACCAGCTGAAGCTCGCGCCGCGCGTTGCGCCCGATCTCGCGCGCGGGGCCGAGCTCTATGCGCAGCACTGCGCAACCTGCCATGGCGCAAGCGGCGAAGGAAACGGGCCGGCGGCGACGGGCCTCGAGCCGCCGCCTTCGAACTTCCACGACCTGGATCGCATGGCGCAGAGAAGCATCTACGGCCTCTACAACACGATTACCCTGGGCGTCGAGGGCACTTCGATGCCCTCGTTCCGGCAGTTCTCCGACCAGGAGCGTTGGGCTCTCGCATTCTTCGTCGCCGGCATCGGAATCCCGTCGGAGCGAGTCCAGGAAGGCGCGCGAGCCTGGGACGCCGGCGCGGGCCGTTCGCTGTTCGCGGATCTCGCACCCGTGGCGACGATCTCGACCAACGAGATCAGCGAGCGGCACGGCGCAGAGGCCGCAAGAGTGCAGGACTACCTGCGCGCCCACCCGCAGGTCCTCCGTCCGGCACCGCTCGCCTTCTCCCGGCAGAAGCTCGCGGAAGCCTCGGATGCCTATGCGCGCGGCGAGCGCGCCGTGGCCCGCGACGCAGCCATTACCGCGTATCTCGAAGGCTTCGAGCTTGTGGAGGCCGCGCTCGCCAACGTCGATGCCGGCCTCATGCGCGATATCGAGCGCCGGATGCTCGCGTTCCGCGCGGACATCGAGAGCGGCGCGCCACTGGAGGACCTGAAGACCAAGGGACAGGACCTGGACGCGCTTCTTGCCGCAGCCCAGGAAACGCTCGGGGAGGACGGCCTCTCGGAGGCGACGGCCTTCACGGCTTCGCTCGTCATCCTCCTCCGCGAAGGCCTCGAGGCGATCCTCGTGCTCGGCGCCATCATCGCGTTCGTTGTCAAGACTGGCCGGCGCGATGCGCTGCCCTGGGTCCATGCCGGCTGGATCGCCGCCCTCCTCCTCGGCGGCGCCACCTGGCTCGTCGCCACCTACGCCGTGGAAATTTCCGGCGCCAACCGCGAAATCACCGAAGGGGTGACCGCGCTCCTCGCCGCTGCGATGCTGCTCTACGTGGGCTGGTGGCTGCACGGAAAGTCGTACGCCGAGGCCTGGAGCCGCTTCATCAAGGCGCAGGTCGGCCAGGCGCTCGCCCGGCGCACGCTTTGGGCGATGGCGGCGGTGTCGTTCCTTGCCGTGTACCGCGAGATGTTCGAGATCGTGCTCTTCTACCAGGCGCTCTGGGCGCAGGCGGGCGACGCTGCCCGCGGTCCCGTCGTCGGCGGCGCGCTCGCGGCGGCGCTCCTCCTCGCCGGCATCGGGATCGTGATTTTCAAGTACAGCGTGCGGCTTCCTCTGGGGACGTTCTTTGGCGCCACCTCCGCGCTGCTCGGGGTCCTGGCGGTCGTCTTTACCGGGCACGGCGTGGCGGCGCTTCAGGAAGCCGGCCTCGTCCGCGCTAGCGGTCTCGACTTTGACCCCGTGCCCCTGATCGGCCTCTACCCCACCGTCCAGTCGCTCGCCGCTCAGCTCGCGGTTCTCGCCGTCCTCATCGGCGGCTACTGGTGGACGCGCCGCAGCGCGCTGCGCATGAGGGTCGCCTGATGGGCCATCGCATTTTCGTGCTCGTGCATCGCTGGAGCGGCATCATCGCCGCCGCGCTCGTCGTCGTCTGCGGCCTGACCGGCAGCGTGCTCGTGCTTCGTGACGACGTCGACCGCTGGCTGAACGCCGACATCCTGGAGGTGACGCCGCGCGAGACGCGCCTGGGCGTCGACGAGCTGGTGGCGCGCGTTGAAGCCCGCTATCCGAAGGCCGTGGTGAGCCGCGTGACCCCTTCTTCCGACCCCGCGCGGGCCTGGACGCTGACGCTCGCAAATCGGGGAGCAGCGGCGAGTGAAGGCCCGGGCGCACGTCTGCGCCATTCGCCGAGCATGGTCCACGTTGACCCGTACACGGGATCGATCACCGGCACCCGCACGCGCGGGGAGGCGACGTTCGATCGGCGGGGCTTCGTGCCGCTCGTGCACGGGATCCATCACGATCTGCTCCTCGGACGCGCCGGTCACTGGGCGGTCGCCGCCGTCGGCGCCATCTGGCTCGCCCTCAGCCTCGTGGGCATCTATCTCTCCCTCAAGCAGGCCGGCGCGCTGCGCGCCGCCTTCCGGGTGCGCGCGGATGTGGGCATCAAGCGGCTCTTTCTCGACCTGCATCGCAGCGTCGGCATGGCGAGCGTCGTGGTGATCGCGGTCCTCTGCGTGTCCGGGATCTACCTCGGGCTGCGCCAGCCCGTGACGAGCGTCGTGGACTTCTTCTCGCCCGTTACGCCGGCGCCGGAGCGGGCGCTGCCCGACGATCCTGTCGCCGCGCCGGCCACCGGCTTCGCGAACGCCCTCGAAGCCGCCCAAGCCGCGCTGCCTGGCTCACAGGCGCACTCCATTTCCGCGATACGTGAAAAAGGCGTCTACAGGGTGCGCATGGCCGCCCCGGGCGACGCCAACGCGCGCGGCGATCGCTTCGTCTACGTCTCGATGCGCGATGCAGGCATCGTGGGGCTGCGCGATGTCACCCGGGGAAGTGCGGGCGACGTCTACATCGGATGGCAGTTCCCCCTGCATACCGGCGAAGCGTTCGGGGCCCCCGGACGCACGGCCATCTTCATAGCGGGGCTGCTGCCCGCGCTCTTCTCCGTCACCGGCGTCTACTTGTGGCTTGCCAACCGCAGGCCCCGGCGCCGCTCTTTCTCAACCACGCAGAAAAGCCAGCGACCCTCCGGCAGCCAGCGATCTGCAGTCTCGCGATCGTCACCATAGGGAGGAAGCATGCATCAATTCCGACACCGGCCGCTCGCCGCGGCCGTGATGATGGCCTTCTGCGCGCCGCAGGCCGCGCTGGCCCAGACAAGCGCCGAGCAGCAGTTGCCGCAGGTCGACGTGAGGGCGACCCAGGCGCCGCGGTATCGCGCCGAATCGTCCAGCACCGCCACCCGAACCGACACGCCGCTGCGCGACGTGCCGCAGACGGTCACCGTGCTGCCGAAGGAGCTGCTCCAGTCCCAGAACGCCTTCACGCTGCAGGACGCGCTGCGCAACGTCACCGGCATCACCTTCTTCGCCGGCGAGGGCGGGCAGATGGGCGACGGACCGCGCCTGCGCGGCTTTGACGCGCGCGGCAGCATCTTCGTCGACGGCATCCGCGACAAGGGCGAGTACTTCCGCGACACCTTCAACCTCGAGGCGATCGAGGTCCTGAAGGGCGCCTCGTCGCTTCTCTACGGCCGCGGCTCGCCGAGCGGGGTCATCAACCAGGTGACGAAGGCCCCCGGCCTTCTCTCGCGCAACGAGGCCGGGCTCACGCTCGGCAGCGACGCCTTCAAGCGCGCGACGGCGGATCTCAATGTGCCGCTCGGCGAGACGAGCGCCGTGCGCCTGAACGCGATGATCCAGGACAACGAGAGCTACCGGGATTTCGTCGAGCAACGCCGCTTCGGCGTCGCCCCGAGCGTCGGCTTCGGCATCGGCACGGCCACGGAGGTGACGATCGGGTACCAGTATCTGCGATCCCGCGACGTCCCCGACTACGGGATACCGCAGCTTTTCGGCGAGCCGGCCGACGTGTCGCGTGGCAACTTCTACGGCTTCCCGTCGCAGGACTACGACGATCTCGATACCCACATCGCGACGCTGCGGATCTCGCATCAGGTGAATGAGGGGCTGACGTTGCGCAACACCCTCATGTGGGCGAAGTACAAGCGCGACAACGAGGTCACGGCGCCGAGGTTGCGCACGGGGGCGAGCGCCCCGGTGATCGGCACGCCGCTTTCGGCGATCAGCGTGCGACGCAACGATCGCAAGTCGCGCCTCGAGGACAACGGCTCGCTCATCAACCAGACCGAGGCCGTGTGGCGGGCGCAGACTGGAACGATCGCACATACCATTCTCGGCGGCGTGGAGATCGGCCGCGAGGACATCGACCGCAAGACCTATGCCTTCCCGGGTCTCACGGAAACCTCGCACCTCGTGAATCTCGCCGATCCCGATCCGGACGACGAGGGCGCCCCCTTCGGCAAGACGGTCCAGGCGAAGCTCGAATCGAAGGCGAAGTCGCTCGCCTTCTACGCGCAGGACCAGCTCGAGCTCTCGCCGCAGTGGAAGGCGGTGGTCGGCCTGCGCTGGGATCGCTTTCGCGTCGAGCAGACGAACGACCAGATCATCGGCACTTCGCGCACGCCGGCCGGCACGACCTCGCTCTCTAGGACCGACAAGGTGACCAGCACGCGCGCCGGGCTCATCTGGCAGCCGAGCGCCGCGCAGTCATACTACGTGTCGTACGGCACGGCGTTCTCGCCGTCCGCGGAGTTCGGCACGCTCGCGGAGAACAGCGCCGACGTCAAGCCGGAAAAGGTGCGTAGCTGGGAGATCGGCGGCAAATGGACGCCCCTTCGGCGGCTGAGCCTCACGGCCGCGGCGTTCAGGAACGAGAAGACCAACGAGCGCGTCGCGGACCCCGCCGGGGGACCGAGCCTCGTGCTGGAAGGCGCGCGCCGGATCGATGGCCTGGAGCTTGGCGTCGCCGGGCGCATTACGCCCACCTGGGACGTGTTCGCCGGCGTCGCGCTCATGGACGCGCGGATCACCGAGTCGCCCGGGACCGGCAACGTCGGCAACCAGCCGGCCTTCGTCGCGGAGAAAGCGGCCAACGTGTGGACCACGTGGCGCTTCGCCGAGCACTGGGAAGTGGGCGGCGGGGTCTACCGCATCGGCAGCTACTTCGCCAACGATACGAACACGACCCTGATTCCCGGGTACACGCGCTGGGACGCGACGCTCGCCTATGTGCAGAGGCGCTACGAGCTGCGGCTCAATGTCCAGAACCTGTTTGCCGAGGAGTACTACGAGTCCTCGCATCCCGCGCACGTGAAGCCCGGGATACCGCGACAGGCCTACGCCACGCTGGTATACAGGTTCTAGCCATGCTCCTTCACGTCCCCGGCGTCCTGTCAGCCGAGTCGCTCGTTCGCGTGCGCGAGCGGCTCGACGACGCCCCGTGGGCGGACGGCCGCGCCACCGCGGGGCACCAGTCTTCCCAGGTGAAGCGCAACGAGCAGCTCCCCGAGGATTGCGCCGCCGCCCGCGAGCTGGGCGACGTGGTCCTCGAGGCGCTGAGGCGCAACGCGCTCTTCTTTGCCGCGGCGCTTCCGCGCCGCATCTACCCGCCGCTCTTCAACCGCTATCGCGGCGGCATGGACTTCGGCAGCCACGTCGACAATGCGATCCGCTTCCATCCGCCGAGCGGCGAGCGGTTCCGCACGGACCTCTCGGCCACCCTGTTCCTCGTGCCGCCCGAGGACTACGACGGCGGCGAGCTGGTCGTCGAGGACACGTACGGCATGCAGCGGGTGAAGCTGCCGGCGGGCGACATGGTGCTCTACCCCGGCACGAGCCGCCATCGCGTGACCCCGGTGACCCGCGGCGCGCGCCTCGCATGCTTCTTCTGGATCGAGAGCATGGTGCGCCACGACGCCCAGCGCGCCCTCCTCTTCGACCTCGACATGGCGATTGTCGCCCTGGGCGACGCGCGACCCGGCGACCCCGCGCTCGTGTCGCTCACCGCCGTCTATCACAACCTCCTTCGCATGTGGGCCACGCCCTAGGCGGTCGGCTACGCTATTATTCCTCCCGCATCGGATCGACCGATTCCAACGAGGAGGAAAGATGAAAGTCCAGAAGCCCCTGCTGGCACTCGCGGTCAGCGCGCTTTTCGCCGCCCCTGCCGCAGCGCAGCAAGTCACGTTCATGACCGGGCCGCAAGGCGGCTCGTGGATTCCCCTGGGCGGCGCGCTGAAAGGGATGTGGGAGAAGGCGATTCCGGGACTGAGCATCACCCAGACGCCGGGTGCCGGCGTGGCCAACGTGCTCGGCGTCGACGCCGGCAAGGCGCAGATCGGCATCGCCAACTCCAGCACCACCGTCGACGGCCTCGAGGGCCGCGCTCCGTACAAAAAGAAGGTCACGAAGGTCTGTCAGGTCGCGAACCTTTACCCGCAGTACTTCCAGGTCGTCGCGCTGGCCGATTCGGGCATCAACAGCTTCGCCGACCTCAAGGGCAAGGCGCTCGTCACCCAGCCCAAGGGCAATACGGCCGAAGTCCTCACCGAGACGGTGCTCAAGCTGAACGGCATGAGCTACGACTCGCTCAGCAAGGCGAACTTCCAGGCCGGCTACACAGACGCCGTCGGCATGATGAAGGACGGCCACGTCCAGGTCTTCACGCTGGGCACGACGGCGCCGGCCTCGGCGGTCATGGACCTTGCGAGCGCGCGCAACGTGAAGCTCGTCCCGGTCGACGACAAGACCATGAATGCGCTGAAGAAGACGAACGCCGGCTACAACAAGCTCATCATCAAGGCCGGCACGTACCCGAACCAGGATCGCGACGTCCCGGTCATCGGCTACTCCACGCACATCGTGGCCGCCTGCGATCTGCCCGAAAACACGGTCTATCAGATGACCAAGACCATGGCGAGCAACATCCCCGCCATGGCGGCGATCGTCAAGGCGATCGGCAGCATCACGCCGAAGGACATGGCGCTCGACATCGGCGTGCCTTTCCACAAGGGCGCGCTGAAGTACTACAAGGAAGCCGGCGCGATCTGACGCACGGCATGGAAGCCACGGGGCGGACACACCGCCCCGTGCTTTCTTGAGGAGGAGGCGTGGAAGAGGAAAAAGCGGCAGTCGCCCCACGCGCGACGGTGCTGAAAGTCGTCGTCGGCATCATTGCCGTCGCGATGTCGCTTTACCACATGTACGTGGCCGCGTTCGGCCCGCCGGAGGCGCTCATCTTCCGCGGGACGCACCTGATGTTCGCCACGACGCTCGTGTTCCTGCTCTACCCGCTGCGGAAGGAGGGCGGGTGGGTCTCGCGAACGATCGACGGGCTCTTCCTCATCGGCGGCCTCGGCATCGTCCTGCACATCTTCCTCAACTACGAGTACTACACCAACCGCATCATCTACATCGACGAGCTCACCCTCGCCGACAAGTTCTGGGCCGTAGTCGCGACGCTCGTGGTGCTGGAGGGCACGCGGCGGGTCATCGGCTGGGCGCTGCCCCTCACCGCGCTGTGCTTCCTCGCCTACGCAGTCAACACGCACGTCACGCTCCCGGTCCTCATGGAGCAGGTGTACCTCTCCACGGAGGGCATCTTCGGCTCGACGCTCGGCGTCTCCGCCTCCTACGTCATGCTCTTCGTGCTCTTCGGCGCCTTCATGGAGCGAAGCGGCACGGGACAGCTCTTCATGGACTTTTCGATGTCCATCACCGGGCATACGGCGGGCGGGCCCGGCAAGGTGGCCGTGGTGAGCTCGAGCCTTTTTGGTACCGTCTCGGGAAGCGCCGTGGCGAACGTCATGGTCGACGGGCCGATCACGATTCCGCTCATGAAGCGCACCGGCTTTCGCCCGCCTTTCGCGGCCGCGGTGGAGGCCGTCGCCTCGACCGGCGGTCAGATCATGCCCCCCATCATGGGCGCCGCCGCCTTCGTGATGGCCGAGTTCCTCGCCGTGCCGTACGCGCAGGTGGCGTTCTGGGCGATCGTGCCAGCGATGCTCTATTACCTCTCGGTGTTCTCGGCCGTGCACTTCGAGGCCAAGCGCTACAAACTCGCCGGGGTGCCGAAGTCGGAGCTGCCGCGGTTCGCCGCCGTAATGCTGGCGCGCGGGCATCTCTTCATTCCGATCCTTATCGTCCTGGCCGGCCTGCTCATGGGGTATTCCGCGCCGCTTTGTGCGCTCGCGGGAGCCCTGTCGTGCCTTCCGCTCGCCCTGCTGCGTGCCCAGACGCGGATCGGAATCACGTGGCGCACGGTCCTGGAAGCGCTGCACGACGGGGCCCGCAATACCCTTGCCGTCGCCATGGCGTGCGCCTGCGCAGGCATCGTCATCGCGTGCGTGACGATTACGGGCCTCGGTATCGTCTTCACCCAGATGGTGGTCGGGCTGTCCCAGGAGTCGCTGGTCCTCGCCCTTGTCCTGACTGCCATGGCGGGCATCATCCTCGGCATGGGAATGCCGACGACCCCGGCGTACATCATGATGGTCGCGCTGCTCGTGCCGGCCATCATCAAGCTGGGCGCGGTCACGCCCGCGGCTCACATGTTCGCCCTCTACTTCGCCATTCTGTCGGCGATCACGCCGCCGGTCGCGCTGGCCGTTTTCGCTGCTGCCGGCCTTGCCAAGACGGGCATGTGGCAGGCCGGGTTCGCCGCCATGCGCGCTGCCGCACCTGCCTACATCGTTCCGTTCATGTTCGTCTACGAGCCGGCGCTGCTGCTCGTGGTCAAGGACTGGGCAAGCGAATGGCCGTTCGTCCTCTGGTCGGTGCTGTCGGCGTCAATCGGCGTAGTGTGCCTCGCCGCCGGCTTTTTCGGCTGGCTCTTCACGCTCGCGTCCATGTGGCAGCGCGCGCTACTCGTCGTCGCTGCCCTGTGCCTCATCAAGCCCGGCCTGTTGACCGACGCGAGCGGGCTTGCGCTGCTCGCCGTCGTGGCAGCGGCCCAGCTCGTCGTCAAACGGCGTCTGGGCGCCGAGGCGGCGGCCCAGCGGGCGACTTGAGGGGGTGACGTTCCGACGCGACGTCGCTGCGATCGTCGAAGAATTTCCGGAAATCGCGACAGCGTACAGCGGACTGCGGCGATAGCTTGGGCACCACCGCCGGGTACCATGGGCCCCGCGCAGCAAAAAAGAGGGCACGACCTTTCAGCCGTGCCCTCCGTGCTTCGTACTACGCCTGGCTGGTTGCTGCGCGTTGCCTGGCCCTGCTGTCCGGCGGTTGCGCGCCGGCGTGGAGCTGATAGCAGTGTGCTGGCCACCGGCCGAGAAACGGCCGCTACGCTTTGTCTGGCCCTGCTGTTCGGCGGTTGCGCGCCGACGTGGGGCTGATGACAGTGTGCTGGCTGCCGCTCTCCGTACGTAGCGGTTGGGCTACGTACAGGTAGGCATGATGCGACCCCCGCGCAGAAAGGTCCACGGCGATGCGTAGTCTGGCAGGACTACGCCAAGCCGTGCGCCAAGGCGCCCGCTCGCCCCTCAACGAGGCGCTTCCTTTACCGAATCAACAGGTTGCAGCATTGCGAACCTTGGTCGCTGGCGCCATAGTCTGCTCGGCGACTGCCCTTAGAATGCTTCGCGACAGGCTGCGGCTCCACACGCCGCCGCGCCCTATCCTGCCCTGCACGACGCTTTGACAACATGAACCTCCAATGAGGCCCCTCGACGGCATTACGGTGGTCTCTCTCGAGCAGGTGATCGCCGGCCCGTTCGCCACCCGCCAGCTCGCCGAGCTCGGCGCCCGGGTCATCAAGATCGAGCGCCCCGGCACCGGAGACGCCGCCCGGGGGTACGACCGGGCGGTGAAAGGCCTTTCGTCGCACTTCGTCTGGGTAAACCGCTCCAAGGAAAGCCTGGCGCTCGACGTGAAGCGCCCCGAAGCGAAAGCGGTCCTGGAGAAGCTCATCGCCAAGGCCGACGTCTTCCTGCAGAACCTTGCGCCCGGCGCCGTGGAGCGCCTCGGCCTTGGCGCGGAGCCGCTCAGGGCGCGCTTTCCGCGGCTCGTCTGGTGCGGCATCTCCGGATACGGCCCGCAGGGACCCTACGCGGCGAAGAAGGCCTATGACCTGCTCGTGCAGTGCGAGGCGGGGCTGCTGTCGGTGACCGGCACGCCGGAAGCGCCCTCGAAAGCCGGAATCCCCGTCGCCGACATTGCCGCCGGCATGTATGCGTTTTCCTCGATCCTCGCCGCGCTGCTGCGCCGCGAGCGCACAGGCGAAGGGGCGACGCTCGACATCACCATGTTCGAGTCGCTCGGTGAATGGATGGGGTTTCCGGCCTACTTCACCGCCTACGGCGGCGTCCAGCCGCCCCGCTCGGGGGCGTATCACGCCACCATCGTGCCCTATGGTCCCTTCCGGGCAGGCGACGGCGGGACGGTGTTCCTCAGCATCCAGAACGAGCGCGAATTCGCTCGCTTTTGCGAGGTCGTGCTCGAGCAGCCCCGGCTTGCCGAGGACCCTCGCTTCGCCTCCGGCCCGGCCCGGCTGCAGAACCGCGCAGCCATGCAGGCGGAGATCGGGCAGGTGTTCTCGCGCCTGACGAGCGAAGAGGTCCTGGCGCGCCTCGAGGCGGCCGACATCGCCAACGCCCGGCTGAATGACATGCAGGGGTTCTGGTCGCACCCGCAGCTCGAGGCACGGGACCGGTGGACCCAGGTCCAGAGCTCGGCCGGTCCCATCGACGCCCTGAAGCCGCCGTTCAACATAGCCGGCATGGAGCCGCGCATGGACGCCATCCCCGCTGTAGGGGAGCACACCCGAGCGATCCTCGCCGAGATCGGGCTGACGCCCGGGGAGATCGAGCGCCTGACCGGCGCCTCCTGACTACCCCTTCTTGCCGATCTCGATTCCCGCGGCCTTGGCGAGCTCCCGATGGACCCGGGCCACGCGCTCCACTTCGCCCTTGGCGGGGAAGCGCTCGTAGAACCCTTCGTCGCGGAACTGGCGCGCCATTTCCGACCAGGGGCTCAGCCGTTGCTCCCACCGCGCGACGCGCCCCGATTCCGGCTCGGCGTCCTCGCGGGCAAGGTCGGCGCAGACCCGCACCATCGCCTTGATGGTGACGGGCTTGGTGACCATGTAGTTGTCCTTGCCCCACACCGCGTCGCCGAAGACGGCGCGCGCGGCCTTGAAGAAGTCGCGGATGATGCCGTAGTAGCGCGGCACCTCCTTCGCGCTGCCGCCGGCGAGCTGGATGGAGCGCCAGCGCCCGCGCACCCAGCGGTGCAGCTCGTTGAAGAGCTCCGCCTGCAGCACCCACTTGTCGCGCTGGCTGCGCCCGCCAAGGCGATTGATGCGGTAGCGCAGCGGGCTGTCCCCTTCCACGTAGAGCTTCTCCACCAGGCGTGCCGCGAACTTGCGGTCCGGCGCAGCGAAGGACACGCGATCGTAGAGGTCCACGAGGTGGCTCTTGTTGATCCTCGTGGGCGTCGAGTTGATGATGACGAACATCTCGGTGGCGAAGTCCTCGCTCCGCCCATCGAAGATGATGCACGGGACGTTGATCGTTGCGGCGTCCTCCGGGCGCTCGTGGAGGTAGAAGCGCAGGGCGGCGAGCCGGTGCTGCCCGTCGATGATGAGGAACTTGGACGAGGGCTCGCTGATCGATCCCTGGCCGCCCTCGCCGCTCGGACGGAAGTTCAGCCGCTCGGACGTGAAGAGCAGCACCGTGCCCGGAATGGGCGGCTGCGAGACGGCCGTCTCGTAGAAGTTCTTGAGCTGGCGGACCTTGCTTTTCGAGACGGCGCGCTGGAAGGCCTGGTCATTGCGCTCGATCTTGGCGATGAACTGCGCAATGTCGTCATCCTCCGACACCCGGCTGGGAGCGATTTCCTCGCCGTCGCCGTAGAAGCGGCTGATGAAGCGCACCTTTGCCAGGAGCTCCTTGGCAGGGTAGTTGACGAAGTAGAAGACTCCGTCCTTCTGGCGGATCTGCGTCGCTTGCATGAGCCTCCCTTCGAGACCCTGCCGGGCGCGCCGGCGAGGGCATTTGGCGCTGAATATACCCGAGGATTCCCGGAAGCCGAAACGAGCCCGGGCGGCCGGCCCCGCGCCCGTCGGGCTCGTCAGGGGGCCGGCGAGCGATGCAAGCCGCCGGGCACGAGGCGGCTCCTCAGGCGTGACGGGCTCCCTTGAACATGCCCGGCTCGAGGGCGTGGCGCTCGAGCAGGCGGTAGAACTCGG